>JAQUEX010000229.1 GCA_028684935.1 Kiritimatiellia bacterium | reverse complement strand
TCGTCGCCCGCGCCGACGCGCGTGAAGACGCGGTCCAGCAGGCTGATGCGCGCGGCGCGCGCCGGCACGAACGAGCCGATGTGCGCCATGA
The DNA here is from genome assembly GCA_028684935.1 of Kiritimatiellia bacterium. Lineage (GTDB taxonomy): Bacteria > Verrucomicrobiota > Kiritimatiellia > RFP12 > UBA1067 > DUPH01. The sequence continues at coordinate 5,136 of JAQUEX010000229.1, read as the reverse complement.
TCGCGATCAGCGCGACCTGCCGGATGAAGGTCGATTTGCCCGCCATGTTCGGCCCGGTGATCAGCATGATCTGGTTGCGGCGGCAGTCGAGCAGAGCGTCGTTGGGGACGAACTGCTCGGCGTCGGGAAGCTGTTCGATCACCGGGTGGCGGCCGTCGCGGATCTCCAGCGTGTCGTCCTCGGTGATGTCCGGGCGCACATAACCGAGGGCGAGGGCGCGGTCGGCCAGCGCGCCCAGCACATCCGCCTGCGCCAGTGCGTCGGCGGTCTCCTGCACGGCTGCGGTGTGCGCCACGACCTGTTCGCGCAGCGCGCAGAACAGCTCGAACTCCATCGCGGTGGAGCGCTCCTGCGCGCCGAAAATCTTCTGCTCGTAGCTCTTCAGTTCCGGCGTGATGAAGCGTTCGGCGTTGACCAGCGTCTGGCGCCGTTCGTACTCCGGCGGCACGGCGCCGGCCTGGCCTTTGGAGACCTCGATATAGTAGCCGAAGACTTTGTTGTGGCGCACCTTGAGGGTCTTGATGCCGGTGCGCTCCTGTTCGCCGGCCTGGTATTTGGCGAGCCAGTCGTGGCCTTCCGAGGCCAGCGCGCGCAGCTCATCCAGCTCCGCGCAGTAGCCGGAGCGGATGATGCCGCCGTCCTTGAGTCCGGCGGCCGGCTCGTCGGCGACGGCGCGTTCGATCAGTGCGACCAGCTCGGGTAGGGGGTGGAGCAGCGTGGCGGTTTCGCGCAGCAGCGCGTCGGGCGTCTGCTCGAGGCGCTCGCGCAGCGCGGGCACCGGCAGCAGCGAGGCGGCCAGCGCCCGCACGTCGCGCGCGTTGCCGCGTCCGGAGTCGATGCGCGCGATGAGCCGTTCGAGGTCGCGCACCTGCGCGAGCTTGTCGCGCAGGTCGTTCAAAACCAGGCGCTGGCGGGTCAGGCATTCGACCGCGTCGAGGCGCGCCGCGATGGCGGGCGCCTGGCGCAGCGGCCGGATCAGCCAGGCGCGCAGCAGGCGCGCGCCCATCGGCGTCTGCGTGTTGTTGAGCACGCCGAGCAGGGTCACCTCCTGCGGCTTGCCGCGCTGCGGGATCAGGTCGAGGTTGACGCAGGTGTTTTCATCGAGTGTCAGAAAGGCGTCGGCGTGGCGCACGTGCAGGGTGCGGACATGGCCGACCGCGTGGCGCAGCTCCTCGTTCACGTAGCGGAGCAGCGCGCCGGCCGGGCCCACCAGCTCGGCCGAGCCCTCGCAGCCGTAGCCTTCGAGCGAGTGCACCTGGAAGTGGCGCAGCAGGCGGTCGCAGGCGCAGTCATACTCGAACGTCCAATCGTCGATGTCGGTGACGGTGCCGAGCGCGCCTGCGGCGCGGACGCGTTGCACGCGCGGGTCGGCGAGCGCCTCGCGGCCGATCAGGCACTCGCTGGGCGCATAGCGCTTGAGCAGCTCGGTCAGCGCGGCGGCGTCGGCCACGGCCTCGACCGTGAAGGCGCCGGTCGAGAGGTCCAGCAGGGCCAAGCCCAGCGCCTTTCCGGCATAGAGCGCGGCAAGGTAATTGTTGCGCGCGGCGTCGAGGATCTCATCTTCGGTGACCGTGCCGGGCGTGACCACGCGGGTGACTTCGCGGCGCACGATGCCCTTGGCCTGGGACGGCTCCTCCATCTGGTCGCAGATCGCGGCCTTCTTGCCGGCGCGGATCAGCTTGGCGAGGTAGGCGTCGATGGCATGGTAGGGGACGCCGCACATCGGGGTGCCGGCTCGCTGGGTCAGGGCCACGCCCAGGATCGGGGCCGCGGCGCGCGCGTCCTCAAAAAACATCTCATAAAAATCCCCGAGGCGGAACAACAGGATCACGCCATCCGGCAACTCCGCTTTAATGCGCCGGTACTGGCGCATCATCGGGGTCAGCTCTTCACCAGCCATGGAACAAGCTCCTCCGGGCCGGTGATTTCCGACCCCATTGGCGGCCAGTTTCGCACGTTCGCGCGCCCCCCGTCAATTAGGTTTGTCACCCGTATGCTTTTGTGTCACACTGTCCGGTAACAACCGAAAGACGGTTTATATCTTTGGAGGAACACTCGAATGAAGCACGTGAGAATGATGGTGGCGGCTCTGGCCGCAGGGACGGCGGCGACGGTGATGGCGGGACTGTACGGCGACACGCCGGATGCGCGGCATGCGTGGGCGGTGCATGACATGAATCGGCCGGCGCCCAAAAAGGTCGCGGCGGAGCCGGGCCGACCGCCGTCAGACGCGATTGTCCTTTTTGACGGCACCTCGCTCGACAAGTGGGAGAGCACCAAGGGCGAGCCGACCAAATGGCGCTTGGCGGACGGCGCACTCGAGTCGGTCAAAGGCGCGGGCTACATCCGGACCAAAGAGTCGTTCGGCGACTGCCAGTTGCACATCGAGTGGGCGGCACCCGTCAAGGTCGAGGGCCAGGGCCAGGGCCGCGGAAACAGCGGTATTTTCCCGATGGGGAACTACGAAATCCAGGTGTTGGATTCTTATGAGACGGAAGTCCTGCCGGACGGCAGCAACAAGAACCCCAACTATGCCGACGGCCAGGCTGGCTCGATCTACGCCGAGAATCCGCCGCTGGTGAACGCCAGTCGCAAGCCGGGCGAGTGGCAGACCTACGACATCGTGTTTCATCAGCCGGTCTGGGAGGGCGAGACGTTGAAGTGGCCGGGGTCGATCACGGTCTTCCACAACGGTGTGCTGGTGCAGGACCACTGGGAGATGGAGGGCATGACCACGCACTGCCGCCGCCGCCCGCTCGCGCCGCATCCGACCAAGCTGCCGCTGCAGCTTCAGGACCACGGCAATCCGGTGCGCTTCCGCAACATCTGGCTGCGCGAGATTCCCTCGCGCTACGCGAACACCACGCACGGCGGGCCGGCAGCCAACGAGGCGGACGTGATGGCGCTTCGGAGCAAAACCGCGGCCAAGCTCTATGCGCAGGCCAATCCCGCCGATCCCAACAAGGCGGCGGCGCTCCACCGTTTGCTGGAGGTCATCTCCTACGAAAAGACGGACGCCCGCATCAACGAGGTGAAAGCGATCGCGGGTGCCTATCTCGCCGAGCTGGGCGGACTGGACAAGCAGAAGCTGGAAGGCCGCAAAGGCGAGATCATCGGCGTGCGCAACGCCTGCAACGTCCTGATCCGCAACAAGGTGCTGCCGGAAGAGTGCACGCTGCGCGCCGGGCTCCAGAAGATCATCGACGCGCAGGGCTTCGAGAAAAAGCGGTAAGCCAGCCGCCCGCGGAGCGGGAACGACGGATGGGGTAACCTTATCCACAGATTACGCAGATTACACAGATTGAATCAATATCTGCGGAAATCTGAACAATCTGCGGACAGAAACGTGAAGTTATGAACGCGCCATGACCAACAGCCTGGAAGACTATCTGGAGACCATCTACCTGCTGGTGCAGGCGAACGGCGGCGCCCGTGTGCGCGACGTGGCGCTGGCGCTGCACGTCAAGATGCCTTCGGTCATCAAGGCTGTGTTGGAACTCAAGAAGCATGGCTACGTCACCCAGGAGCCGTATGGCGCCGTGGATCTGACCGAGGCCGGCGCGCGCGCCGCCAGCGAGATTCTCGGCCGCCATACGCTGCTCAAGAAATTCCTGATGCTGCTCAAGGTCTCCGACGAAACGGCGGAGAAGGATGCCTGCGCGATGGAGCATTTTCTCAGTCCGGAGACCCTGACCCGCATTACGGAGTTTGTCAAAGCGAATTCGCGCAGAGGGAGGGCCGGCCGGTGAAAACGCGACCGAGGATCACCCGCATGGCGGCGGCTTGCCTGCTGGGCGCGGCCTGCGCGGCGCAGGCGCGCGTGGGCGAGAGCGTCACGCAGAGCGAGACGCGCTACGGCGGTGCCGGCGAGGAGCAGGACGACGCGGCGCGCATGATTCTGGCGAACGCGCGCAACATCGTCTACCACCACGGCGACTGGGTCATCACGGCGGCGACCGTCAACGACGTGACGTTGCGTATCCAGTATGAGAAAGCCGCCACCCGGCAGTCGCGCACGCGGCTCACGAAAGAAGATGTGAAGGAGATCCTCGAGGCCGAGGACGCCGGGGGCTGGACGGTGTACAACGAGCAGACGCGCCTGACCGGCAAGGCGTACGCCGGCGAGAGCCACCCGCCGCCGGCGATGAAGTCAGCGTCCGGCCTCATCGCGCGTTACCGCGTCTTCAGCGTGGTGGTCGATCATCCGCAAGCCGCCCGTCATGAGGCGGGCATCCTGCCGCGGCAGGAGGTGCGCCGGCCAGCCGGCCGGCGCGTGGCGCTTTGAGTGGCCGCAATCGTCATCGGCTGGTGGGCTACGACCGGTTTGTGGAGTGCGGGAGCTTGCTCCCGCTTTCCAAAGCGGCGGCAAGCCGCCGCGCTCCAAAATGGCGGCGTGCCCGCCGCCAACCGAGGCTCAGTCCAGCGTATGGACCAGCAGGCCCGAGCGCAGCTTGGGTTCAAACCAGGTGCTCTTGGGCGGCATGATCTGTCCCGCGTCGGCGATATCCATCATCTGGGCGACGGTCACGGGGTACATCGAAAAGGCCACCGCGTCGCGGCCGCCGTCCACGCGGCGGGTCAGCTCGCCGGTGCCGCGGATGCCGCCGACAAACGAGATGCGCGTGTTGGTGCGCGGGTCGTCGATGCCCAACACCGGAGCGAGCAGGCGGTCTTGCAAGACGCTGACATCGAGGCGGCCCACGGGGTCGGCCTCGACCTCTTCCCACGTGAGCGCGTACCAGCGGCCGGCGAGATACATGCGCACTTCGCGCGGGCCGACCGGCTCGGCGCCGTCGGCCGGTGCCGTGGTGAAAATCAGTGAGACCTGCGCCAGAAAAGCGTCGGGCGCGAGTCCGTTGAGGTCCGCGACGCAGCGGTTATAGGGCAGGATGCGCAACTGGGTCTCCGGGAAGAGCACGGCGAGAAACCAGTTGTACTCCTCGCGCCCGGTGTGGTTCGGGTTGGCGGCGCGGCGCTGCTGGCCGGAGCGGAAGGCGGCGGCCGCACGGTGGTGGCCGTCCGCCACGTAGGCCAGCGGGACCTGGCCGAAGGCCTCGACCCACGGGGCGGCATCCTCTTCGACGCGCCAGACCGTGTGGCGCACGCCGTCCGGCGCGGTGAAGTCGTAAAGCGGCG
>JAQUEX010000228.1 GCA_028684935.1 Kiritimatiellia bacterium | reverse complement strand
GGGCGCGCGGCTGCGCGGACCACGGCGCCTCCAGCGCGTAGAGGCCGTTCCCCTGCGTGGTGCCGTGCAACGTGGCATGAAACCCGAAATACTGGTCGCACATGTGCACGCCCCAATAATATTCGTCGGGCGGGAGGGCTTCGCGCGTGATAAACAGAATCTTTGAGATCGACGCCAGCAGCGGATTCGCAAACGCGATCTCGCGGCGCAGAGCGAGCAGGCGTTGCAGCAGCGCGATCCGCGCCTCCTGCTCGTCGGGTTGCACGCGCGCGGCCGATTGCTCCAGCGCGGCGAGCCGTTCACCCAGCGTGGCGAGATCGACCTGCCGCGCGAGGTCTTGAAACAGGGCGCGTGTGCGGCGCAATACGATGTCGAGCGGGTCGCGGTCAGCCGGGAGAATCGTTGCCTGAGGATGGAAGGCCTGGCCGCGCCGCGCAGCCTCGTCAAAAATCCCCTTGTGTGTGCGGGGCTGCACCGTGCGCTCGCGTTCGAGCAGACGATATTCGCGCAACGTATCAACACCGTAACGTGCGCTAAGCGCGTCGAGACGTTGCGCTGACAACGGCTCGGCCGTTACCGAGCATGCCGCGCAGACGCCAACCAACACCCATACTGGTTTTGTCGCCATCGCTTCTCACTTTATGCGTGGATAGAGCCTGATGTTGCGATACTCGACCGCTGTGTGGTCGCCTTGGAAGTAGATCGGCCCCGGCTGAGCGTCGTCTGCGGTCAGGGCACCGCCGGTGCACCCCTCCAGCGGCTGGTTGTCGATAACAAGCCGGTCATTCAACCGGACCGTGACGTGGCGGTCGGCAAAAATGATGTCGAAGGTCTGCCATTCGCCCGCCGGACGGGCGGCGTTCTCCAGCGGAACAATGCGGGAGTAGACGCCGCCGATGCCGCCCCAACTCGGCGGCCGGCCGTGGGAGTCGGTCACTTGCACCTCGTACCGGCCGCGCAGATAGATGCCGCTGTTGCCGCCTTTGGGCAGCCGGACTTCCAGCGTGAGACGAAAATCTTCGAACTCGCGGTCGGTGCGGATGTTGCCGAACTGTTTCGGAGCCGGCCCCTCTTCCAACTGCGGCGTGTTCACCAGCAGACCGTCACGCGCCGCCCAGGCATTGTTGTCGGCGGGATTCGTCAACCGCCAGCCTGACAGGCTCTGGCCGTTGAACAGCGTGATGGGCTCTCCGAAACGCAGCGACGCGAGATCGGGACGGCGCGGCAGCGGTGCCTGTCGTTTGCCGCGCATCGTTTGCACGGGCAGCCGCGTGCCGTCCTTGAGCGCACGCGCCAGCTCGACCGTCATGGCGTCGCCCTGCACGGTCGCGCGCAGCGTGTCGGTCCCGAGGATGTCGCGCCGCATCCCTTTTGCCGTCATATACCAATGATCATGCGGCCGTTCCATGACGAGCACCCCGTCTTCAAGCGCGACACGCTTGAACGGTTCGACCCCGCCGATCTCCCACATGGCTTTGGCGGACGGCACACCCTGGTTCATCTCCACGCGCATCCAGACCGCGCCGCCGGAAGGGGAGGTCAGACACCACGCGCCTTCGAAAGGCGACGCGGCCATCACGCAGCCTGCCGCACACATCCCCGCCACCACACTTCCGAACCTTCGCTTCATCCGTCCTCCTTGTCCTGTCATCCCTGCGTTTCTCCCCTCAGCGTTTCAGCAGCATCACGATCGCCCTGGCCAGCTTGTCGCGGTGCGTCTCCAGCGGCGCCGGATCGCGCGTGAAACTCGTCAAGCTGGCAGACACATCGGCCGGCACCGTCAACAGCGCCGACACATTCTCGCACTCGCGCGGCGTCAAGGTCCCGCCTTTTTCGGCGAGCAGTCGCTTCAACATCACAAAATACTCATAGTCCTCAAGACCGTCGCGCAGCATCGCCAAACGGTAACTGACGACCGGCGCGTCCAGCACCGGCGCCGCCGGCTTGCCATCCGCCGCTGCAAGGGGCGGATATAGAAAGCGGCCGTCACCATTGCCCCACGGCTGCTTCGTGCCCGGCGCCACACCGTAGCCGGACACCCAGCTCATCGGATCCAGATACGGGTTCTGCGGGTTTTCCTGATCCGGATACGCGGTGCCGCTGGTCCAATACACGGTATCCCAAATCAGAATGCCGGTGACCCGCTCCGCCCATGTCTGCCACAGCCAGACGCGCATCTCTGTGCCGGGATGGTCAATGAATTCGGTGGCATACGGCGCCACCGGCCCGCAGCAGACATACCACCAGAATTGATCCCCCGCCGCACGCCGTTCCTCCAAGCCCGCCACATTCAGCGACGGCGTCAGCGGGCACCAGAGATTCGGCCCGCCGACCAGCTCGTTCTCAATCTGCTCGGTCAGCATGCGGCGCAGGCCGGGGGCGTGGCGCTTGAGCTTGGCGAAGCCGTTCATCACAAAAGCGTAATCCTTGGGATCCGGCTCGTCGAACCAGTAGACGAACGCCTTGTCCAGCCAGCCCTTCTGCTTGAGATGCGCCTCGATCCCGCGCAGATATTTGCCGAGCAGGATGTCGTACTCGGGCGCGCTTTCCGGATAGCCCATGAAGGTCGGCTCGTACCGTTCATGGAAGGTGCCGCCGCCGAGACCGTCCACATGCATGGAGAACGTGTTGAACCGATGCACCTCGAATGCCCGCTCCATCGCGGTATCCCAGCGCGTCCAATCGAAGACCGGCTCAACGGCGGCGATGTCCACCGGCTCGAACCCGCCGCCCGCAACCAGCTCTTTGCCTGTCTCTGCGTCCGTCACCGAGAGCGCGTCGATCCAAACCGTACCCGTGGCCGAGCCGGGCTCTTGGTATCCGGCCGCATACAGCGTGAACTGACAGGCCGTGGCCTCGGCGGGGAACGCGGCATGCACCGTTTCAAAGCGCTGCCACTCCGGCGCGCCGTTCACGGTGATGTCCGTGTTGCAGCCCGGCATCCAACTGCCGTCCGCTTTCAGATAGTTGATCGAGAACAGAAACGGGTGCGGGACATCGGTGCGGTGCTTGAACGCGATCTTGAATCCTTTCGCCGGCAACGCGACCGCTTGGGCGTACCGTGCGCCTACATTGTGCTGCGGGCTGTCGTCCACCACCTGCAGGGCCCCCTGCCCCTCGCTCTTCACATCCGTCACGAGGCGTCCACCCTGCCACGGATTCATGCCAGTCCAGCTCACGCTCCAGCCGTCCATCGGCGCGGGATTGTAGATCGAGATGCCATGTTCGCCCAGCGCGTGCAGATAGGTGTCCAGAACAGCGCGGCGCTGCTCCGGCTCGCGTACGCCGTGATAGCGCCACACGGTTGACGGATTAAAGCCGAATGCGGTTTCGCAGGTCAGCGTGTCGGGCAACGCAAAGCCATAGACCTCGGCATTCAGTCCTGCTGACACGCTCACACCGTCGGCCTGAACCGTGACCGTACCGCGATAGATGCCGGGCGCCGCCTCGCGCGGCGCTTTGACGCAGATCCAGAACGGGTGATGGCGACCGGCGGCCAGGATCGTCGCCGCGGTCTGCGGCAGCAGCGGGTCCGGCCAATTCGCGAGGGTGCCGGTGCGGTCGGTCTTGCGCGTCACCGGCACATAGCCGACACGCAGCACCTGAATCTGGCTCGCGGCGATCACGTGGGCGCCATACCGCAGATCCGAGACCGACACCGTCACATTGGTGAGCGCGACATTCGGCGCAACCACCAGTTGCAGCGCCTCCATCTCGTTCGCGGCCAGCCGCAGCGACAGCGCTTTGGCGATCTGGCGCGGCAGCGCGCGGTATTCAGGAATCTTCCAGCCCGAGGACGCGCGCCAAAGATTGAGCGAAGGATGGCTGACCGGCAGCAGCTCGCCGTAGCTGTCGTCATAGAATTCCGGCACATGGACGGAGCTGCGCGCCGTGAAGGCGTCGCCCACTTCGACGGCCATCTGCCACTGGCCGACGCCCGGCACCCCATACGGAACCTGGATGTCGAAGGCACCGCCTCCGGGAAAATTCACGGCCACTGCGTTGGTGTGAGGGGGTTCGCCAGGACGAGAAAAGATCACGCGCGCCTGCGTGTCCAAGGGAGCGCCGGTCGCATTCTGCACGCGCAGATCCACTTGATTGGCTCCGCCCGGCAAGGCATCGCCCAGCCCCCGCACCTGCACGCGCACGCGCGGCCTGCGAATCTCCGTTTCGATGTATCGTGTCGCCCCGGCGAGCGTGACCGGCTCCCCTCCGACATCACCTTCAAACCGGTAGCCGTTCACCTGCAGGTTGCAGGGCGGCTTCACGCCGCGCAACCGCACCCAGAGCGCCTCGGCCGGAAAAAGGGCGGCGGGCAAATCGATCTTCACCGTGCCGCTGTTGGTGAGTTGCCCCACGTGTTCCCACTCTTTACCGTCTTTCGACGCATCGATCGACAGACGGCCTGACACATAATAGCCGCTGCTCACCTCGAGCGAGCCGTTGAGCATCGACTGTCCACCGCCGTCATGGCGGTACGTCACGAAATTTCCCTCGCTGAAACACCAGCGGTCGCTGTTGAACCCGGCCGTGAAGGCCAGCAGCGGGCGGCTGTGATTCCGTCCGTCTCCGCCAAGCTGCGCGTCAAACAAGTAACGACGGCCTTCGCGCCGCTCGCCCTCTCCCAAAGCGGATTCACCCAGCGGCGCGTGAACCGCCAGCACCGGAGCAAGGCGCACCGCATCGAAAAAAACCCGCCCCTTCATCTGCCATTGACCGAGACGCACCGGTGCCGTCAAAAGATCCTTGCGCAGCGGTGTTGCAAAGACATGCTCGTAGAGGCGCCACGTCTTGCCGGGCACGCCAAGATCCACGTTTGCGAACGACGGCCCGCAGACCGCAGTCCCGCCGCCCGCTTCTTCGGCGCGCGCCACAAACGAAAAGCGGTAGAGGTGGTTGGGCTGAAACGTCACCGGGTCCGACAGCCAGGCGTTGTCGGCCGTGCCGTCGCCGCTGACCGACACGCACGCGCCGCCATCGATTCCGCCCTCACGCACCCAGTCGCCGCCGGCTTTGCCGAGACTCCAGCCCACAGGCGATTTCTCGCCCGCCTCAAAATGTCCGTTGGTCAGCAGATTGACCTGTGCTTCCAGCGTCGACGCCGCCACGCACACAAAAAACCAACAATATGCCTGATGCATCATCTTTCCCCCCATCCATGATTCAGGCGATGACTATACCAAGTGTATCGTGTCGGAAGCAAACCTTGCGTAATCGGTTGGTGGCGGGCGG
>JAQUEX010000034.1 GCA_028684935.1 Kiritimatiellia bacterium | reverse complement strand
CTTCTCATGGTCGAATAGCCCGTTCATGATGACAGTGTAATAGCTCGTGCGTGCCACATTCAAGATTATGATTACGAGCAAGATTACGATTACGAATCACGGACCCCAACAGAACTGCCATGCGCCGGCCTCAGCGCACAACGCTCATAAACGCGCTTCACGGCGCACGCACCGTCCGCTACAATGGCGGCACTGAATGTCTGATGCGCCTGTTGGGCGCACCGTGTTACCCGTCAGGCCACCACCATGTTCACACCTGAATTCCATGCGTATTTCATGCGGCTCGCCCTGCGCGAAGCCGCCAAAGCTGCGGATAACGGCGAGGTCCCGACAGGCTGCGTCATCATCCGCCGGCCTGAATCGGCCGAAACCCCGCTCGCGGCGGTCCGAGTCTTGGCGCGTGCCCACAATCAAACAGAGCTGCTGAAGGACGCCACGGCGCACGCCGAGATGATCGCACTCACGCAAGCAGCCGCCGCGACGGGAGACTGGCGGCTGACGGACACCATTCTCTACGTGACCAAGGAGCCGTGTTGCATGTGCGCCGGCGCGATCGTGCTGGCCCGCGTGCCGCTGGCGGTCTGGGGACTCTCTGACCCCAAGCGCGGCGGTCACTCGGTCTTTTCGATCCTGAACCATCCCGGGCTCAACCACCGCCCGGCGGTTCAACCCGGCATTCTCGAACCCGAGTGCCGCGCCATCCTGCAGGATTTCTTCAAAGAGCGCCGGAGTGACCTCCCGCCTCCCGGATGACCGCGAGTTGCTCTTCCAACTCGGCCAGCTCCCTGGCCCAGAAGGCGCGCGACCCCCATTCCGGATGGTTCTGGAGAAAGGACGCGTCGTGCGCCTGGCGCGCGCACCAGGCAAGATAATAGGTCATGCGCATCGCGCGCAGCGGCTCGATCAGGCGCACGCTCGCGCGGTCAAACGCGCGGAATGATTCATAGCCTTCGATGATCTGCTCCAACTCGGCGCGCGCCGATGCCGCGCGTCCCGGCAGCAGCATCCACACATCCTGAACGGGCGGACCGTTCATCATGTCATCGAAGTCGATCAAGAAGAGGCCGGAATCAGGCCGTTCCAGCACATTGGTGTGCTGACAGTCGCCATGCAGCCGGATCGTTTCGACCCCGTCAAAAAGTGGCGCCACCGCATCGAGCAGATCCCCGCCGAACGCCTCAAGCCGCGCCGCCTCGCGCGGTTCCAGAAAATCATGGTCCAGCAAATAGTCAAGATCCGACGTCGTTGCGGTGAGCGGATGCAGCGTGAGCCGTGCCGGCGCAGGCGCGCGCTCGCCAACACGGTGAATGCGGGCCAGCAGCGCCCCGAGGCGGCCCCAGAGCGCATTGCCGGGATCGGCCGGCTCGACCGGCCGTCCGCCGCGCTGCGTGAACAGGGCGAATGCGATGCCGTCCGCATCGCCCAGCGTACCGCCTTGCGCGAGCGGCAGCGGCGCGATGACCGGAATCTCTTCATCCGCACACGCGCGAACAAACGCATGCTCGTCAAGGATTGCCGCGCGGCTCCAGCGCCCGGGACGATAAAACTTCGCCACGACACGCTCGCCGTTCTCCATGCCCACCGTGTAGACCCGGTTGATGTAACTCGGCAACGCGCGAATGACGCCCGAGCACTGTTGCCCGGTCGCGCGTTCCACAGCGTCCAGAACGGCATCCGGCAACAGGTCAGAAAAATCAGCCCGCGTTCCCGTGTGATCTTCTCCGGTTCCTTTCACGGGCGCGTCCTTCCGGCCGTCCGCGCGTTCTGCAGCTTCGCGCGCATCGCCGCGACCCGTTCAGGCTGCGCGCCGGCCAGATTATGGGTTTCGCCCGGGTCCATCGCCGTGTTATAGAGCTGATCCACATTCCAACTGCCGGTATCCTGCTCGCCTTTGACAAACGCGTCAGGATCACCCAGTCGTCCAGTGTCCGGGTGCTTCTGCCCGTCTTTACGGGCATTCGCCGGGATAAATTTCCAGACGCCGTCACGCACCGACATGCGGGCGCCTTCCGCAATGAATGACGTGCGCCCCGCCGCGCCGGGATCCAGCAGGGCGGCCGAGAGATCCATGCTGTCCGGCGCGTCGCCGTGTGCCAGGGGCTGCCCGCACAAAGCGGCAGAGGTCGCAACGAGATCGACCAGACTCACCAGCGCCGCACTTTGCGTGCCGCCCTTGATCCGTTTCGGCCAGCGCACGAGGAACGGAACGCGCGTGCCGCCCTCGTACGCGCTGTACTTATGGCCGCGGTAGGGACCGGCCGGACGGTGCGACCCAAGCCTTTCAACCGCCTGATCCTTGTACCCGTCGTTCAGCACCGGCCCGTTGTCGCTGCTCACGATCACCAACGTATCTTCAGCCAGCCCATGCGCGTCCAAGGCGTCGAGGATCGCCCCGACCTGAAAGTCGAACTGCACGATCGCATCGCCCCGCGGCCCCATCGATGTTTTGCCGACAAAACGCGGATGCGGCACGCGCGGCACATGGATGTCGTGCGTGGCGAAATACAGGAAGAATGGTTTGTCTTTGTTGCGCGCGATGAACGCCGCGCCTTTCGCGGCAAGCGTGTCGGCCATCTCTTCATCCACCCACCGCGCCCTCTTGCCGCCGGCCATGTAGCCGATCCGTCCGATGCCGTTGACCACCGCAAAGTGGTGCCCGTAATCCCAATCCATCTTGAGCTGCGCGCGGTCGCGGCGGCCGTCCCGTTCGCCAGGATAATTCTCCTCTTTCAACTTGAAGCTCACCTGAATCGGATCGTCGGGCTCGAGGCCCACCACACGTTGGTCCTCCAGATACACGCACGGCGTGCGGTCTCCGGTCGCGGGGATCAAAAACGAATAGTCGAAGCCGATCTCGCGCGGCCCGGGAACGACCTCCTTATTCCAGTCGGTCAGTCCTGGTCCGGGGCCAAGCCCCAAATGCCATTTGCCGACCACGCCGGTCACATAGCCCGCGCGCTGAAAAATGGCGGCCAGGGTCGTGCGGCCCGGCTCAATCAGCAGTGCGGCATCGCCGGTGGCGATCCCGGTCCCCTTTCTGCGCCATGCGTATTCGCCTGTAAGCATTGCGTAGCGGGTCGGCGTGCAGGTGGCCGCAGAGGCGTGCGCATCCGTGAAGCGTGCCCCTTCGCGGGCCAACCGGTCCACCTGCGGGGTCTGTACGGCGGTCGCGCCGTAACATGAAAGGTCACCCCAGCCTACATCGTCAGCCAGGATGACGACCACATTCCGCGGACGCGGCGGGCGCCCCTCCGCGGGCACGGCGGCCTCCACCTGCAGCCGCCACGCTGCGAGCGCGGCGCCGAGCATCATCACTGACCATGCCGTTCGTGTCATGCCTGCCTCCCTGTTGTCCCGCGTTTCATGGCCCGACGCGTCCCGCCGGGGACCGCACAGCCTCCGGCGCACCCCCTTCATTCAGTCGCCGCTTGAGTCCCATGCCTTCCAACACCCGTCCCGCATCCAAGTAGAGATTGGCGAGCCCGTACGCAAATTCTCGGTGTTGCCACGCCGTCACCTGGCAGGCCTTTTCAGCCAGCATCAGCGCCTGCTCGATATTTCGGTCTTTACGCTCTTTAGTTGCTAGGCAGGTGGCATATCGGTACAGCGCCTCCGCGTGCTCGGGCTCCCGCCGCAGAATCTCTTCGTACTGCCGGTCGGCCTCCGCGTACTCGCCGATCGCTGCCGCCACCTGGGCCAGTTCCATCCGGTAACCGATCTGTCCTGGCGCCGCCGCCACCGCGCGCGCGAAGTGCAGGTAGGCGGTTTCGTTATCGCCGCTCGCCCGCAGGCAGAACCCCATGCCGTAGTGCGAATGCGCGGAACCCGGCGAAAAGGAGAGCAGATTCTCGTAGCACTTGAGCCCGCCTTTAAATTCGCCGATCGCGATGCGCCGCCGCCCCTCCAGTTCCAAACTCTCGGCCAGACGCGTCAGCAGCGGATCACGCGCATTGAGCTTCGCGGCCGCCCGCGCGTCAGCCAGACCGGCCTCGCCCCGGCCGGCTGCCGTCTGCGCTAGGGCGCGTGCGGAGAGCGTGCGCGCGTCCGCGCAAAGCAGCGTTTTGTCACGGATCGCCTGGTAGACGCCCACGTCCATCTCGCCCGGCACCAGCCACTCCAGCGTCTTTTGCCGCACCGGTTCAAGGGCATTCGGCGTCAACAGTCCACCCGACACCCCGTTGCCGAACACGACCCGCGGCAGCCTCCACGCATTCGCAGTCGCGTTTGCAAAACCGGTGCGCTCAAGCCACGGCACGACGCCGGCTCCGTCGCAGACCATACAGGCCAGCGCTTCAGGCAGCGCGAGCACGCCCGCTCTTGCAAAATCGCGCATGACCGGCTGCCGTTCGAAACACGCCAGCATCTGATCGGCCGGACTCTGGATCATGCCATTCGATCCCATCAGCAACCAGTCATACGTTCCGGTGCACCAGAGCTGCATGTTCGGGAAGACGCGCGCGAAATCACGGGTGACCGCAGCGAAACGCCGCGCCGAGAGCGCACGGCCGTCCACGTGCAGCGCCACCAGACCGCCGGGCGCGAGCGCAGAGCGGCAACGGGCGAACAACCCGGCACTGTACGCCTTGCCGGTGCCGCGCATCCACATCGGCTCGCCGGCGAGCACAATCAGGTCGTACGCCTGAGGCGCCGTGAGACGCGCGCGGCGCCGGAGCAGAGGCGTCACATCCACCGGCGCACCGGCGAGATGTTCATCCGCAGCGATCGCCAGCTTCAGCAGCGCCGCGTCGCATCCGCCGACCGCGAGTTCCTTCACGCCGGCCCGCGCCAAGAACGGCAGATAGAGCCCCGCCTCCGGCCCGAACAGCGCCGCCCGCGCACACGACGGGTGCAGCAGCAGCGGCACATACGCCGTCAACGTACGCGCCGTGTGGAAACGATTGCCGAACAGCAGCGGACGTCCGTCCTGCGCGAAGACAAACCCGTAGTCTGAATCTTCATAGGCCGCGACCGCATGGTGCCGTGTCTGGCGGGCAAACACGGGCTGGCCGCGCGCGAAGCCGCTGTCGCGATGCACCAGTCGGCTGAACACCCCAGCGGCCAGAGCCGCGTCCAACTCCGTCGGGCCGGCCAAGAAAAGGGCAAGCCCAACCGCCAGAATCGGCAGTATCGCCCACACACCGCGCGCCAACACAAGGCCGGCGAGCACGCCGAACCAGAGCGCCGCCCCGCGCAGCAACCCAAATCCGATCCACGGGATCAGCGTCGCGCGCCCAATGCCGAACCCGACACCGGCCGGCAGCAGAACCAACAGCACGCCCAACGTGAGTACCGTCTCGGGCCGAGCGTCTGCCGCGTCCTGTCGGAACATCTGAAGCGCAACCCGCGCGATCGCCCCCACCGCCAGAGCCGGCACCCCTGCATAGAGCAAGCCGGTGTGGAACAGCAACGACAGATACTGCGTCTCACGCCTCGTCAGCGCATTCAGCACCCCCTGCCAGGACACAACCAGCCGAGGCGTCCACACGTTTTGCGCGATCACGCTTGCTGCCAGCGCCAGAAAGAGCAGGCTCAAGATGCCGTTGCCGCGTATCCGTCCGCCACGGTCGGCGAGCGCCGCCGCGACATATCCCAGCGCCAAGCCAGCCGCCGCGCACGTCCAAAACATCAGCCCCGTGTGCAGCGTCCGTCCGGCCACCGCATCCATCGCGCGCAGCCACACCGCCAGCAACACCCCCGTCATCAGACTGGCCGCCACACAGACGGCGACTCGCCAGTTTGCTTGATCCACACGGATTCTTCTCATGGACTCGTTCATCCCTTCACAGCTTCATCGTCGGCTCACCCGCACCCTGAACCACCGCGACACGCCCATATGGCAGCGCAATGCCCTCCCGGTCAAACCGTTCCTTAATATCCCGCAACAGCGAGGTGCGCGTCGCCAGAAACTCTTTCCGGTCAACCCAGACCGCGACAAAAAAATCAAGCGAGGCCCCCCCCACCCGCCTCAAAGCGATCAGCGGCTCTGGCTCGTTGAAGCAAGATGGGTTCGCGATGATCACCTCGCGCAGAACCGTCATCACGCGGGCCGGCTCCTCCTTGCATGCCACGCGGATCTCCAGATCGATGCGCCGGATCGGATAGTGGGTCAGGTTGATCAGCTTGGATTTTGCGAGCATCTCGTTCGGAATGCGGACCACCCGGTTGTCGAAGGTGCGAATATAGGTGGAAAGCATTTCGATACTGTGGACAATTCCCGTCGATCCGTCGACCTCGATCAAGTCGCCGATCTTAAACGGACGCTCCAGCACCAGGAACAATCCGCTGATCAGGTTGGACAGGCTGGTTTGCGATGCGAAACCGATGGCCACGCCGGCGACGCCCGCCGCGCCCAACACCGCCGTGATATCCACTCCGGCCCCTCGGATCAGCGAGACCACAAACAACACAATCAACAGGAATTTGAATCCCTTGGAAACCGCGCGCGCCTTGTCCGTCCCCAACTTGTGGGTCAGTCCGGCATACAGCAGACGCGCGAGCAGCGAAGAGGCCCAGAGGCCAAAAATCAACCACGCGCAAATGCCCAAGAAGGGTAATGCGTAATCGGTCAGCGCCGCATTCAGTTTGGATGTATTCACTGTCACAGACCGTCATCCAGTCAAAAGGGTTGTTTGAAAATGGCGTCGGCGATCACGCGCGCGGTGAGTCCGGCCGAAGGCACCACGCGCGGCTCCGAGATGAGTGTGGCGCCTCTGGCCTGCTCGGGCGCCGTGCGCCCGAACGTGATTGAAGCCGGAAAGATGCTGCCGGTATAGCCCAGGCGACATTCATTGGTCCACAGTTTACCGTCCTCGGTCTGATAGACGCTCATGTGCCGCACGTTCAGCAGGAGTTGCGCGAAGACCAACGCCTCGTGGGTGTGGTTTTCGATCAACACCGGACAGATGGCGCGTCCCTCCACATCGGTCAACTCTGCCGTGTCCTGGCGCGCGCGCGTGGTCAGCGCATAACCAATCTCTCCCTCTTCAGAGGGATGGCCGAACCAGGTTTTTGAAAGCAGGGCGGTCGGGTAGTCGCCCAGATCGATGCGGCGGGGCGTCTCGGCCTGCACGCGGACCCACACGGGAATCGTCACGAAAAAGAGGCCTTTGTGGCGCGGCGCGATCTCGATGCGGGCCTCCGGCCGGCTCACCACCGAACGGTCCGGCAACACCGGCACCAACCGCACCGACGCGGCATCGGACGGCGTGACGAAACGCTGCCACTCTACGTTGTCCGGTTCCGCGTCGCACGCGCACAGCGTCGCAAATGTTCGTTGCGTCTCGTGCCTGAACGCCGTTTGCCAACCCTGCGGAATGCGCTGCAGCCAGAGGCGCAACTGCGCCATCGCGCAGGCATAGGTCACGCCGACCTCGCACACATAGCTTTTCCACTCAACCTTCATGCCACGAGTATAGCAAATCCGCTGTGCGCCGCCCATGCCTCATTGGGAAACGCGGGCGCGAACGCTCAAGCGTGATGCCGCACCGCGGACAAGAGCGCTGCCGCGCTGCGGTCCACCACACCTTTGCGGCGCAAGACCGTCTCCGTGCCGCGCGCGCCCAGCATGCGGCGCGCCTCAGCATCGCCGACCAATCGCTCGATCTCGCTCGCCAACGCCATTTCGTCCGGCACCTGCACCAACGCGCCGGACTCCAGCAGGTCAGACATCACCGGACGGAAGTTTTCGGTATACGGGCCGACCACGGTCGCCGCACCGCACAGGCAGGGCTCGATCATATTCTGCGCCCCATGCTCGCACAAACTCTTACCCACAAAAACGATGTGCGCGTTCCCGTAAAAGCCCATCAGCTCACCGGTTGTATCGGCGAGAATAACGGGCGGGGAGGCAGGATCACGCTCCGAGAGGGAATGATGAATGCCCATCGATGGGGAATCCCACCCGGTTGGATCACAGGGCCTTTCTTTCGATTTCCGTACACACGCAAACCCGGCGCGCTCGATCTCCGCCTGCACGGCATCGGCTTTTTCGAAGTGGCGCGGCACCAGCACCAGGCGCAAGTCCGGATAGCGCGGCCGAAGCCTGCGGTAAATCCTGAGCAGCGCCGCATCTTCGCCGGGCCATGTCGACCCGCCCAGCAGCACCGTTCGCGTCGGCCCGCAATCCACGCGCGCCAGAAAGGCGGCAACCTCCTGCTCTTTGACGGGGTTCCGGATCGCCACGTCGAATTTAAAGCTGCCAGTCACGTCGATGCGCTTCGGGTCGGCACCCGCGTCCACGAGGCGCTGCTTGTCGGTCTCGGACTGCGCCAGAATCGCGGTGAACATCCGCAAGACCGGACCGAACCAGAAACGCAGGCGGCGATACCCCGGCGCCGAACGGTCTGAAACCCGCGCGTTGACCAGAAAGAGCGGCACGCCCCGCCGGTGGCAGGCGCGGATCAGCGTGGGCCAGATCTCCGATTCGGTCAGGATCAACGCGCGCGGCCGGATCGCAGACAGAGCCCGGTTCACGCAGAGCGGGAAATCCAGCGGATAATACACAAGCACATCTTCCATGCCGACCTGTTTCTCGGCCTCCCGCCATCCGGTCGAACTGGTGGTGCTGAAAACAAAACGAAGGCCGGGGTCGCGTGCCCGCATCGCCCGCATCACCTGACCCGCGACATAGACTTCACCCACGCTGACCGCATGGACCCAGACCGCGCCCCGCATCTTCTGCAGCCGCGCGAGCACGTCGGACGGATAACGTCCGAACCGGTCCCCCATGCGACTGCGGTATCCGCCACGCCGCTTCATACGCAGCAGGAATTGCGGCAGCATCACGGCATAGGCCACGGCAAACAACACGTTGTACAGCCACCATCTCATTGCACGGCTCCGCTCCCGGCCCCGGACACCGCATAGGCGCGGAACCACTCGACAAATCGGGCAACACCCTCCTCCAGCGTCATGGCCGGCTGATACCCGGCACGGGCCTGTATCCGAGCAAGGCTCGCCCACGTCGCGGGGATGTCGCCGGGCGGTAACGGCGCGGCTTCGATCCGCGGCGTCACGCCCAACCTTTCCGCCAGCAGACGGACCACGCTCAGCAGCGCGACCGGCCGGCCGCTACCCACGTTGAAAATCTCAGACCGGGCCTGCAGCGGCACACCGATGCAGCGCACGACACCTTCCACCACATCCTCGATGTAGGTAAAGTCGCGGCGCACATCACCGCCTTGAAACACCTGCAGCGGGCGGCCCTGCGACAGCGCATCGGCAAACAGGTAGAGCGCCATGTCGGGTCGGCACCACGGGCCGTACGCCGTGAAGAAACGCAGGCCGACGCACGGGATGTCATAGAGCTGCGCGTAGGTGTGCGCCATCAGTTCGTTCGCCCGTTTCGTGGCGGCGTACAGGCTCACCGGCCGATCCGCTGGCTGCTCCTCCGTGAACGGCAGCGCGGTGCCGACACCGTAGACCGAGGATGAGGACGCATACACCAAGCGCGGCGTGACCGTCGCATGGCGACAGCATTCCAGCAGTGTGAGAAAGCCCTCGACATTGTTCTTTTGACAGACAAACGGCGCGCTGAGCGACGCGCGCATGCCGGGTTGCGCCGCGAGATGCACGACGCACTCAGGCCGAAACTCCGCGAACACATCCTGCAACCGTTCACCGTCGCACACATCACACGTGATCAGGTGCGCCTGTCCCTCGGCCACCGCCGAACCTGCCAAAGCAGCCCAGCGGTCACGTTTGAGCCGCACATCGTAGTACGGCGTAAAGGCATCGACGCCCGCCACCGTATGCCCATCACGCAGCAGGCGCGCCGTCAAGTGGGCGCCGATGAAGCCCGCCGCTCCTGTCACCAATATCCGCATAGCTGCCTTGCGCGCCGGGGGCGTCACAGGACCGCCACGCCGCGTCCGCTCAGATAAGCCTTCAGCTCACCGATGCCGATCACGCCGAAGTGGAAGATCGAGGCGGCCAGCAGAATCGTAGCGCCCGCCTCGACCGCATCATAAAAATGCTCAAGCGTCCCCGCTCCGCCGGAGGCCACGACCTCCGCCGAGACAGCCTGCTTGATCGCGCGGATCACCGGCAGGTCATATCCGGTCCGTGCGCCGTCGCCGGCCTTGCTGGTGGGGAGGATGACCGGCACGCCGAAACCGTCCACGCGCTTGGCCCACTCGACAGCGTCCGCGCCGGTCGCGGTGCGTCCGCCGTCGATATAGACCTCGTACCCCGACGGCAGCGCCGCGCTGCGGTCCACATCGATCGCCACGGTCACCTGTCCGGCGCCGAACGCGCGGATCAGTTCGGGCACCAGCTCCGGCTTACGGAACGCCGCGCTGCTGATCGACACTTTGTCGGCACCGGCCGCGAGCACCGCCTCGGCGGTCTTCACGTCGGAGATGCCGCCGCCCACCGTGAAGGGCACGGTCGCGGCGTCGGCCACGCGCCGAACCACATCCAACAGCGTGGCACGCCCTTCGACCGTCGCCGTGATATCCAGCATGGCGAGTTCATCGGCACCCTTGGCACAGTAGGCGAGGGCGCACGCGACAGGATCACCGGCGTCACGGATATCGACGAAATGCACGCCTTTGACAACGCGCCCGTTCTGCATATCCAGACAGGGCATGATCCGAACAGGTTGACTCATCACAAACAGACTCCTTGCGTTGGGTTGCTGATCGCGCCCGCGTTACACCTTGAAGTACTCTTCCCAGCCTTTGCGCGGGGGCTCGCCGATACGCAGCAGCGCTTGGGCGGCGGCGTGATTAGTGATCCGGCGGGTCTTGATGTCAAACTCCAGTTTGGCGTTGACGTTCTGCACGATGATGCCGAGACACATGAACTGGCAGAGCGGGCCGGACACCGCGAAGCGAGAGCGGCAGGTCTCCTCGCCTTTGACGCCGAGCAGGAAGTTTTTGTAGTGGTTTGAGGGACTCTTCGGCACCTGCGGCAGCCGGGCCTTCACCGCGTCGGCTTTTTCGCCGCCGACCACCGAGAGGACTGACCCGTGCGAACCGCCCTTAAACACCACGCCGTCGCCGTAGATCTCCTTGCCGGGCGGCAGTGCTTTGCCCTGGTCGGAGCCGCCGAGCGATGCCGGCGCGTTGCTGGCGGTCTTGACCCCATGGAACCCTGCGGGCAGCTCGGGATGGTTGCCCACGCCGTCATGCCAGAACACGTCGCAGGCGGGCAGGCCGGGCCCGCGTGCCGGCACCTTGAAGAGCAGCGTGGAGGCCATCGGGAAGACATGGGGATTCCACCCTTCCATCTTGAGCGGCTCGACCGACGTCGGCAGGCCCCACTTCAGGAACTCGTGGCCGGTATCGAGAATGTGCGCGCCCCAATCGCCCAAGGCACCGTTGCCGAATTCATAGAAACAGCGCCAGTCACCGTTGAGGTACTGTTCGGTGAAATCGTGCTCCGCGACATGCGCCAGCCAGGTATCCCAATCCACGTTGTGGGTGTTGGGCTGTTTCGCGATCGCCTTTTTGATGGCTGCCGGATCACCCTTCCACTTGTGCCAGCGGCGCCCGCCGTTCATGTGGGCCACGAACTTGGTGACATTATCCAGGATGCCGGCCTCCTGCCAGGTCTTGAACTGGAAGTAATTGGCGTCGGAGTGCCCCTGGTTACCCATCTGCGTGGCGACTTTGTACTTCTGCTCGGCCGCCATCAGCAGGTCGATCTGATGGAACGAATGGGCCAGCGGCTTTTCCACGAACACGCCCTTGCCGCGGCGCATCGCCTCCATCGTGATCACGAAGTGCGAATGGTCCGGCGTGCCGACCAGCACCGCGTCGATCTCTTTGTCGTGCTTGTCGAGCATCTTGCGGAAGTCGGTGTAGCGCGGCGCATTCGGAAATTTCTGCAGGGTCTTCTGCGTGCGCTTACCGCCCATCTCTGTATCGCACAGCGCCACGATGTTGCAGAGGCCGGTACCGAACAGCGCATTGACATCGCTCCCGCCCTGGTTGCCGATCCCGCAGCAGGCGAGGTTGACTTTCTCGTTGGGGCTGGTTTGTCCCGCCACACGCAGGAACGGAAACGCCGCGCAGGTCGATGCGATGCCTGTGCGCGTGAGAAATGACCGACGTGAATATGAGATGCACTCCATGATGTTTCTCCTTGCTCGTTAGGTGTGGGGTTAAAAATTATCTGGGATCGGCGGCCGTGCCGGCGCGTTGCGCTGCCGGGCAGCCGCTTGACCGGCCATGACGCCGGCCGTGACAGCCTTGATTTCAGAGGCCGGGATCAGCATGGCGGAAAGCAGCTCACCCTTGAACGGCCAGCCCGCGAAGACGATCCCCTCGCCGGCCGGAATGCCCTTCGCGAGATCCGCCATGCCGGGGCGTGCCGCCAAGGCGAGCGCCATGATGCGGCTCAGCGCGATCCGCCCCATGCTGTGCGGGTCTGCTGACGGCGCCAGCAGCGCTTCGATCCGCGCGGCTTCCTCAGAGGCGCCAGACGAGCCCTTCGCGCGCTTGACCGCGTCCTCGATCATGGCCTCGCCGCCCATGGCAAAAACCAGATCCTTGCCGCCGGCCGCATAGGTGTAGCCGCTGCCGAAGAGCGGCTTCAACATGCGCAGGGTCTGCTGGTGCGCCGCCACGGCGGCGTCGGTCTTCTCGGCCGGCATGTCAGCCGGCAACGCGGCGCGCATGGTCTTCTCCATCGCCTGCTCATCGATGTCCAGCTTCCAGTCATACGCTTTCATGCCGGCGACCGTGCGCGTGACAGGCTCTGAAACCTTGACGCCGGTCTGCCCCATCATCGAGACAAAAAACGGCTGTTTCATCGCGGCAAACTGAGATTCCAAATAGCCGACAGGATCATCCAACTGCCAGCATCCCTGCACATGCAGCGCGCCGTCCGGCGCCGGCAGGTTCACGGTATAGCCCCGCGGCGCGCCCATCAGCGCGACCGACTGCCGCATGACCGCAGCCAAATCATTGGTTGTCACGCCATTGTACACCGGTGACGAGGCGGCGAGCCCGGCATACATCTCAATGAGCGCGCTTTCCAGCGTTTTCGGCATGACCGACCCGCCCGCCGCGTAACTGAACAACGAATCTTTTTCCAAAAATGCATGCTGTTTGGCGGAAGCGGGTTTGCCAGACAGCGCCAGCGCCGCCAGATCGGATCCCGCGTGCGGGATCAGGCGCGAGCGTATGAACACCCCTTCGTTCTGGATGTTGAGCCCCACATGCAGCGCGTCGAGCTGGCCGAGCATCTCGCCGTAGAAACCCAGCATGCGCTCAAGTGTGCGGCGTTGCCGCTCGGCGTCGGGCGCGTCACCCCGCACCGGCATGGACGCCGCCGCTTTTTTCAAATGAGGCACCACAGCCTGCGGATCGACCGACACGCGAAGCACGCCGGGCAATGTCGGCAACTCGGAATACGCCGCCAGATCCGCCCCCAGCAGCGCGGCCGGTTTTTTTGCGCGTGTCACGAAATAAAGACGGCCGCCTGCGATCTTTGCCGCCATGCCCTTGCCCAGCGTGTAGACACCGTCTTTCGGCTCGGGCAAGCCCCCCTCTGCTCCCCCGGCCAAAGCCTTGAGATAGGCATCCGGCGCGGCGCTGGGCGTCACCTCGATAACCATACCGGTTTCGCCGCCTTCAAGCGCGAGCAGGTGCATCGCGACAGGCTTGCTGTTATCCATCTGCGCCGCGCCGGGCAAGCCGCCGGTCATCATCATCGGCAACGCCGCGAGCATCGGCGCCTGGAACGCCCCGGCCCCCACTGCGGCCTGTTTCTGCAGCTCAGCGAAACTTTCCACATAGACCGACATGATGCGCGTCGCGCCCAACGTGCTCAAAGCACCCGCAACGCTGCACACGGCAGCGGCCAACATGATACGCGTTTCAATTCTCATAGTAGACTCCAAGCTCTCACCCGTTTTGGCGATTGCTTTATAGGTGAGTGTTCATTATGCGGGTATCGCGCCTGACGTGTCAAATGCAATGAGGACACAATGAGGATGCGGGTTCGGTCAGTGGTTGCCAGTCACTTGACGCCCAGTGTAAACTGGCAACCTTTCCACGACATGTCAACACACGGAGACTTATGGCTCAGTCACGCCTCGCACTGATCGTGCTGCTTCCCATTCCCCTATTGCACGGCGCCCCGCCGCTGTTGAACACACCGGCTGGCTGTGTCGCCTTCAGTCCTGATCACGGTGCGATCACGGCCGTCACGCTGCCCGGCCGCGCAGGATCGGTCTGGCACAGCGGCGAAAGCGGTCTCTGGTCGGCCCGTTTCGCAGATGGTACTACACTTGAGGCCTCTTGTTTCCACGTCACCAATGCGCTCCGCGCCTTCGCCTGCATGCCGGGACCCGGCCGGGATGAATGGACCTTCACGTACCGTGCACCCGAAATATCGGTGCGCGTCAGCGCGCGCGCGCGGTCTGACGGCATCGAACTCACCGCCGACGCCACCCCCGCCGCGCAGACCCTCTTGCGTTTCGACCTGCCCGGACGCCTGCGCTTCGCACCCGAGTCGGTCGCGCGATTCATCATGCCCCACAACGGCAACACCGGACTCGGGCTCGCGCTGAACCGCCGGTTCTTTGAGCCGCAGCCTGAGAGTCGTCCGTCCGGCTGGCGCACGGCCAACGCGGGTCCGGCCGGATACCGGCGGCTCTACGGCGGCAACCTCGTGCAGCGCGCGGTCCATGATCCGGCCGTGCCGCTCACCGTGACCGAAGCGGGCAAGCGCTGGCTGCCCCCCGCAATGGCCGTCCGCGTCAGTCAGACCTCAGCCGTCGTCAACCGCCCGCCCGCAGCCTCACAGGCCGATCTCGTGCTGATCGACTCCGCCAACGGCCCCTACCTCTCGGCGAGCCGCCTCGGCGGGACGCAGGGCGGGCTCTGGCGCATCGGCGGCGGCGTGCGTAAAGAGGAGGCCCCGACCGCTCTGGCGCTGGTCACGGCCACCGTCGCCAAACTCGCCGCCGCGTCCGACACGCCGCGCACCCGCATCGGTCTTGTCAGCCTCGTCAACGGACCGGAGCGCGGCTCCTGGAGCGAGGTCGCGGTCGCCGAATGGCGCGAGCGCCTGTCGGCCGCCGCCGCCCGCTCGCGCGGCCGCGTGACCTTCACCGAATTGACCTCGCCGCGCGAGATGCTGGCAGCCGCGCGCGCTCCGGACTTCCTCTGCATCCTCAACCCCTACGGCGAATCCATCCCCGTGCCGACGGACGACGGCCTGCCTGACGTGCTCGACACCGTGCGCGCGTATGTCAAAGCCGGCGGACACTGGTTCGAGGTCGGCGGATACTCCTTTCACAGCGTGCTGCGGCCGACCCGCTTCTACAGTTACACGCTCTCCTATCCGGTGGCCTTTTCGGACTTCATGCATCTGGATTCGGCGAACGGCCGCGCCGCGCTCTACCGCGTGCAACCGCGCACCGTCACAGTGCCGTGGGGCGCGTCTGCGTCGCACGACGAGATCTTCGTGCCGGGCGAATTGGGGTGTGGCGGCGATGAGCGAGGCGGCACCTGCGAGCATGCCTTCCACACGCACGTCGCGGCCGGCGCCACCTGGCGCACGCCCGCCGTACGCATGACGCTCGGCACGCCCGTTTACGACGACCTCGCGCGTTACGCCGCGGCCAACAGCCTCACCCGTCCGCTAAGCGCCAAGATCGCCCCCGAGACGCTCGCCCGCCTCAAGCAGGCCCCCCTGCTCTACCTGCGCGGCACCTGCCGCGAGAAGGACGCCGCCCTCGAACGACTGCCCGTGCCCACGCTGGTCCATTTCGCGGACTACCTCAAAGGCGGCTTCGACAAAGAGTACCCCGACCATCTGCCCCCCCACCCGTCTTTCGGCACGCCCGATGAACTGCGCGCTTTTCTCGCCCGTGCGCGCGCGATGGGCCATCTGGTCTCACCCTACACCAACCCCACCTGGTGGTGCGACGAACCCAAAGGCCCGACCTTCGCGCGCGAGGGTGACGCTCCCCTGCTCAAAGGACTCGACGGCAAGCTGCGTCACGAGCGCTACCACGACAACACGGGATGGACCATCACCCTCTGGCATCCGGCCGTTCAAGCGGCCAACCGTGTCACCGTGCATCAGTTCACGCGCGAATTCCCGGTCGACATTCTTTTCCAAGACCAGTGCGGAGCGCGCGGCTGGCATTACGACACCAACCCCGCCTCGCCGCTTCCTTATGCGTACAGCGAGGCCATGATCGCGATGAACGACGAGGACAGCCGCGTCGTGCCGCTCGGCACCGAGAACGGCTGGGACCGCGTGGCGAATTACCAGACCCTGCTCAGCGGCCTGAGCTGGGGTCTTGTCCCCACTGAACACGGGCCGACATGGGTACGTCTCTTTAAAACCGCCTACCCGGCCGATACCTGGGAGATCTTTCCGCTGGCCCTCGCGCTGATGCACGACAAGGCGATCTTCCTGCACCATGACCTCGGGCAGTTCGTCACCAACGACCAGGTGCTCACCTGGACACTGGGCCTCGGTTACAGTCTGAGCTACCGCGTCACGGCGGAGATGCTCACACATGACGAACACGCCCAGTGGCTGGCCTGGCTCGCGCGTCTCCAGCAATCGGTCTGCGCCCGTTATCTGGGCGAACCGCTGCGCGCGTTCGCGCACGACCGCGCCCCGCTGCTGGCCGCCAGCGGCGACCCGCGCAGCGCCTCGGATGACGGCACGCTCGATGCGACCTACGGCGACGTGCGCCTGCGCTGCAATCTCGGCGACACCCCGCGCACGGTCGCGGGCACAGCGCTGCCCGCCTACGGTTTTCGCGCCGACGCGCCGGGGCTCACCGCAGGCCTCGCGCCAGACGGCACCGGCTACGTGACGCAGAACAGCGGCGACCGCTCCGAACTGTGGCTCTTCGGACATCCCGGGGCCGTCGTCACGGTGCCCGTGCCGTTCAACGACGCGACCGACTTCCTGCTCGACGGCGCGCCTGAGCCTCGCTTCCGCGCGACCGACGGCATGCTGCGCCTCACGTTGCCGCCGCGCGGCAGTGTCACACGCATCCCGCCGCCGACTGAACGCGCCGCGCTCGCGCCGCGCGACTGGCCCGGCCCGAAACCCGCGGTCGCCGTGATCGATCTCGGCCCAGGCATCGCGCCGGCCTTGACTGCCGTCACGCCAGCCGCCTGGCGCACCGCGTTGGCAGCCTCGGAACTGGTGCGGTTGCACGGTCTGCCGGTGCGCACACTCGCGACGCATGACGAACTGGCCGCCGCCCTTGCCGCAGGCCCGGAAAGGATCTTCACCATCGTCAACCCGTACGGCGAATCCCTCTTGTCGCCGGGCCCCGGCCGCTGGCGCGAAACGCTCGATGCCGTGCGCGCGTATGTCAACCACGGCGGCATCTGGTGGGAGACCGCCGCCTACTCCTTTCACCGTGCGGTGTTCCGCCAAGGCGAAAAGTGGCAGAGCGAGCATATCGGCCCGGGAGGTCTTCACCGCCTGCGCCTGCCCATCCAGGCCGGCGAGGTCGACCAACCGCCGGAGCCTTTGCATGTGACCGAAACCGGGAACGTCTGGCTCGGCCCGGAACTCGCCGCGCGTGTCGCCCGGACGGCGAGCGCGGTCAACCGCGGCACGCCGTCCACGCCGACCGCTCCGGCCACCGTGCTGGTGGCCGGCATCGAAGACGGCTTCATCGGCGGTTACCGGCTGGAAGGCTGGGGCACGCTCTGGCGCGTGGGCGGCTTCAACCCCGATCCGGATCTGACGACAGCCGTCGCGGCTGCCGCGCTCCTGCACCAATACACTTCGCCGCCCGCGCCGCTGCCGCCGCGAGGCACCCGCTTCCTCTACCATGCCGCGAACCGATGACCGACAGACTCCGGTGAACCCTCAGGAGGCATCCGATGACAATCCAAATGGAGAGGCGCCACTTCTATCAGATCGTCATCCAGGAGGCGCACCAACGGCAGAAGACCGTGCGGCTGCTATTTCGGTGCGATGCGCCTGACGAACGCCGTTTCCTCCGGCTCACGATCATCCCGCAAGCGGACTGACTGTTTCCGCGACATGATGGCTGAGATCGCGTCATGATCGCGTGCGGCACCGGTCAGGCATGCGTTCATGTCAGCGATGCGAAGAGGTCGCCGCGTTCCCGGATTTAATCGCGGCCTTTGCCACGGCCACGGCCTTTGTCGCGGTCCTTGTCTCCTCGTTTTTCCTGCCCGTCCTCTTCATCCTCCACCTTGTCTTTCTTCTTCCCCTCGTCATCTTTCTTTTTCCCGCGTTCTTTGTCCGCTTCCTCCTCGCTCCGTTTCGCCTCTTCGGCCGCCTTCTCGTCGTTATCTTTTTTAGCTTCTGCCGCATCCTTCCGTTCATCGATGTCTCGCATCGCAGCCTTCTTGGCCTCCTCGGCCTGTTTGACGGCCTCGTTGCGCGCCGCAGTTGCCTTCCGCATGGCAGCCGAGCGCTCCTCGCCTTTCAAACCCTCGGCAGCACGTTTCGCCTCTTCAAAACGGCTTTTGGATTCGCTCATCGATTTTTGGAATTCGGCGTTCACCTCATCCTTCCGCGACCGCGCTTCATCGCGCGACGCACCCCAAGCCCGCTTCGCAGCTTTGTTCTTCTTTTCGAACGCCTCCTTCCTTCCTTTGCCCCTATCTCCGTCCTTCTCTGAAGGCTTGTCGGCCAGTACGCCCGTCACAGACATCGTCATCACGGCCGCAGCCGCCACACAGGTTCTCACTGTCTGAGTCATGGTTCAACCTCCGCGTGGATTTCAAACATTAAGGATCCCGCGATAATCCGAAACGCGATATCCGAAACGCGACAGACTAACATCACGTTCTTGTGATGATATGGTATCACACCGTCAACAAAACCGCAAAACATATCGTGTGCGTGTGGGGCAGACGCGGAAGCACGGGATCAAGGCGCTTTCGCCGAAGCGGCGGCGGCCTGGGCGGCGAGCATGCCGCAGGCGGCCTGGATGTCTTTGCCGCCGCTGTAGCGGCGCACCACCGGTGCCGCCAGATGCCGCCGCAACGCATCGCGGAATGCGTTGCGTTCGGTGTCGTCGGGCGGCACGAAGCGCCCCGTCGCGTCGTTGACGTCGATGAGGTCGAGTTGCACAGGCAGTTCGCCGACCCACGCCGCCAACCGCCTCGCATCTTCTTCGGAGGTATTGAAACCCGCGATCAGGGTCCAAGCCAGCGTGACGCGCCGCCCGGTCGCCGCGTGGTACACCGCCAAGGCGTCACGCAGCGTATCCAATGGATACTGGGCATCGACGGGCATCACGCGCCGGCGTTTGTCGGGATCGGCTGAGGTGAGCGATACGATCAGCCGATAGGGCTGTCGCTCGCGCGCCAGCCGCAGGATGGCCGGCACGATGCCCACCGTGGAGAGCGTGATCGCCTTGGCGGAGATCGCCAGCCCGCACGGCTCCGAGAAGATCTCTGCCGCCTGCAGAACCGCATCAACATTCAGCAGCGGCTCGCCCATGCCCATGAAGACCACGCCGCGCACGGGGAGCGTGGACTCCCGGCGGAGCTGCGCCACCTGCGCGACGATTTCCCAGACTTCCAGATGACGCGAAAAGCCCAGGCGTCCGGTGGCGCAGAAGGCGCAACCCAAGGCGCAGCCCGCCTGCGAGCTGACACAGACGACCGCCTTTCGATCATCCTGCCGGTGGGCCAGCGGAATCAGAACCGACTCAAAGCGCGCGCCATCGGGTGCGGCAAAAAGGAATTTCTCAAATCCGTCGACCGCAGACTTGCGCCGTTCCAGGACCGATAACGATGGAATATGCAACCGATTGCGCATGCCACTCAGCCAGCGCACGGAGATCGTCGTGTCCTGATCCGGCCAAATGCCGAAGCGTACAGCGGAGGCGAGCAGGCGACGGGCCAAACGGGGTGTCATACCGTGGCTGGCATAGCGCACGGCAAGTTGCTGCGAGGTGAAGGCGGTAACAGGATCCAACGACATGGGGAAAGCTTGACGTATCAGCGGCGCTCAGTCCCTTTTCCACGACAGCGTGAAGGGGATCTCCCGCGTGGCGGCGCTGAGCAGCTTCACAGCGACCACCCCGCCGGTCTCCGGCACGGCCTGGCAAGTGATGCCGTCACCGGCCTGCGCCGAGGCCAGCGCGAACCCTTGCGGAGCGCGGAAGCGCAGCGTGACCGGATGATCCTTGACGGTCTTGACCGTGCCGGTCAGCGTGTTGCGCGCGCCGTCCCACGCCAGGCTTGTCAGCTCCACGCCGCCTTGCGTGATGTGGCGGTCGCTGCTGAGAAAGTGCGGAACGGCCTGGGCGCGGTGCACGGCCAGCAGGCGCACGCCGTGACCCGGCACCGGCATGTCGAAGCGCGCTTTGCGCACGCCCTGATAGGTGCCGGTCCAGAATTCGTAGACCGCGTAGTCGGCAGCCGAATCCAAGCCCAGCTCGTCAAAGGCAAATCCCAGTTCAGCCTCCTTTTCGTCCCAGTTGAACAGAGCGACCACCTGCCACTCCGCGAACGGACGTCGCACGTGCAGCGCCCAGACCGGCAGCATGTCGAAGACCGGAAAGAGATCCAGCGGGCGCACATCGCAGACCGGCAGCGCCTGCTGCAGCAGCCGCATGCGCTCCGGCTTCAGTTCGGCGAGTTTGTCGCCGGAGAACATCATTTGCCCCGGCAGCGCCACGACTGTTGTAGCCAGCCGCGCCTGCTCGATGCCGAGATAATCGCCGACCATCAACGTGTCGGGATCGGCAAAAAACACGATGTTATTGGCAAAGATCTGGTTGAGCGTGCAGCGCGCCTGGCTCAGCAGGTTCGGCCATTTCGGCGGCTGGTTCGGATGGACAATGTCAGCCCCGGTGCGCGAGGCGTCGGCATAAGCGGCTTCGGGACCGGTGAAATGGCCCTGACAGGCCAAGAACACGCGGTCCTCGCCAATGCCCTCGCGAAACGCCCGCACACAGCGCTCGAAGGGATCCGGACAAGCCGGATCTTTAAAGCAGGCGCGGATTTCTGGACGCTCGAAAAAGTGGGCGCAGTATCCGGGGCCGCGGCCCGACATGCCGTCGATCTTGAAATACTCATACCCCCACTCGCGCGAAGCGATGCGGTGAATCTCACGCAAGTGGTTGATCATTTCGGGATGCGTCGGGTCAATCGTAAATTTGCCGTTCCAGGTCGAGAGCGGCTTGCCGTCCGGACCGTGCAGGAACCAAGCTTTGTGCGCCAGATAGAAGTTGGTGCTGCCGGTGCCGAAGGGCGCGGTCCAGAGCCCCGGCCTGAAGCCAAGCGCACGGATGTCGTCGGCCAGCCGCTTCATGCCGTGTGGAAACTGGCGCGGATTGGGCGTCAGGCTGAGGTTGTCAAAGTTGCTGACCGGCAGCGAGTCGGAGTTGTCCTGCCACGACTCAATGTGCCAGAATTCCATGCCGAAAGGCTGCAAGTGCTTCTGGCCGACGCGCGCCTCGGCCAGATTGTCCTCGGCCGTGGCTTTGTCGAAATAGATGTTCCAGGACATCCAGCCGGTGGGCGGCGACGGACAGCGCGCGCGGTTGATGGGCTTGTAATAGGGCACATAGCGGTTGCGGTAGTAGTCGCGCTCAACCGTGAAACTCCAGACCGCTTCGGCCGCCTCGTGGATCGATGCGTCCAGCGTGAGCCCGTAACGCCCGCCCCCCTGGGTGGCGAGCCGCCGCGCGGCCCCGCCGCGCAGCAGCAGGCCGCGGTCGCGTTCCGGATCGAAGAGCGAATCGTTGAGAGCCGTGTCCGGCCGGCCGGATCCCAACTGGAGCACGCGCGAGCCCTTGAGCGGCTGCGTGCGGCAGGCGAAACTGTCCGGCGTGAACAGGATACTGCCGGTCATGCGCAACTGGCCGGCATAGCTTTGCGCCGTACGGTGGTACGCCA
The DNA here is from genome assembly GCA_028684935.1 of Kiritimatiellia bacterium. Taxonomy (GTDB): domain Bacteria; phylum Verrucomicrobiota; class Kiritimatiellia; order RFP12; family UBA1067; genus DUPH01. The sequence continues at coordinate 215 of JAQUEX010000034.1, read as the reverse complement.
GCAGCGAGAGTCGGTCGCCCTCGCCCTGAAACGACAGGTAGCCCTGCACGTTGCCGCGGGGATCGAGCAGCGCGAGGCGGTTCGTCACCGCGTCACGCGGCGCGACCACACGCCAATCCTGACCGCCGGACGTAAAGGCCAACGTGCCGCTGACCCGCGCCTCGCCAGACGCGTTCACCAGTTCGAGACGCGCGTCCGTTTCCTGAAAAGTCACC
>JAQUEX010000033.1 GCA_028684935.1 Kiritimatiellia bacterium | reverse complement strand
GCCGCGCTTGAGCTGTGCGACCGTCTGGCTATTGCCGTTCAGTTCCAGCGTGGCGTCGAGGCCGTCGCTCGTACCCATCGTGACGATGCTGTTGGCGGGCAGGGCGTTGGGCACATCGAGCCGAACGGTCGCTCCGCCGACCTCCAGCGTGCTCCAGGTGTTGCCGGTGACGGCGATCGCGACGGTGCCTGCGCCGCGGGCGCAGAGTTTCCGCGAGCCCAGAAGCTGCGGCCGCTCAGCGAGCGCCACGCAGGCGCCCGCCTCAGGCGCGAGATACAGGTCATAGCTCGAGGATGGCGGCGCGGCGAACAGCAGCGTGCCGCCCTCTTTGGCGAGGATGCGCGTGGGTGCGCTTTGCGTGATCGGTCCGCTCCAGAGGTTGCTGCCGCTGACGCCGCACAAGGCGCCGGCAGGGCCCGAGGTGTCGCCTTCCAGGATGACCGGTTCCGTCACCGCCGCGTTTCCGCCCACTTCCAGCCGGCCGCCGGCCTGAATGCGGGTCGGCGTGCCGGTGCTTCCCAGCCCGTACGCATGTGCGACGCGCAGCACGCTGTTGGAACGCACAGTGATTTCGCCGCCGTAGGCGCGGTTGTCGCCGGCCAGGGACAGGGTGCCGATGCCTTCTTTTTCCAGCGGAAAGCCGGCGCCGCCGTCGGAGAGCGTGCCGGTGACGATGACGGTGGTCTGCGCCGCGCCCGCATTGGTCACGCACCAGAGCTGGGGCACGGCCATCACGAGCGGTGCCGCAACCGTGTAGGTGAAGGGGATGTCGCCGGGCAGCGCGGCGCTGAGACCGCCCGCGCCGAGCGTGAGTGCGCCGCCGCCGGGAGCGAGCGTGAAATCGGCGGCGCGGTTGAGCAGGATGCCGTGGAAGTGGACATTCGTGTTCACCGCCGCCTGATGGCCGCCGACGCCGAAAGCCAATGTCCGCGAGCCGTCATAGAGGGCGGGCAGATCGTCGTAATCCCAGTTGAACGGCGCGTTGATGTCCGGGACAGGTGCGCCGCCGTCCCAGGCCGTGCTGCTGCCGGACGGGACGAGCACCATGCCGGCGCCCGCGAAGTGCGCGTCGTCTTTATTGTCAGCCGGGCTGAGCGAGGAGCCCCAGGTCCCCTGCCACTTGCGGCCGCCGTCCAAAACAAGTTCGCCGACAGTTTCGACGAGGCCTGCCGGGAGGTAGAGGTTGCCGGGCGACGTGATGCTGAGGCGGGCGCTGTCGGCGATGACTGGAAAGGCGTAGTAGAAGCGTAGCGTGCCGTTGCTGACGGTGAAGTCGCCGCTGGTGTCATGGTTGGCGGCAAGCAGGGCGAGGGTTCCGCTGCCGGTTTTCGTCACGCTGACCGCGCCATTGAATACGCCGTCGTAATAGAGGGTCGAGCCACTATGGTCAATGGTCAGTGTGGCGGGTGCGGCGCTGGTCACAATGCGCGTCCCAGGGGTGGTCAGGCCGCGTTTGAGCTGCGCGACAGTCTGGTCGAACCCATTCAGGTCGAGTGTGGCGTCGAGGGCGTCGCTTCGCCCCATCAAGATGATCGAGCCGGGCGGGAAAGCGTCTGCGGCGTCGGTGCGCACCGTGGTGCTGGCGATTTCCAGCGTGCCCCAGAGGTTGCTGGGCGCTCCGAAGACGACGGTCCCGCCGCCTTGCGCCGTGACCTTGGCGGAACCGCCGGCCGTGAGCGGGACGCCGGCAACGGCGAGCGTTGCGCCGGGATCCGGCGCGAGCGTAAGTCCGGACGGGGCGGCCACGCCGCCCGCGAAGGTCAGCATGCCGCCATTCAGCGCGCGCAGCGGAGGTGTTGCGGAGACGGTGAGCGGGCCGCTCCACGTGTTGGTGCCGGCGGTGGCGCGCAGGACGCCGTCCGGCGAACCGCCGCTGAGCGTCAGCGGCTCGGGCACGGTGACGCCGCCGCTGAGTTCGAGCCACGCGGATCCCTCTACCAGCGTGCCGCCGGCCGCGCTGCCGAAAGCGTGGTCGTGCTGCACCAGCACAGAGCCGTCGGTGATGCGCGTCACGCCGTCGTAGTTGCTGTCGCCGGCAAGGATCAGTCCTCCATCTCCGGTCTTGGTGAAGCCGAAGGCCGCGTCGCCGTCTTGGACCGGTCCGGTGACGAGCAGGGTGGTGAGCCCGGCGCCGGTGTTGGTCACGCCCCAAGTCTGGTCGGCCGCGAGCGTGATGTCCGAGGCAACGGTGTAAAGGAGCGGCGTGTCGCTGTTCGGGTTGACGGCGCGGATGCCGCCCGCACCGATGATCAGCGAGCCGTTGCCGTCGAGCAGCGTGAAGGGCTCGCTGCTGTGCAGGCTGATGCCGCTGGCGCGCGCCTCGGTGTTGACCTGCGCCACGGTGCCGCTGGATGCGAAGTTCAGCGGTGTGGTGCCGTCGAACGGCGGCGTCTGGTCAAGATCCCAGTTGAGGCCCCATGAGAAATAGGAGACCAAGCCGCCGGCATCCCAGACAGTGCCCCAGGCTTGGAAGGCGCCGGGGGTCGCAAGCGCGGCGATCGACGACCAGGCGGACGGTCCGGCGGTGTTCACGGCACGCACGCGGTAGGCGTAGACCGTATCCGGCTGCGTGGTGTCGTCGATGAAGGCCGTCGTGTCTGCCGGAAGCGTCTGAAGCAACAGGAAATCTCCGCCGCCCGTGCTGCGTTCCAGCACGTAGCCGGTTTCGTTGGTGGCGACGTCGGTCCAATCCAAATGGATGCTGAAGAGACGGCCCGGCGTGGCGGCGAGGAACGCGGGACGCAGCGGGGCGGGATTCACGCAGGCGAACTCGAGCGCGGGCGGGGCGAGCGTCGCGTGATTGCGCGACGCCCAGTCGGTGCTGGCGCCGTAATACTGATACAGCGCGAGCGTGACGCGGTTGTCGGCACCGCGGTTGGCGAAAAGCGTGGCGGCATCCAGCGGCGCCCGGACGACCTCGCCGGCGGTGGGCAGCCGTTCTTCGTACAGGTTGCCGAGGTGGCGCACGGTCCCGGTGAAGCCGTAGGAGTTGGTGGCGTTCTGCGGGGCATTGTCCCATGTGATAGCCGCCTCGTCCCATGTGTCGGACGCATCGGCGAGCAATGCGGCGTTGAGGTCGAAATACCCGTACTGTTCGAAAAGCCGCGCGTCGGCAAAGGTCATGGCCAACTGCGCACTGATCGGAGTCGGGAGTCCCGTGAGGTCGAATCGCAGGTAGCTCTTGCAGGCGTTGCTCAGGACGGACCAGGAGAGGCCGTCGTCATAGAAGTAGCCGGCGGCCGAAACGACAGCGCCGGTGCCGAGGGGGATCGACGCCAGGTCGCGCTGCAACGTCGCGTCGGCGCCGCCCGTGTCGGCGGTGGTGACTGTGAGCATGAGATAGGGGGGCGGGGTGGTCACGGTGACCGGTTCGCAAAAACCGCTGCTGCCCGAGCCGTTGTAGGCACGCACGCGATAGGCCAGGGCGGTGTCCGCGCTAAGGCCTGTATCGGTGTAGGTCTGGTTCACGCCGGTGGCCGCCGCCACATCGGCAAGCTGGGCGAAGCCCTCGGTTTCCGTCAGCCGTTCGATCACATAGCCGGATGCGCCGGGAACGCTCGTCCAGGTCAGCGTGACCGCAGTCGGTATGGGGGCGTTGGCGACCAGGTTGGAGGGGACCGTCGGCAATGGCAGATCCGCGAACGCGGCAGCCGAGGCGGAGGCCAGGTGAAAGTCATTGTTGTTGGAGGAGAGGTGGAACACGCCCCACAACGCGGTGCCGGGCATGCCGCTGAGCGTGGCGGTGCCGAGCACCGTCCAGGCCGAGCCATCTTTCGAAGCTTCGGCTGTGAAGAGCGGACCGGCGCGGGTGAGCCGCAGCCAGCAGCCCAGATAGAGGCCGTTTGCGCTGGCGGGGATGGCGGTCGCGCTGCCGCCCGCCGAGGCGCGGTAGGCCAGCTTGGTGCCGAAGGAGCTGGTGGCGCCGGCGACCGCGGACGCGCTGACGGCGTTGTTGGCGGTCGATGCGCGGATCATGACGCAGACTCGGGCGTTGGCGTCGTTCGGAATGCCGGACGGGAAATAGGCCTTGAGGCTACCGTCGCCGCTGCGGCTCTGGTAGATGAAGCGTCCGTTGTCGGAGGTGCCGGAGGTGACGCCCGAACCACCGATTACGGTGCTGCTGAGGGTGCCGTCGATCAGCACGGCGGGAGAGGAGTCGGTGACGCCGCCGACGGTCGTCTGGCTCCACGGCGCGCCGAGTGTGGCGGTCGGGTCTTCGATCAGGATCGCGGCCTTTTGGCTCGCGGTCAAACCGGTCCCGGCGGAGTTGCCGCTCAGGGTGAGGGTGAACTGGCGTGCGGGCTGGGGCGTGGCGGTGTTGATGACGGGCACGGTGACGGTCTTGGAGCCGGTCGCGCCGTCTGCCCATGCGAGCGTGCCGCTCACCGGCGAATAATGCGTGCCGGCCTGGGCTGAGGTGTCGGCGGTGGCGTAGTTTACCGAGCAGGCGCCGTTCACGCCGCCGAAACGGTCGGCATTGAGCAGGGCGTTGCCGGCGGTCTTGCTGACCTTCAGGCGGGTTGCGGGAAGGGTGAAGTGTCCGGCGATCGCGTCGAACGAGACTTCGGGCGAGGCGGCCGAGTCGCCGGCGGCGTTCGTGGCGATCACCCGATAGGCATAGACGCTGCCGTGCGTGAAAGGGCCGGGGTCGAGGTACACGGCGGTGTCGGCGGCGACCGTCGCGAGCAGGCTGAAGGCACCCGCAGCATCGACGCGGCGCTCAACGCGGAAACCGGTTTCTGTCGCGGAGGTGTCGGTCCACGTGAGCGTCGTCTGTACGGCGCTGCCCGGCGTGACGGTCAGGGCGGTGGGGTTGGAGGGGACCGCGCTGGAAGCGGCGCGCGCGGTCAGCGTCAGCGCGGAACCGACGCTGAGGTTGTAGTAAGAGCCGCCGGGGGCGGCTTCGAGTTTCAGCGTGCGCGCGAGGTAGGCGTAGGTTTGGCCGGCGGTCACGGTTGAGTCTATGTACGTGGTGGCCGTCAAGGGCTCTTCGGTCAGTCGGGTAAAGGGGCCGGCGGGCGTGGGCGCGCGGTAGACGTGGTAGCCTAGAAGTGCCGGTTCAGACGAAGCATTCCACGCGAGGGTGATCTGCGAGTCGGCGCTGGCGGCGCGCAGATGGCGCGGCGGCTCCACCGCGTGCAGGCGCAGGGCGGGGTCGCCCATCAGGCCGCAGTGCACGCCGGCGTAGGTGCCGGGTTGATAGCGGACGCTCCAGAAGCTGGAGTTATGCGAGACGAGAGTGGCGAAGCCCACGGTTTCACCCATGCCGAGGTGGTGCATGAAGCGATTGGGGCGGCCGCCCCAGAAACAGGTCAGGCCGAGCGAATCGCCGGTGGCGTTGCCGGCCAGCGGCGCGCGCAGCAAGTCATTGTTGGCATCCCAGTCGCCGAAGTAACTGCCGAAGAGGCTGGTGAAAACCGCGCGGCTGGGACGCAGGCCGAAGTCGGTCGTGGTGCCGACCGAGCTGGCGCTCTCATAGCTGCCGCCGCCGTTGCCATAGGCGACAAGATAATCTTTGCCGCCGGCATAAGCGGCCGAAAACCACTGGCCGCTGGGGGCCTCGTCGACCGCCAGCCCGACGGCGGTGAAGGCCCAGCTCCAGCCGCCGATGGCGAAGGCCTCGCCGCTGAAGTACCCGAACCCGTCGCGGATCAGGCTGCGGCGCGGGATGGCGGCATAGGCGCCCTGCTTGTGACGGTAGTCGTGGGCCTTGCGCAGGTAGCGCCGCAGCAGGAGAAGCTCGGTGGCGGCGGAGGAGGGGGCTCGGGTCATGCTGTGCAGGTCGACGCGCCCGACCATCAGTTCCGTGGCGCTGGGCAGGTGGTTTTGATCAAACTTGCCGTCGCCGGGGACGTTGTCGTTGGCCGGTCGCGAGGCGCTGGTGTTGTTCACGGTGGTGTCGGTCCAGAGGCCGTCCATGTCGGCATAATAGCCGTCGGCGGGCCAGGCACCGATGTGGTCGCTATGCCCGTCCGGCGCGATGTTGCCGGAGTAGGGGACCGGCACATGACCCAGCAGGTAGACCATCTTGACCTGCGCGGGGTCGGCGGCGTAGGCCGACTGGATCAGCGCTTTGACGGCGGCGGGGGTGCCGGCGCGCGGCGCGGCGAGGGGCTGCACGGTCCAGCCGTCGGCGGCGAGGTCAGTCGCAAGCTGCGCGATCTCCGGCGCCAGCGGCGCGGCCAGGGTGTCGTCGACCACCAACAGCAGGGTGCCGCGCGCATGGGTTTCGGGCACCTTCACGCCGGCGCTCAGGTAGCCGACGGCCGGGGAGGGAGAAAGGCCGGAGAACGTGCGCTGCAGCCAGTATTCATACTCGACACCCGGCACGGCGCTGCCGTCGGCGTAGGCGGTGTCGTTGGTGGCGAGGGTCGCTTGGAGTTCCCACGGCAGCCCGACGGCGTTCTTGACGCGCCGGTGGATCGTCTGGGAGGAGATCTTCGCGGCCTGGCGCAACGACCAGGAGAGGGTGAGGCACGGTGCGGTGTCGGAAACCGCCGCGCGCAGGTCGACCGCGAAATCACGCGGGGTTTGCGCGGCGGCCGTGAGGGCGGCGACCGAGCAGGCCCATGCGGCGCCGCGCAGGATTCTGATCAGGCGTGAGGGCGCGGGAGTGCGTGTCAGCATAAAATGCTCCTGTCCGGACGCTTATCGCCAGGTCGTCACTGGGTTAAGGTGGGCTGTTGTCGGGGTCCCGGAGGCCGGTCATACGGCGGTCCGACGGCTGTTCAGGGGGTGCGGCACGGGGTTACATGGCTTTCAACAATTCGAGTTCAGCGCGCCGCAGCGTGTGGTACATCTCGTCGGCCGTCGTGGCGGCACGCAGGTCCGAAAGCAGCAGGGTTCCGTGTGCCAGCATGCAGAGCCGGGCTAAGACATGCAGGTGCAGGGCATCGTCGGTGCAGCAGATCAGAAAGAAAAGGTCGGTCTGCTCGCCGTCCTGCGCCCCGAAGAAAATGTGCTGCACGGTCTTGCCGAGCACCACGAATGAGTCGGAGGCATAGTAGGGGTCATGGTAGCGCGCGTGCAGAAAGGCGGCACCGCCGCCGATCGCGGTAGACCCGGCGTCTTCCCGCTCTTCGATCTCGCGCTGCAGGGCGGCGTCATCGTACAGCAGGCCGGTGGTGACGGCTAGGGCGACCATGTCGCGGATCACGCCCGGCTTGGTTTTCGCGGTCAGCGCAGGAACGATCCATTCAGGCCGGCAGAGGCGCTCGATGAGGATGTCGGTCGAATCCTTGCCGGTGCGCCCCGCGGTCTCCTGACGGTGGTGCTCCGAGAGCGCGCGTCCGGGGAGGCCCAGAATCCGCCGCTGCGCCCAGTCGTCGAGCACGCGGTGCTCGAAGACCACGTCGTCGCCCTGCCGGAGGAAGGGGATCTCGTCGCGCTGCACCAGATGGAACAGCTCGCGCTCCGGGATGCGGATGTGGCGTGCGGCCTGTTGCAAGGATAGGATTCTATGTGGCATGAAACGACAGTATACCGGATTCGGTGCGGAGCGTCAAAGCGCAAACGGACCGTGCTTTTTTTTGGTTTAACCTCGTGTGATTTTCCTGATTTTCCGGTTTTCACGTTGGACAAAAATGCACTCAGCCGATATAATGCAGGCGTGAAAGCGGAACTGTACCGTGTACGGGCTTGTCACACCCGCCGGCGCAAACGGACGGCGGAAGAAACAGAAAGTCAGGTGTCAATAACAAGAAGGGAGCGTTCGGTTATGAATGATCATGATCAACCGGGCAATGTGGCGCTGGATACCCATGTCGCTGACCTCACCATCTCGCAGGCGGAACGGGATGTTCTGCGGCGTTTAGGTGAGCGCGTCATGGCGTTATCCACGCGTCAAATCGAGGCGGAAAAGAAAGTTCTGTGGACGCGCACCAATCTGCTGCAGCCTGCGCGCCCGCTCATTCTGTGTGATCCCGAGTTCAGTTGGCGCGAGATTATTCCCGAGGACTCGCTGGAGTGTACCCATGGTCTCGCGCGGCATTGGGAGCATCGGCTGCGGAAAGAGATTTTCTGGGGAGAGAAGATGGGAGACGACCGGGTGGTCGAGAGCCGGTTCCGGGTCGGATGGGTCTTCAAGAGGACCTATTGGGGCCCCGACACCTCGTCGGTGAATCCGCAGCCCTCCCTGACCGACCTGAACGATTTGAGCGGGCTTCAGTTCCAGACGATTACGGTGGACCGGGATGCGACGACGGAGATCGTCCATCTGGCGCGTGAAGTGTTCGACCGGGTGTTGCCGGTCAAGTTGCGCCAGCAGTGGTACTGGTCTTTGGGACTGACGCGCGAATTGATGAAACTGCGCGGTTTCGAACGGTTTATGAGCGATATCAAGGAGAATCCCCAGGGCGTGCATAACCTGATGGCGTTTTTGCGGGACGGCACGCTGGATCTCATTACCTTTTTGGAGAATGCGGGCCTGTACAGCCTGAACAATGAGGGCGACTACATCGGGTCCGGCGGGTATGGCTGGACGACGCAGTTGCCGTCCAAGGATTACCAGGGTACCGCGCGCGCCAAGGACCTCTGGGCGCTCTTTGAGAGCCAGGACACCAAAGCGTTGGCCCCGGAGCTTTTCGATGAGTTTGTGCTGCAGTACCAGAAGCCGGTGATGGAGCGCTTCGGGCTGGTGTGTTACGGCTGTTGCGAGCCGATGAGCGAGCGTTGGCACTTGCTCAAAAATATTCCGAATATCCGGCGCGTCAGCGTATCGCCGACCTGTGACCGAGCCAAGATGGCGGCAGAACTGCAGGATAAATACGTGTATTCCTGCCGTCCGAATCCCGCGATCCTCTCGGCCGGTACCTTTGACGAGGAGACCGCCCGCAAGGATATCCGCGACATTCTCGAAAAGGCCAAAGGCTGCCCCCTCGAGATCATTATGAAAGATCACGATACGATCCATGATGATCCTTCGCGCGCGGTCGCCTGGTGCAAGATCGCCAAAGAGGAGATCGGGCGCTACTACAAGTAACCCGGAACCCGCCCCCCCGTTTATTCGCCGCGTGAATTGACGGGGCGGGCTCAGTCAGCGTATACTGCCACACGACTCAACATGTTAGCCTGTCACTCGGTTTCCGAGGACAGGCCGTGCGGTTTTGGAGTACGCGTGCAGCAGGATCATACAGCCAGAATTCAAGTGCCTCCGACAGAACGTCTTGTGCCGGATTCTACCCAGGATCCGCCCACCGTGCGGATCGGGGCGGCCTCCGAACCGATGTTCGACGAGCCGCGCAACGACAAGTTGTTTGACCAATACACGATCTACAGCAAGATCGGTAATGGCGGCATGGGGGTGGTCTACCTTGCCCGCGACCGCCGCCTCGGGCGTTTTGTGGCGATCAAGCGCCTCAACAGCCAGGCGCAGTCCATCCCCTCGCTGCGCCAGCGCTTTCTGCACGAGGCGCGGGCGGTCGCCACGCTCAGCCACGTGCACATCGTCCATATCTACGCGCTGGGCGAGGACGAGGATGGTCCGTTCATCGTCATGGAGTACGTGGCCGGCCCGGACGAGACCGATGTCAAGAACGAGACCTGCGCGGGTGGTCTGGTGCAGCCGAATCCGCCTCTCACGCTCGACCAGTACGTGTCGCGGCACGGCCAGCTCTCTACCGATGAGGCGGTCGATCTCCTGCTGAAGATCGGTCGCGCCGTGGCTTACGCCCATGCCAGCGGCGTCATCCACCGCGACCTCAAGCCGAGCAATGTGCTGCTGGATAAGAGCAATGAGCCCAAGATCGTGGATTTCGGCCTGGCGCGCCTGATGCGCAAGGAGGAGTCCAAGCTCACCGTGCCGGGCGAGAAGCTGCTGTCGCTGGGATACGGCGCGCCGGAGCAGGAGTCGGACGCCAGCCTCTCGGATGAGCGCGCTGATGTGTATGGGCTGGGCGCGCTGCTCTATTTCGCGATCACCGGTCAGAACCCGCGCTATTTCCGCGAACAGGATGTGCCGGTGCCGCTGCGCGACGTGGTGGTCAAGGCGCTGGCCACCGATCGCGAGCAGCGCTGGCAATCCTCCGTCGCCTTCAACGAAGCCCTGCACCATATCCAGACCAAGACGCGCGTCGAGACGCCCACGGTCAAGACCACCTGGCGCTGCAAGTGGTGTGACGCCGTCAATCCGCTCGCGATCAAATTCTGCGCCGAATGCGGTTGGGACGGCTCGGAGAGCTGCCCGGAATGCGGCGCTGAGACGTATGTCGGCGTGCAGTATTGCGGCAATTGCGGGGCTGACGCCCGTGCCTACGAGTCGGTCTTGCAGCTCTTGAAAAAAATGCGCGAGGCGAACGAGTTGCAGCGCTTTGAGCGGGTGGTCGCCATGGCCGGACGCGTGCACGGGTTCGAGCCGGCAGGCCCCTCGGGGCGGCGCTTTCAGTCCGAGGTGACGGACCTGCGCGATCAGGCCGAGAAGAGTATCCGCCGGCGCGAGCAGTTGAAGGAGCAGATCCCGATGGAACTGCGCGCCGAGAATTTTGAGCGCGCAGCCGCATTCATCGATCAATACCGCGATCTCTCGGAGGACAAGCGCGCGTTTGATGAGGAGAAGCGGCAGATCCCGGAGCTGATGCTCAAGCGCGACCTGTTGCGCGCCCGTAAGGCCCTCAAGGAGCACGAGTGGTCTGCCGCCTCGCGGATCTGCGCCGATCTGCTGCGCGAGGTGGCGCCCGACCACCCGGATGTCCTCGCGATCCGCCGCGCCATCCGCCGCCACAATCTCCTGGCCGATGTGCGCATCGTCGCGGGTGCCGTCGCCGGCGTCGCACTGCTTTACCTGCTGAGCTTGCCGGGTGCGGCCCGCGTCGCCAAGGACGGCTTCGGACCGGGTGCCCGCTTCTTTTTCCGTCCCAGCTTCTGGGTCTACGAAAACGGCGCGCTGGCCGCGCCGCTGCAACGCTACGCGCGGCTCTGGCTGGATGAGCCGACGGCGCTGGCCGCCGCCTTCGCCTCGGGCCCTGCCCCTGACACCCTCCCGGCTGAGGCGCAACCCCTGCCGGAAGCGCTGAAGGCCAAGCAGGCCGAGTACGCGCGGCAGCTTGCCGAGATCGAAAACGTGCAGATCGTTTTTCAGCGCGCGTGGCCGGTCGAGTATCTGCGCGAATTGGAACTGCTGATGGAACGCCGGCGTATGGCCGGCGACTTTGAAGGCTGGGCGGTTGCGCAACAGGAGCGCAAGCGCTTCGACGAGGCGCGCCAGATCGACGATCAGAGTGGCGGCGACCTGGCCGAACTGACGGCCCTCAAGAATAAATACCGCCAGATGCTGTCGGACCAGAAGCTGCACCACAGCCGCAAGCTGGTCTCGCTCTGCAAACGGTATGTCAATGACCTGACCGACATGCAGACCGCCTACACGCAGCAGAGCCAGATGGATCTCGCGTCGGCCGTGAACGCCGAGATCCGGCGCGCGCGCGGTGCGCCGGGCCATCTTGCCGCAGAAGCCGTGATGGCCGCCTCGGCCAGCGCCGGACCGACCGAAACCGAAGCCCCCGCGCCGGTGCTGCTCGCCGCCACGATGGAAAACCGGGTCCAGGAACTGGCGGCCATGCGCAGCGACTTCGAGGATGCCTTGCTCAAAGTGGAACGGGCCGCCGCCCAGAAACTCTCCGAGTGGCCGGATAAGTATGTGGCGGCCCTGACCGAGCTGATGGACACGTTTCAGCGCGCCGGTGACTACGGCGGCTGGGAGAGCGTGCGCGACGAGTCCATGCGCTTTGAAGCCGACCGTGCGATCACGCCGCGCCATGTGGTGTTGCAGCCCGCGGGGCTCGCCGACCTGCAGAAAAAACACATGTTGATGAATGAGGAGCTGCGCCGCAGCCGTGCCGAGAGCGTGGTCGACACCACGCTGAAGCACATCAAGAAATTGGAGGAGCTGCAGAAAAAGCTGACGCAGGAAGGTCAGATGGAGACCGCCGCGATCGTCAACGCTGAGATCAAGCGCGTGCACGCGCGGGCGGATTTCATCGGCGCACAGAACGAGATCGCCCCCCAAGGACCGCCCGTGCCGCCGACCCTGCAGGAGGTGGTGGGCCCGGGCACGGGCGCGCAACAGTGAGACGGAGCGCTTCAATGATGAAGGATGTGACAGGCCGTGTGATCGGCCAGACGCCGCTGAAGGCGGGGTATTGGGCGTTGGACGTGGAGGTGCCGGGCGTGGCCGAAGCCGCGCAGCCCGGACAGTTTGTGCACGTGCGCGTGCCCGGGCTGGAACCGGTCGCGCTGCGCCGCCCGTTCAGCATCTATGGCGCGCAGGGTTCGGTCCTCAAGCTGCTTTACAAGACCGTCGGTCGCGGCACCGCCCAGATGAATCGGCTGGCACCCGGAGACCCGATGCAGGTGATCGGCCCGCTCGGCAACGGCTTCCCGCTCGCGCCGCAAGGCTCGCCGCTGCTGGTGGCCGGCGGGTACGGGGTTGCGCCGCTCTCCTTCTTGGCCGCACGCCTGCCGGTTCGGGGCGTCGCGCTGATCGGCGGACGCACCGCCGATGACGTGCTGGCCGTAGCGGATTTCGAGCGGCTGGGCTGGACGGTGCGTGTGGCGACTCAGGACGGCTCGCTGGGCGAGGCCGGCTTGGTCACGGTGCCGCTGGACCGCGAATTGGCGCGCCTGCGCGAAGCGGGTGTGACGCCGGAGCTGTTTGCCTGCGGCCCGGACGGTCTGCTGCGGGCCGTCGGCGAACGCGCCGTCCAAACGGGATGCCGCGGCTGGCTTTCGCTCGACAAGCACATGGTGTGCGGCGTCGGCGCCTGCCTGGCCTGCGTGCAGACGCTGCGGCGTGCGGACGGTACGGAGTGGATCGGGCGCGTCTGCCACGACGGTCCTATCTTCGAGGCGCGCGAAATTGTTTGGTAATCGGTTGGCGACGGGGGAGCGGGTGACAGCATGAGCGACCTGGATATGCAAGTCGACTTGGGCGGCATCCGGATGAAAAATCCGGTGACCGTCGCGTCCGGCACGTTCGGATATGGCAAGGAGTACGCCGAACTGATCGATGTGACCCGCCTGGGGGCGATCACGGTCAAAGGAATCCGCCTTCAGCCCTGGCCCGGCAATCGCCTGCCGCGGCATGTCGAGGTGCCGGGCGGCATGGTCAATGCCATCGGATTGCAAGGCCCCGGCGTGGCGGGCTTCGTCCGCGACTACATGCCGTTTCTGCGCACCACCGGTGTGCCGGTGATCGTCAACATCTGGGGCACCAGTGAAGAGGAGTATGCCGAAGTTGCCCGCCGCCTGAGCGAGGTTGAAGGGGTCTCCGGCCTGGAGCTGAACATCTCCTGCCCGAACGTCAAGGAGGGCGGGCACGCCTTCGGCACCGACCCGCAGACCGTCGCCTCTCTCGTCGCGGCTGTGCGCCGCGCCACGCGCTTGCCGCTGATGCCCAAGCTGGCGCCGAATGTGCCGGACATCAGGCTCTTTGTGCGCGCGGCGCAGGAGGCCGGCGCCGATGCGTTGGCTTTGATCAACACGCTGCCGGCGATGGTGATCGATATCGAGACGCGCCGGCCAGTGCTGGCGAATAAGGTCGGTGGGCTTTCAGGGCCCGCGATCCATCCGGTCGCGGTCAAGCTGGTGTGGGAGGCCGCGCAGGTGGCCCGTGTGCCGCTGCTGGCCATGGGCGGCATTGTCGATCCCGAGCAGGCGATCGAATTCCTGATCGCGGGCGCCTCCGCCGTGGCTGTGGGCACCGCGAATTTTATCGACCCGACCACGCCGCTGCGTGTGTTGGATGGCATCGAGGCGTATCTGCGCCGGCACGGCATGAACGCGGTCGCGGCGTTGACCGGTTCGCTGCGCGCCGAGTGAGAGAGCAGGGAGGTTCACATGGAGAAGGTCTGGTACTACGCGGAGGCGGGCATGCAGCAAGGGCCTGTCGGGTTCGACGAGCTGCGCGCACGCGCGGCCTCGGGGGCCTTGCAACCGTCCGACCTCGTGTGGCAGCCGGCCTTCGGCAACGTGTGGCGGCCGGCCGGCGAGGTGCCAGAACTCTTCTCGCCGCAGCGCGCGGAAACACCGCCCCTGCCGGATCACGCGACGCTCGCCGATGCCTCGCTGACGGGCGTGCCCGGCGAGCGGCCCTCGGGCTTCACCGCGGCCTCGCAGGCGTTTCAGCACATGTCGAGTGTGCTCTTCCGTGCATTCGATGTCACGCGCTGGTTCAGTATCGGCTTCTGCGCGTGGCTCGCCTATATCGGTTCTCAAAACTCGATGCCTAATTTCAACCGGGCCGGCGCTGCGTCGGCCGAGTCGCTCAAGCAGCAGGTTGACAGTGCATTGCGTCATGGCTTCGTGATGCTGGCCGACACCCAGAAACTGGTTTTCGGCACCGCGATCGTGCTGTTCGCGCTGGTGCTGGCGTTGCTGTTCTGCCGCCTGCGCTCGCGCGGCGACTTCATGCTCTTGCACCGCTGGTACCGGCCGGATGCGCCGATCAGCCAGTGCTGGTGGGCCTCGCGCGCCGCGGGGCGAGAGCTGTTTGTCTGGCGCGTCTACTTCTTCCTGATCGCTGCCTTGCTCTTTGCGCTCACGGCGGCGGTCGGCTATGGCACGGTGGTGAGCCCGTATGTCGCGGCCGGCTACCGGTGGCACGCGGCGTTGGTCAGGCCCGCCATCGCCTGTGTGACGTTCTCCGCGCTGCTCGGCATGGCCGTGCAGGTGATCGCGCATCTGACCAAAGCCTTTGTGGTGCCGGTCATGTATTGGCACGGCGTCTCGGCCTCGCGCGCCTGGCTGGCGGTCTTTTCGCTCTGCAATCACTATCCGTTCGCCGTGCTGGGCTACCTCTGCTGCGGCGTGGCTTGCGCGTTTTTCGCCGGTCTGGTCATCCTGGCCGCTGGCCTGCTGACCTGCTGTGTCGCTTTTATTCCGCTGCTGCTGCCCTTTCTGAACGCGGTGGTCCTGCTGCCGTACACCTATTTCTTCAGGGGCTACGCCGTCTGCTTCCTCAGCCAGTGGCGGCCTGATCTGGTGCCGGCCTCGGCGTGAAGAAGGGAGACGTTTCATGATTGCGCGCGAACTGATCCAGGCGGTCCCCAAAAGCGATCTGCATACCCACCTCGACGGCTCGATGCGCGTTTCGACGCTCATCGAACTGGCGCGCGAACAGGGTGTCGCGTTGCCGTCGTATGAGGTCGAGGGTCTCAACGAGCGGGTGTTCAAGCCGGTCTATCGTGACTTGCCCGAGTACCTCGCCGGCTTCCAATACACCTGCGCGGTGCTGCGTTCGTTCGAGGCGATGGAGCGCGCGGCGTTCGAACTGGCAGAGGATGCTGCCGCTCAAGGCGTTCGCTATGTCGAGGTCCGTTTCGCCCCGCAGTTGCTGGTGCCGACCGGCGACGCTTGCGTGCGCGCGCTCAAGGCGGTGGGCGACGGCCTGGCCCGTGCCGCGCGCCTGCACAATGCCCTGCCCGCCGTGCTGCAGGGCGAGGACATCCCGTTCGAATGGTCGATCATCTGCTGCGCGATGCGTAACTTCACGCGTGGCATGGGCGCCTATTTCGACAACCTGCTGGATCTGCTGCCCGGGATGGCTCACAAGGATCTGGTCTCGTCCGCCTCACTTGAGGCCGTGCACGCCGCCGTGGTGGCGCGCGACCGCCACGGCGTGCCGGTTATGGGTTTCGATCTGGCCGGCGAGGAGGCCGGATATCCGGCGGGCCACCACGATGCCGCCTATGAAGAGGCGCACCGCCATTTTCTGCGCAAGACGGTCCACGCCGGCGAGGCGTACGGGCCGGAATCGATCTACGCCGCGATCGTCCGCTGCCATGCTGAGCGCATCGGCCACTGCACCTTTCTCTTCGATGCCGACCGCGTGCGCGGACGCGGCGTGGTGGACAAGGCGGCCTATACCGACGCGCTGGCTGAATATATCGCCACCATGCGCATCACCATCGAGGTCTGCCCCACCAGTAACCTCCAGACGATTCCGGAGCTGGCGGGCGACATCCGCAATCACCCCGTCGGCCGCAT
This sequence comes from Kiritimatiellia bacterium, assembly GCA_028684935.1. Classification (GTDB taxonomy): domain Bacteria; phylum Verrucomicrobiota; class Kiritimatiellia; order RFP12; family UBA1067; genus DUPH01. Next base: position 6,202 of record JAQUEX010000033.1, on the reverse strand, counting down.
GATCGAGTACGGTATGGCCGTGGCCGTTGCGACCGATAACACACTGGTTTCACATACCGACCTGAACCGCGAGCTGGCACTGGTCAGCGACGCCTGTGCACTGGATCTGGCCGGCTTTAAGCGTCTGGTGCTGGCCGGCTTCAAGGGCGCGTTCTATCCCGGGCGCTACAAGGACAAACGCCTGTTCGTGCGGCGTGCAGCCGAGCAGTTTGAACGTGTCGTCGCACGTATCGGGCGTACGGCAACGAATGGCTGCGGGGGTGCGTCATGCGCGTCCTGACCGTCGAGCAGATGCGCGCGGCCGACCGCGCGGCCGTCGCTGAAGCGCACATTCCGGAGATGCTGCTGATGACACGCGCCGGAACGGCACTGGCGCGCGTGGCGGCGCGCGTGGCGGCATGGCGCGGCACGCGCAACGCGGTGCTGATCGCCGGACATGGCAACAACGGCGGCGATGCCTGCGTGGCGGCGCGCTGCCTGTTTGACGAGGGATTCCGCGTGCAGGTGCTCATGACCTGCGTGCCCGCGACGCTCAAGGGTGCGGCGCGCGAGGCGTGGGACGAGATGCGCACTGCCGGCGTGCCGTACGTGGTGCTGGCCTCGCCCCAGAGTTGGCAAGAGGATGTCGCCGTCTGCTCGGGCACCGTGCTGCGTGACGGCGTGATCGTTGACGGCGTGCTGGGGACCGGCTGCCGCGGCGTCCCGACCGGCGCGGCGGAACAGGCGATTCTCTGGATCAACCGCATGCGGCCTTTTGCCGCAGTGGTCGCCGCCGACCTGCCTTCCGGCATGGACGGCGATACCGGCGAAACGCCCGGTGCGGCGGTCCACGCCGATGTCACGGTGACCTTCGCGCGCCCCAAGCGCTGCTTCCTGAATGACGCCCAGGCGTGGCGGGCCGGGCATCTGACGGTGGCGGATATCGGCATTCCGGATGACCTGTGCGACCGCGAGGCGGCAGAGGAGCCCTGTCAGTTGAGCGCGCTGCCCGCGTTGGCGCGGACCTTCGTGCCGCGCGCCTGGGACGCGCACAAGGGGCGCTTCGGCCATCTCTGCGTTGTCGGCGGGTCGGAAGGATTGGCGCATGCGCCGGTGCTGGCGGCGCTCGGCGCGTTGCGCAGCGGGGCGGGCTTGGTGACGCTGGCGCTGCCGGCGGCCGGGGCCGCGGCGGCGGCCGCGTGGACCCCGGAGGCGATGGCGCGCCTGCTGCCGACTGAAGGCGGCGCGTTGTCAGGCGCGGCGCTGGCCGAGTGGGGCGGTGATTTTTCGCGGTTCGACGGCGTGGTGGCCGGGCCGGGTTTGGGCACGTCGGCGGCGGCGCGCGGCGTGGTCACGCATCTGCTCGACACGGTGCCGGGCCGGCTGGTGCTGGATGCCGACGCACTGACGGTGCTGGCCGAGTTGCAGGCCGAGGGAGCGTGGCTGCCGCGCGAGGGGCAGGAACGCCTGCTGACGCCGCACCCGGGCGAGGCCGCGCGGTTGCTGGGGACCCCGGCGGCTGAGGTGCAGGCGGACCGTCTGGGCGCGGTACGGTGTCTGGCTGAACGTTACCGCGCCACGGTCGTGCTCAAGGGCGCGGGCACGCTGGTGTGTGCGCCGGGCGGCGTGCCGCGTCTCAACCGCACCGGCAACCCGGGTATGGCGTGCGGCGGCATGGGCGATGTGTTGGCCGGCATGGCGGGAGCGCTCTGGGTGCAGGGCGTTGACGCCGTCGAGGCCGCCGCGATTGCCGTGTGGGCGCACGGCACGGCGGGCGATGCCGCCGCCTTGGCCGAGGGGCGCACCGCGCTCGGCGCGACGGCGCTCGTGCAACGCTTGGGTGCGGCCTACCGGCTGCTCGAAGCGTTCGGAGACGGCTGAAGGGGATTCTTGCTTTTCACGGTGAAAAAACGTATTTTCGTACGGCGCGAGTCACAGGCGATTAACAGAGGTTGGAGGTGGATGCATGGGCGGTTTCTTTGGTGTGGTTTCGAAAGAAGATTGCGTGGCGGACCTGTTTTTCGGGACCGACTATCATTCGCATCTGGGCACCATGCGCGGCGGCATGGCAGTCCTGTCGGACAAGGGGTTCCAGCGGGCGATTCATGATATCTCGAATTCGCAGTTCAGGACCAAGTTCGAGAACGATTTCAAACGGTTTGAGGGTAAAGCCGGCATCGGCGTGATCAGTGACAATGAGGACCAGCCGCTGATCATCTCCTCGCACCTCGGCGTCTACACCATTACGACGGTCGGGGTGGTGACCAATGTCGCCCCCTTGGTCAAAGAGCTGTACGCCACTCACGCGGCGCAATTCTCGGAGATGAGCCGGGGCGGGATCAATCCCACCGAATTGGTGGCGACGCTCATCAATTCGCAGCCCTCGCTGGCCGAGGGCGTACGCTATGCCCAGCAGAAGATCGAGGGTTCCTGTTCGCTGTTGCTGTTGACCGAAGAGGGCGAGCTGTATGCGGTGCGCGACCGTTACGGGCGCACGCCGGTGATTATCGGCCAGAAAGAGGGGGCGATCGCGGCCACCATGGAGTCCTGCTGTTTTCCCAATCTGGGGTACGAAGTGGAACACGAGCTGGGGCCTGGCGAGATGGTGCACTGCACGCCGGATGGGGTCGAGACGGTGCTGACACCGGGCGATCAGATGGCGATCTGTTCGTTCCTTTGGGTCTACTTTGGTTATCCGGCGTCCGGTTACGAAGGGCGCAATGTGGAAATGGCGCGTTACCGCTGCGGCGGTGCGCTGGCGCGGCGCAACCCGGTCGAGGCCGACTCCGTGGGCGGCGTGCCGGATTCGGGCGTGGCGCATGCTTTGGGCTATGCGGTCGAGGCCGGCATCCGCTACGCGCGCCCCTTCGTGAAGTACACGCCGACCTGGCCGCGCAGCTTCATGCCGCCGGATCAGAAGGCCCGCGAGCTGATCGCCCAGATGAAGCTGATTCCCATTCCGGGCTTGATTCAAGGTAAACGCCTGATCTTCTGCGACGATTCAATCGTCCGCGGCACGCAGCTCCGCGATCAGGTGAAGCGGCTCTATGACGACGGCGCCAAGGAGATCCACATGCGGATCGCCTGTCCGCCGCTGCTCTACCAATGCCGCTTCCTGAACTTCTCGCGCTCGAAGAGCGAGATGGATCTCGCCACGCGCCGCACCATCCGCGAGATCGAGGGCGATGACGCGGATATTGCGACATACCGCGATGCGGACGGCAAGCCCTATCAGGAGATGGTCGGGCGCATCCGGCAGCGGCTCGGGCTCTATTCGCTCGCCTATCAGCGGCTCGACGATCTGGTGGAGGCCATTGGCCTGCCGCGTGAGCAGCTCTGCACCTATTGCTGGACCGGCGAGGATATTTCCAAGCCCAACGGCTGTACGCATGGCTGCTCGCACTGTCCCTCGCCCTGCGCGGCTACAGCCGGCACGGTGGTTTAGTAGCCGATCTTGAAGTCGATGAACGTGGCGGGCAGCCCCAATCGGCGCGTGACCAGTCCGGCCAGCGCGCGCGCGCCGAAGGTTTCGGTGGCGTAGTGGCCGGCGAACACCACGTTCTGCCCCAACTGTTCGGCTTGGTTGTACCCCTGCAGGCTGGGCTCGCCGGTGAGATAGACGTCCACGCCGAGCGCGGCGGCTTGGTCGATCATGTCCGAGGCGCCGCCCGACACCACGCCCACGGTGCGAATCCGTTTCCCGCCGAAGTCCAGAACGCGCAGCTCGGGGTTGACCGTGGCGCGCACGCGGTCGCAGAAGGCATCGAGCGTCAGCGGTCGGGCCGTCGTGCCGGTGAAGCCGATCGTCTCGCCGTGATAGACGAAGGCCGGCGTCAGGCGCCCGAGTCCCAGCGCTTTTCCGAGCTGCGCGTTGTTGCCGTAGCGCGGGTGCGCGTCAAGCGGCAGGTGCGCCGCGTACACCGCGATGTTGTGCGCGATGGCGAAAGACACCAGACGGTGGTTGAGGCCGGTGATGCGCGCGAGCGAGTCGCCCCAGCTCAGGCCGTGATGACACACCACGCAGTCCGCACCGCGCTCGGCCGCCGCCTGAAGCAGGCGCAGGCTCGCATCGACGCCGGTGACCACCCGTGTGACTGTGCCCGCGTTGGCGATTTGCAGGCCGTTGTTCGAGACGTCCTTGAATGCTTGGCACTTCAGCGTGCCGTCCAGCAGCGCGACCAGCTCCTCCAGCTTTCTTTTCATAAAAAAAGCGTCGCACGGTTGCCGCCGCATGTCAAACGCCTTCTTGCGGGGAATGCGGGCTTGTCGGCGCTGATGCGGATGGGCTATGATTCAAGCGCATTTTTTAACATGCTTGTAAGGAGAGGGTAACGTCATGAGAATCAGCTTCCCGTCGGTGTGGGCTCTGGGTGTTTTGTGTGCGGCGCTGGCTGCGCAGGCTGCGCCGGCGTATCGTCAGGTCGAGGCGCAAGAGGTGCGTGCGCGCGGCGGCATCGGGCATACGATGGCAAAAATCAACGCCGGGCAAGATGTGACCGTGGCCTATCTCGGCGGCTCGATCACCGCGATGAACGGTTGGCGCAACAAGACGACGGAGTGGCTGCGGGCCACCTATCCCCGGGCGAGTTTCAAGGAGGTGCATGCGGCGATCGGCGGCACGGGCAGCGACCTCGGCGTCTTCCGCCTCGGGCGCGATGTGCTCGCCCATCACCCCGATCTGCTGTTTGTGGAGTTCGCCACGAACGACGGCGGCACGCCCCCGGAACAGATCTGGTGCAGCATGGAGGGTATCGTGCGCCAGACCTGGCGGCAGGATCCGCGGACGGACATCATCTTCACCTATACGATCACAACCGCATTCACGAACGACTACTGTAAAGGGCTTTGCAACCGCTCTGCGTCGGCCATGGAGCTTCTGGCCGACCATTATGCGATTCCCTCCATCAACTTCGGGCCGCGCGTGGCCGCGCTGATCAATGCGAATAAGCTGGTCATGGACGCCAAGGTGATCGAGACCGCCGTGCCCAAAGAGTCGGCGGACCGCGACCGCCTGATCCGCGAACGCATCGCCGCAGATCCGCGCCTGCTCTTCGCCAACGACGGCGTGCATCCGCGCGACGAGGGCCATGACCTCTACAAGGCGTCGATCATCGAAGGCCTGACAAAGATGAAAGCCATGCCGCCTGCCGACCATGTCTCGAAACTGGCCGTGCCGTTTGTCGCCGACCATTGGGAGGCGGCCAAGATGGTGCCGATCACGCGCGCGATGCTGAGCGGCGAGTGGACCGCGTTGCCGCCCGAGGACGGCAAACAGAAGGCCTTCGGCGCCCGCATGGGCCAGATCTGGACCGCCGAGAAGCCGGGCAGCGCGCTGCGGTTCCGTTTCAAGGGCCGGGTCGCGAAGCTCTATGACCTGCTCGGTCCGGACGGCGGCCAGGTGGTCATCACGGTGAATGGCCAGCGTGGGACCAAGCCGGTGCCGCGCTTCGACAGCTATTGCACCTACCACCGCATCGCCACCCTCGGCGCGGTATGGGGCGGCGAGGATCCAGAGCAGGTTCATGATGTGACGGTCGAAATCCATCCCGAACAGCCCGACCGCAAGAGCGTGGCGTTTCGCCTCAAAAATCCGGACGTGGAGCTTAAAACGCCGAAATTTCAGGGCACGCGCGTCTGGATCAGTCAGCTCATGCTGATCGGCGACGTGGTGGAGTGACCGCATGCGCGCAGCAGCATACAAGCCGGTTTCAGTGGGATTCATCAGTCTCGGGTGCGCCAAGAATCTCGTGGATTCGCAGGTGATGGCGGGCTATCTCAAGCACGGCCAGATCGCGCTTGCGCCCTCGCCCGAAGCGGCGGACGTGATTCTGGTCAACACCTGCGCGTTTATCGAGCCGGCCCGCGAAGAGGCGGCAGAGGCGATCTTGAGCGCCTGTGCCTATAAGAGCGAGGGTGGATGCCGCGCGGTGATCGTGGCCGGCTGTATGGTGCAGCGCTACCGAGAACGTCTGCAAGAGGCCTTTCCGGATGTGGATGCGTTCTTGGGCGTGGATGAACTGGAACGCGTCGGCGAGATCGTGCGCCAGGTGGCGGCCGGTCGTCACCCGGGCGTGGTCGCGGCGCGCGGCGAGGCGCGCAACCTGTATGCGCCGCTCTATCCGACGCTGCTCTTTACCGGCGGACCGTTCGCCTATCTCAAAATCGCGGAGGGCTGTAATCACCGCTGCGCCTATTGCGCGATCCCGAATATCCGCGGGCGTTT
>JAQUEX010000227.1 GCA_028684935.1 Kiritimatiellia bacterium | reverse complement strand
GGGGTTTCTTCATCACGTTGAGGCTCAGCCGGCACACGTAGTAGAGCCCGTAGACCGTCACCATCACAAACACCGCCTGCTGGCGGCTCCGGCGGTAGTCGCGCGCCTGCGCCTCCCGCGTGCCGGTGACCGGCCGGTGCGGCGCAGGTTTAAAAAAAGGCAACAACTTCATGATGCCACTCTACCAAACAGTTCCTGATGCTGTCTCATGCAAACTCCAACTCCTAACTCCTAACTCCTAAATCCTAACTCCTACTCCCGCCTCCATCGTTGCCACAACGTCCACGCCCGTGCCGCACACGTTCTTCACCACCACATCGCCGATCCTCACCGGCGGCACCACACAGGCCCGGTGGATCTCCTCCACACACGCGAAAATCAACGCCTTCGGAACCGGCTGCGCCGTCTTCACGCTGAGCGGCTCGCGCCGCCCGCGCACACGCGCCAGCGTCGTGACCTGACGCGTCGGGCACACGCACTCCTGACGCGCATAGGCCGCGCCGCGTCCGCACGCCGCACCGTCCACCGCAGACACCTGACCGCCCTCCAATGTGACCCGCAGCCGGCACCCCATCGGACATCCGATACACGTCACGGTCCGCTCGCTCATACCTCCACCCCCACCGTCAACTCGCCTGCGCCGGCATGCCGTTCCAACACCTCCTTGGGCACGACGAGCCGCACCATCTCGCCGGGCGTCAGAATCCGGAACCGCTTACGCAGCACCTCCTCGCCGTCGAGCCGAACCACCGCCGCGGCATCCTTGAAGACCGCGGCCGGACGGAACATCAGCGGCAGCACGTCCGCCACCCGTCCCGCGCACACCGTCTGCGGCACCAGACCGCGGACGCCCGCGCCGTCGCGTATCTGTAACATCTGGCAGGCAGGAATGCCTGCCTCACCTTGCCCTTGCGCATATTTCGCCGCCTGGCGGCCCGCCTCTGTCGATTCAATAGTCACATGATCCACCAAATCATGGACATGCAACACATTGCCGCAGGCGAAAATCCCCGGCACGCTGGTCTGCAGCGCCTCATCAACCAGCGGCCCGCACGTGACTTCGGACACCCTGACACCGGCCGCGCGGGAGAGTTCGTTTTCTGGAATCAGCCCGACCGAAAGCAGCAGCGTGTCGCACTCGAACCGTTGGTCCGTTCCCGGCAACGGTTTGCGTTGCGCGTCGACCTGCGCAACGGTCACCGCTTCCAACCGCTCGCGGCCGTGGATCTCGGTCACCGTATGACTCAGCAGCAGCGGGATGCCATAATCGTCCAGACACTGAACCACATTGCGCGTGAGCCCGCTGGAAAATGGCATCAGTTCCACGCACGCCAGCACTTTCGCCCCTTCGAGCGTCATGCGCCGAGCCATAATGAGGCCGATGTCCCCCGAGCCGAGAATCACCACGCGTCGCCCGGGCATCCATCCGTCCAGATTCACAAAGCGCTGCGCCTGGCCGGCCGGGTAGATGCCGGCCGGGCGCCATCCCGGCACCTGCAGCGCACCGCGTGTCCGTTCACGGCAGCCCATAGCCAGCACGATGGCCTTGGCGCGGAAATGCTGCAGTCCGAAGGCCGGACTGACAGCCGTCACCTCGCGGTCAGGTGTCACCGAGAGCACCATCGTGTCGCACTGCGCCGACAGGCCGAGCTCGTGAAACCGCCGCACAAAACGCTGCGCGTATTCAGGTCCGGTCAGATCCTCTTTGAACACATGCATACCGAACCCGGCATGGATGCACTGGCGCAGGATGCCGCCCAGCGCCGGCTCGCGCTCCAGCAGCAGCACGTTGCGGCAGCCGGCCTCATGCGCCGCTATTGCCGCCGCCAGTCCGGCCGGCCCGCCGCCGATAATGAGTATATCGACATCAGTCATGACAAGGCTCCCGACTCTCGACGCTCGACGCTCGACGCTCGGGGGAAAGACCGAGAGTCGCGGGTCGTGCGCCGTGCGTCGTCACTAAAAGATTCGACCCTCCGCCAAATTTCGTGATCTGTTCCGGCTTCAACCCCAACTCTTCGCACAGGATCGCGATGATGCGCGGCGTGCAGAATCCGCCCTGGCAGCGCCCCATGCCCGCGCGCGTGCGGCGCTTGACGCCGTCCAGCGTCCGCGCCCCGATGCGGCAGCGGATCGCCGCCCGGATCTCGGCCTCCGTCACGTTTTCGCAGCGGCAGACGATCCGCGCGTAGGACGGGTCATCCGCGATGGCGGCGATACGTTGCGCATCCGTCATCTCTCGGAACGGTTTCCACGTTGCTGTGTGGTGGACGTTGGACGTTACGCGTTGAGCGTTGAGTCGTTTTCCGATCTGCTCTGCGAGCCAGACCGCCACGGCTGGCGCGGCAGTGAGCCCCGGCGACTCCATCGCTGCCGCGTTGAAAAAGAACGGCGCGTCGGGAGCCTCGCCCACCACAAAGTCATCCCGATCGCCATGGGCGCGCAGGCCGGAGAAGGTGGCGATCACACCGCCCGCCGGCACCTGCTCCCAAACCCGCGCCGCTGATTCGACAACCTTTCGCAGGCCGTCGGCTGTCGTGCGGGTGTCACTCTTGTCACCGACATCCTCGGCCGTCGGCCCGACGATCAGCGTGCCGTCCACGGTCGGTGAGACCAAGACGCCTTTGCCCAACGGGGTCGGAACCTGGAAGATCGTCGCGCGGAACGTGCCCGCGTACTGCTTATCGATCATCAGATACTCGCCGCGGCGCGGCGTGATTGAAAGCTTCTGCGCACTGACCGTGTTATTCAGTTCATCCGCGTAGAGTCCTGAGGCATTCACCACCGCGCGCGTGCGGAACACGCCTCCGTCCGCCGTCGTCACCTGCCAGAGGCCGTCGGCGGCGCGCGCCACGTCGACGACCCGGCGCTCAAAATGAAAGGTGACGCCGTTCGCGGCAGCGTGCTCGGCCAGCCGGAAGGTGAGCCCGTACGGGCAGCAGATGCCGCCGCTGGGAGCAAGCAGTGCGCCGATGACTGCGCGGCTGATATTCGGCTCCAGGGCGCGCACCTCGTCCTGCGTGATGATCCGCAGCCCCGGCACACCGTTGCGTGCGCCGCGTAGCCGTAGTGCCTCGAGCGCGGCGAGATCGCGGTCGTCGAAAGCCGCCACGAGCGACGTATTCCTGACAAACGGCACCTCCAGTTCGCGGCACCAGGCTTCGAAGAGCGCATTGCCGCGCACATTGAAACATGCCTTGGCCGTTCCGGGCACCGCGTCATAGCCAGCATGCACGATCGCGCTGTTGGCCTTGGTCGAGCCCTCCGCCACGTCGCCCGCCTGATCCAACACATTGACGCGCAAAGCATAGCGCGACAGTTCACGTGCAACCGCGCACCCCACCACGCCCGCACCGATCACCAGCACATCCGAAAAATTCTGTGTCATACCCTGTTCCGTCCGTCGGCCGCAGCGCTCTCACATGAGGAGGCTGCCGCATCTGCTCGTCACTGTACATCGCTGCGCAACAGCGCGGCAATCGCCGGGACAGGGTATTTTTGAAGGAGCACGGCGTTCGCGCGGGGTCGCAAGATCTACCTTACGGCGGGCAGGCCCGTCCTGTACGCACGGCGCGCCAGCGCGTACCCGGCTGTGGCCGAACAGCAGAGCAGCAGCGGCAAGGCCGAACGCAGATAACCGAACAAGTCGAAGACCAGACGGTTCCAGAGGGCGACCCCGACATAACCCGCAGCAAAGACGGTTAAAAAAACAACGGCGCCGGGCACGCGCCGCGCGACGGACACGCGGTAGAGCACGGTGACCAACAGAAAAAAGGGCGCCGAAACCCATGAGATGCTCAGACCCAGCTCGGCCAGAACCTGCCACAAGGGCCCCCGATCCGGGCCCGTGATCAGCAGCGGATAAAAGTAGGCCAACACAAACACCTGCGGCACCAGCAGGGTCACCAGCAGCACGAGGCCGGCCTCGCGTAATCCAGCTTTCATTCAGACTCCTCGTAACCGAACACATCCCGGAAGGAGCGCTCGACCTGCCGCTTCACGGCGGCCATATCCGGGGGCTCGCCCAGCAACAGCGCGAGCGAGGTGACACCGGCATCCTGCAACCCGCACGCCACGATCCCCCGGTAATCGTCCATACGGGGCGCGACATTCAACGCGAAGCCATGCATGGTCACCTGGTGAGCGACACGGATTCCGAGCGCGGCAAGTTTCGCATCGCCCACCCACACGCCGCGGTTGCGCGTGTCGCGGCCGGCCACGACCCCGAACGCAGACACAGCGCGGATCAGAGACTCCTCCAAGGCGTCGATGTATTCCAGCACCCGCAGCCCGGCTTCACCCAAATGCAGCATCGGGTACCCCACCAACTGCCCCGGGCCGTGATAGGTCACATCGCCGCCGCGCGTGGTCTCCACCCGTTCGATGCCGGCCGCACGCAGATGTTCCTCGGAATAGAGCACATGGGACACTGCTGCAGAACGCCCCAGCGTGTAAACAGGGCGATGCTCCAAGAGCAACAGGGTATCCGGACACTGCCCCGCCACACGCTGCGCATGAACCTGCTCCTGCAAGGCCAGCACCTCAAGGTATCCGGTGTCGCCTCCCAAATCCATGACCCTCAACGTCCGCACATTGGCCTCCGTCAGCGGTCAAAACACGAAATCCGGTCCCCCCACGTCTGTGCGGCGACCGGTCTTGAACACGTTAAAACGCGCGAAGGCGTTACGCCATTTTGGCGATGCTGAGCGCCACGCGCGACTTTTTGCGGTTGGCGGTGTTCTTGGGAACCACGCCCTTCTTTGACGCCTTGTCCAGTTTCGAGGAGTACGCGGAATAGAGCTTCTGAGCCTCTTCCTTGTTCCCCGTGCTGATGGCTTCAAGCACCTTTTTACGGGCCGTCAACACGCTGCTCTTCACCGACCGGTTGCGCAGGTGATTGGCATCAGCCTGTTTCGCACGCTTGACTGCACTCTTGATATTCGCCATGAAACGTTGCTCCTTAATGCACTTCCTCGAAACACATGAAAGCGTGATATAATAGCGGATCTGGCCGGACGGTCAATACGGAAGCTCGAAAAAAATCAGGCGCCCAGCGCGGTCTCCAGCGCAGACACCAGCGCATCCCCGCGCTGCAGCCCGACAAACTGCTGCACCACCTGGCCGTCTTTAAAGATGAAGAGCGCCGGAATCCCCTTGACCCCGTAGCGCACGGCCAACTCCTTGGCGTCGTCCACATTCACCTTGCAGATCTTGGCACGCCCGCCCAGCGCCGGCACCACCTGCTGCTCAAGAATCGGCGTCTGCATCTTGCACGGGCCGCACCA
>JAQUEX010000226.1 GCA_028684935.1 Kiritimatiellia bacterium | reverse complement strand
CCGTCCTTTGTCGGCACCTCGGCAGAGGATGGGAGCACGGCGCTGCGGCTGGAAAGCAGGTTTGCGGCGGCGCGTTTCTGGAAGGTGTGTTCGATGGAGGCGAGCGCCTTCCGCAACAGACCGTCGTAATGGGACATGTCCGCACCGTCTTGAGTGCGGGCGTCGAAGAGGTCACAGAGCTTCTCGAAGGCGACGGGTTCGCCCGCGGCGAGGTCGCGTAGCAGGAGCATGGTTTCTTTGGGCTGCGCGAAGCTGTAGCGGACCGTGCCGTCGTCATGAACAAAGACGAGGTAATACGGAGACAAGGGGTTGAGCGTGTGTGAGGGTGGAGCAGCCATTCTTGCCTGCTGCGTGGAAGTGCTCTTGGCAGACAGGAATGTCTGCCCCACCTTGTGACGCAGGCAGAAGAGCGCACCCGGACGGGCCGCAGGCACATCCGCCTTGGGGGGAACAACAGCATAGAGGCCTTCGCCGGCTTCCTCCAGTTCGGCCCGGTTGGCTTCGAGGTAGCGCAGGAGGTCGAGACGGAACTCGTCGAGGGAGAAGTCGGTGAGCGAGACGGAGCCGTCCAGGTCTTCGAGATCGAGAACCTCATCCTTCAAGCGTTTGAGTTGGCGGTCGCGGAAAAGGAGGTCATCCTTGATCAGGTCTTCGAGCTGAGTCGTGTCCAGCAGGTTGTCGGTCTGTGTGGCGGCCAGATCCACGAGGGCCATGCGGGCTTCGACGCGGTATTTGACGTTGAGGTAGCGGTCGAGGTCGGCCACGGGCCAGAAGTTGACGAGCTGAACGGCGTCGTTGCGCGAGCCGATACGGTCGATGCGGCCGAAGCGCTGGATGATGCGGACGGGGTTCCAGTGGATGTCGTAATTGATGAGGAGGTCGCAGTCCTGCAGGTTCTGGCCCTCGCTGATGCAGTCGGTGGCAATGAGCAGGTCGATCTCCTCGGTCTGGTTGATAAAGTGGGCGCGTTGCTCGGGCCTGCGTTTGGCGATAGGCGCGAAGTTGGTCAGAATATCGTCATAATCGGAGCTGCCGAGGGAAGAGGCGTTCGTGCCGTCGCCACACACGAGGGCGGTGTGGATCGCGAGGTTTTGGCGCGCCCATGGGCCGAGATGCTCGTACAGGTAACGGGCTGTATCGGCGAAGGCGGTGAAGACCAGAACTTTGCGGTTGGCCTTGCCGTCGCGGTTGGTGGTGGGATGGGTGACCTTGGCCTCGATAAGGTTTTTCAACTCGGCGAGCTTGCCGTCGCGCTTGGCGGTTACGGATTGGGTTTTCTCCAGAAGGAACTGGAGCTGCGTGCGGTCATCGCGGACCTGCTTCAGCCACCGGGGCAGATCCAGATGGGCAAGATGGATGCGGCGGCGTCCGCCGATGGTGAAGTCATCCTCGTCAAAATCGGGATCTTCAAACTGGTCGGGTGTGAGCGTGTCGTAATCGATCTCGCTATTTTCGTCCAGATGCTTTTCAAAGGCCGTGATGCGCTCTTCAAGCCGGTTGATCTTGTCGACGGTGCGCTTCATCGTCAGGCGGAAGGAATCCACGGAGCTTTCCAGGCGTTTGAGGAGATTGACCTTCATCATGGCGACGAGAATCTTTTCGCGGCCTTCCTGAGTGAAACCTCCCAAGATCTTGTCCTGATAGGCGGTGCGGAGATTCTCGGGAAGGTCGTCACGGAGAAAACTGGTCGGGTGATAAAGCGCCAGTCGCAAGGCGCTGATCTCCACGTCAAGCTGCTCAAAAGAGAGAAAGCGCGATTCGAGATCAATGGGGGCGTGTATCGCCTTGGGCGCGGGGCGCTTCGGAAAACCGCCGAGTTGCTTCATCTCGCCCGAATAGTAAGAGGCGATCTGGCGGCGGGAGCGTGCGATACTGAGGCCGTCCAACAGCTTGAAGAAATCCCCGCCGATCGCGGCGATCAGCTCGCGGGTCTTGCGCTGTTCGGGCGGGCGCTTGGCCCAGTTCGTGAAGTGCGTCTGAGCCTTCTGCATCGTATCTTTCACCGAGACGATCTCGAGGTTCGATGCGAAGGCGGCATCGGCCTCTGCGTTGCGGGCGACATCGGCCCCGGCGATAAATGAGATTTGGTTGCGCAGGTCAGCCAACTGGTTGTTGACCGGGGTGGCGGAGAGCAGCAGGACTTTTGTGCGGACGCCCTTTGAGATGATGTCTTCCATCAGGCGCTGGTAACGGCTGCGGCGCTGCTTGGTGTCGCCCGGCCGCTGGGTGGCGAGCTTGTTGTTGCGGAAATTGTGGGATTCATCGATGACCACCAGGTCGTAGGCACCCCAGTTGAGATCTGTCAGAGAAATGCCGTTTGACACGCCCTTATCGCGCGAAAGGTCCGTGTGATGCAGAACGTCAAAACGAAACCGGTCATCCGCGAACGGGTTGAGGGTGCTGTTGGAGCGATAGACGGTCCAGTTTCTATTGAGTTTCTTGGGGCAGAGGACCAATACGCGCTCATTACGTAGCTCGAAGTATTTGATAACAGCCAAAGCCGTGAACGTCTTGCCTAAGCCCACACTGTCGGCTAGAACGCATCCGTTGAGGGAGAGTATCTTGTTGATGGCAGCTTTTGCCCCGTCCTTCTGGAACGAGAAAAGAGTCCGCCAGATACGGGTGTCCGGGAGCGCCACACGCCGCAGGTCATCGTCAAGGTCACGGGTGCCGTCGAGGAAATCACGGAAGAGGTGGAACAAGGTGAGGTAGTAGATAAACTGCGGCGAGTGGTTGCAGTATAGTTTGCGCAAATACTGAAGAACGTCTTGCTTGACATCCTTCACCAGCGTCCCGCTTGTCCAAAGGTCATTGAACCACTGCTTGAGCTCCTGACGATCACGATTGCCGTCTACTATGAGGTTTAGCTCGATGTTGTTGCCGCCGTTGCCGAGACCGAGGCCATACACGGTGAAGTTGGAGCTGCCGAGAATGGCATCTTCGACGCCTTGGTTGGCAATGTGATACATCTTGCCGTGCAGAAGGTTTGACTGCTTGATGGTCTTGATGTCCACTTTGAGCTCAATCCACTCGGCGCACTCCTTGGCGACGCGCTTCTGCTGGATCCTGTTGGCGAGTTCTAAACCGGCCGCGTCGATAATGAACGCCTTTTTCTCGGTCTTGCTCGGATCAAGGCGGTTCACAAAGGTGGGCTCGCCGAACAGGAAATCAAGGTGACCGATACGGTCCAAGGTTTCTTTGAGCGCGTCATAGGCGTAGATCGTGAAATAGGCGGAAACGACGGAGAGATGCGAACCGTCTTTAATCTTTTCGCGGAGAAAATCGGCCACGGCTCCGCGCGTGTGATTATCACGGATATTCGACAATACAGTGGACATAACAACTCACAAAAAGTCACTCAGGCGACGGTTGCAGAAAAACCGATTGCACATGCCGCGCCAACGCCTACCCCAAGACGATCAAGTTAATTGTGTCATGATACTCCCCGGCCAAGAATTGGACAAGGCAGGAATAGATAAAACGGCGAGTATGGGCGCATGGCAGTTCTGTTGGTGGTTCTTTTGGGAGATCAAGTCCAGGCGCAATAGGGTCGGGCGGTTGGATGCCCGACCACGGGCACCT
Organism: Kiritimatiellia bacterium; assembly: GCA_028684935.1. GTDB lineage: Bacteria > Verrucomicrobiota > Kiritimatiellia > RFP12 > UBA1067 > DUPH01. Next base: position 1,713 of record JAQUEX010000226.1, on the reverse strand, counting down.
TCTGGCGGAGACGCCGGCGGCGAACGTGATCGCGTTTAGGGCCTGCGTGTAGAACGGTCAGTGATCAGGGCCGCCCAGTCAAAGCGCGCTGCCGTGTCGTGCCGGACACGGCGGATGACCCCCAATTCCCCGAAGAAGCGGGCCGGTAATCAAACCGGTCACGCCGCCGCGCGCGCTTAGGGCCACACGAACCGATAGAAGCGCGCCGCATGGTCGGCCGACTCCGGATCGCGGACATCAACCGTTCCGGCGGCGCCGATCGCCGTGTTGGTGACCGAGGACCAAACGGCGGAACGAAGGTTGGTGGAGGCTTGCACACTCACAGGGAGCAGCGCCGTTCCATCGTAAATGCAGCTTATACGTCCGATGCGCATCCGTTGATTAACCGAGATCGTTTTCAGACAGTAACCGTCGTCCGTGTCTGACAGTCAATAGCGCGACAGTCGCAGTTCGGACTCGATAGATGATTCGGTATTCGCCATACACGATCTCCCGGATTTCGGGGCGCCGAATTTCTGGAACAGGCCGCCCGGATTCGGGATAGTCTGCCAGTCGCTCAGTCGCTACGAAAAGGCCAGAAAGCCATTTCTCTGCCGCGTTGGGGTTGTCGGCAGCGATGAAATCGGCGATCTCCTCGGCTTGGTTGAGGGCGACGGGTGCCCAAACGAGTTTCATGCCCGCACCCTCGCCAGGAGCTGTCTCTTGGCTTGTGTGTGGGAGATCGTTAGTCCCTGATCAATCTGGCCTTCAGCCGTCTGAATGTCTTGCAGAAGCTCAAGGCTGTCCATCAGCTTTTCGTACTCCCCGACATCCATGAGAACCGATGCCGACTTTCCGTGCTGCGTAATGACCATCGGGCGGCGTGTCTCGCGGACTTGCGCCACACATTGGGTCGCGTTTGCCCGGAACTCGGACAAGGGAATAATCCCCGTATTCAAGTCAATGCGCTTCATACGTGATTCCTTTTTGTACATAATAGCGTACTCTATTCGGCACAGTCAAGGCGCAGCCAGGATATCGTAGCAGAGCGGCCGGGTTGGGGTGCCGGCCCCAGCCGGGCAGGCGACGGCGAGGTCAGCCCTGAACCTGCGCGGGCGAGGTGACACGGTGTCCGTTGACCGTCACTATGGCATCCGGCGGGACGCACGACACGTTGACGATCTGGGTTGACGAGCGAGAAAGGCCGAGCACCCCGGGCCGCAGAAGGCGAACGAAGTCGCGGCGCATAATAACAAGAGACGTTTGATCGGTTTATCCATGTGTTTTACCTCATTCAGTTTTCGCCGCGCTTAGGGCCACACGAAACGATAGAAGCGCGCCGCATGGGCAGTCGACTCCGGATCGCGGACATCGACCGTTCCGGCGGCGCCGATCGCCGTGTTGGTGACCGAGGACCAAACGGCGGAACGAAGGTTGGTGGTCGCCTGAACGCGTACCGGGATCAGCGCCGTGCCGGTCAGTGTGAAACCGAAGAGGCCGTCCAGAAATCCGAATGCGGCATCGGCTGCCGGCGCGGGATTCCACAGCAGGGCCGGACGTCCGCCGAAGCTGGAGGACCAGCCGGACGTTCCCGGCAGATAGTAGACGAGGCTCTTGCAAAACCCCCCGGACGCTGCGCCTGACGGCTTGCGTCCGGGGCGTTTTGTAAGTTGAAGAGCCGCGCCGCCCACTGCGGGCAAGCATGACGCCCTCGCCTGCGCCCCGTCGTTTTCC
>JAQUEX010000032.1 GCA_028684935.1 Kiritimatiellia bacterium | reverse complement strand
GGCCGATGCCGGGATGACCGGCCGGAATCCTGCACACGCCCACCGCACGAATTCATTAAACGGCAAAACCTACGGTCTGTCAAATGCGATGAGTAATCGGTTGGTGGCAGGGGGTGTGGCAGGTGTGGGCGAGGCGAATCGGCAGGCGCGGGGTCATGGACCCTGTTGGTGTACCGGCTTTAGCCGGCAGGTGCGGGCCAGGCCGACTGAAGTCGGTACACCAGCCTGTGCCGTCCCGTTTCCGCCATTTCTCGCGTTCTGCTCGGATGCGGTTTGCACGGCGTGAAAACCGACCATTGGCCGCTGGCCGCGTCCATGCGCCAGATGTGTCCGGGATAAGTCCCGTCCACGCCATTCACAGCCGAAAGGTAAACATGGCCCTTCGCGTCCGTAGCTAATCCGTCGGGCGTGTTCAGGATCGTGCCGATATCCTCGCCCTGAAGTTGCTTTTTCTGTTTTTGCACGTCGAACGTTCCGTAAAACGCGCCGTTGGCATCCATCCACGTGTTGAGGCGTTCCCATTCGTCCGGCGTCAGCTTCACTTTGCCGTGACCGGATTCAAGAAGTTTCAACAGCGGGCTGCCCAGAGCGCCGAAACGCAGCGGCTCGGTGAGCGGTTCATAATTCTGGTTTGGCGCGTTCCATGATGAATACGCCACATGTTTGATTAAAGCATTGAACGACCGGGATGCCCAACCCTCGGGCGCGCCGGTCAGGTTCGGCCGTTTGGGAACCTTACCGTCGTGACAGGACACACAGTGCTTATCGAGGATAGGCTGCACCAGTCGGGGGTAGCTGAACGGCTTCGAGCCTTCCGGCCCCGGCGTGATCTTCGACGGTTTGCGGCGTATGGCGTGGGCGTGCGCACGCGGCTGCGTTTTCGCCATGCGGTGCTCATGGCAGCCGATACACGACTCCATCTCGCCCGGCTGCAGATAGATCAGGCTGCGCATGGTCTGCACCGCGCGCCCTTTTTCGTCCAGCGCCTGCAGATAGAGCGGCGTGCCGGCGGGTGCCTCGAAATAGGCAGAGCCGTCCTGTTCCACCGGCACTGTCCCCAAAACCTGCCTGCCTGGCGCACCTAAGCCGGCCGCCACTTTAGGCGCGTCGATGTTCGGCGTGGTTTTCATCAAGACCTCGAACAGCCGGAGCGCGGTGATCGGCCGGTTTGTCGGCAGATAGGGCCAGCTCTCCATGACGTTGCTGAGGAAGAAGGTTCCTGTTCCCTTGTTTCTGCGCTCGGGATCGATCAGAGACATGATCTCCGGCGGAGGCGCGCGTTTGGCCACGGGCCGTGCCCAAACGCTGGAAATGTTCGGGTCGCGGAATAGCAGTTCCTTGTTGCCGAAAGCATCGCAGAGGTATATGCCGAACATGTTGGGGATATTGGCGCCCGGCTCGCCGATCAGTTGGTCAAAACTGTAGGAAGCGAAAAACAACGTTTCGTCCAGAGGCCAAGGCGACTTGTAGCAGTGGCCGGGCCAGCGCATTTCTTCCTCCGTCGGTTTTTGCTGACTCCACGTCTCTTGCAGCGGGCTGTGCCAATGCCTGGTGACCGGCGCGTCGAAATCGGCCGGCAGGGGACGTCCGGCACCGTGGGCCAGCCGCGTCTCGGATTCAGGGAAACGCGTGTCGGGCGTCAGCCGCCGCAGCGGCTCGGATCCGTCCACACCTTTGAGCGTGTCAACCAGCACGATCGAACCGGCGGTCATGCCGTGGTGCGGCGCGGCCGTGGCCATCACCCGGTGCGTCCCCGGAACAGGACGGGCCTCCCAGATGCCCGCCGGATTCCAAGTGTTGTTGCCGTAGTAGATGCGCACGTTGCCGCCGTCCGGACGAGCCGTCCAGAGGTGCTGGTACAGCACCGCGTTGCGGTCGACATAATCCCAGCGCGTGTAAAGCACCCTGCCGTCGGGCAGCAAAACCGGGTTCCACTCGTGGGTTTCATGGAACGAGATGCTGCGTGGATGTTCGCCGTTCGCTCCCATGCGCGAGAGCGTGTAGACAAAACAGGGACCGCTCCCGCACCGGTGATACCCGCCGCGCATCGTCGATGAGAACAGAATGTCGCCTGACGACAGATAGACCGGGAAAAAGTTGTCGGTGTCGCCCTGCGTCAACGGTCTGAACGAGCCGTCCGCCATCTGCAATTCGTAGATGTGATACCGCAGGTGGCGGTTGTCGGCGGTGAAATCCCATTTTGGCGGCATCTTTTTCACCGGGCAGTAGGCGAACAAGACGCGCTGCGCGTCGAAAGAGAGTTCAGGCGTCGTGAAGTTTCCCGCCGGCAAGGAATCCGGGGTCAGGTTCCGCGTGCGCATGGTTACGCCCGGTTCTTTAAGAATGAAAAGCCCGCCGCCCGGACGGGCGCAGTACCCGTACATCTGCGTGAGCTGGTGGCTCATGACCGACGGCACGTGCTTGACGAAAAGCAGCGGTGTCTTCGGAAAACGCGGATCGGACAGCATCTGTTCCCGCCGCAGCCGGTGCGCCGCCAGCCACAAGTCTTCCCACTCCGCGTCAGGCGCGTCGTCCGGCAACCGGCGCGCGCGCAGCTCGGCCAATGCTACAGGCGCGATCGACCCCGCCTCCATGTTTTTGATCAGCCGGTCAAAGGCTTGCGCATAAGTGCGCGGTTCGCGCGGCGTGCCGATGCCGTCCTGCATGCGCCAGTCCCACTCGATCAACGCTTCGGCAACGGCAGGCAGTGGATCGGGTGAGCAGCCTACCGGGTCATGTGTGAGTGGGCGGCGCTCCGGCACGATGGCCAGCGGCCTGTCGCCGCACACGAAGCGGGTCAGCCTTATCGCGCCCGCCCCCGATGCCGCGCGGATCACCACGGTGTTGGACGCCGCCTGACACGTCAGCGGCTGTCCTGCCAGCGTTTCGGCCTTGAATCCGATTTCGCCAGGCGCGGCGCCCGGGGCGAAAATCAAGCGCACTTCCTCGTCTTTCCGCAGTGAGGCCGTCAGCCGCCAGGACTCAGGCACACTTCCGTGACCGGTCAAAAGGACTTGATCGTTGGATGTTGAACGTTGAGCGTTGAGCGTTTCCGGCCCCGCATTCCCCCTTTCGCCTTCCGCATAGAACCACACGCCCGCCGCCGTCGCGTGCGCGGGTGGTAAGGGACGTCCGTTGAGCGTAACGGTTGTCTGCGCCGCCTGAAGATCCGGCATGTTCTGCACGGCACTGCACGCGGCCAGCGCGAGTAGCGCGCGTGACGCAAGTGCCTGCAAGAGTCTCTGTTCTCTGGTTCTCATGTTGTGCTCGCTGAAATGCGGATGTTTAATTTCTCTTTTCCGTTCCAGCCCAGCTTCGCGCCGACGCGGTCGGCGGCGGCGCGGCACTGGCGGGCGCGCAGCGGAAAATCTGCGTCCGGCAATTGTATGGCAGGGGCGGAGAGGGTCAGGGTGCCGACCGGTAAACCCTCGCGGTCGAAGATCGGCGCGGCGACACAATGCAGACCCTCGGTGATTTCAGCGTTGTCTGTGGCATATCCTCTGCGCCGTATGTCCTGTAGTTCTTTAAGCACAGCCTTGCGCGAGGTCAACGTGTTCTGCGTAATGGGCTGATAATCCAACTGGTCAAGGATCGCGTCGCGTTGGGCTTCAGGCAAGAAAGCCAAGATGCTTTTCCAGCCCGCGCCGGCATGCAGGGCGCGCGTGCGGAACCCTTTTTCCACCACGAGACGGATGTTGGCGCGGCTTTCAACCGTCTCGAGCAGGAGCCCTTCCGTGTTGTTATACAGACAGCCGAGCATGACCGTGATGTTGGTTTCGTCACGCAGCGCGACCATGTCCGGCCAGGCGACCTGAGTCAGGCTGTATTCATCCGAACCGGCGCAGCCGATATCCAACAGTTTAGAAGAAAGCCGGTAGCGTCCGGAGACCTCATCCTTGAACAGAAACCCGTTATCCGCCAAGGTCATCACGATGCGGTAGACCATGGTGGCGGAACAGCCGGATGCTTCGGCGATCTCGTTGCGGTTCATGCCGCCGGGATGGCGGGACAGAAGGGCTAGGATCGCGAGAGCCCGGTCCAAGTTCGGGACATGGTAGTTTTTTTTCGTCAATGCCATACGGAGCGCCTTTGCACAATTAACTAGTGAACTATGATACATATTTTAAAAACATAGGCAAGTGGCAAATGCGGGCTGATTGTTTTGGCTGATTGTTTTGTCAGGATGCTCCGGTTTTGGTTAAATGAATATTCGATTTTTCGGGACTCATTAAAAAAACGCAGAGGTCACGTCCCGCGAGGGCGTGGAGAGTGTCACATGGATAAGCATTACGATCCGAAGTCTGTCGAGAGCAAGTGGTACGTGTGGTGGGAGCAGAGCGGCCGGTTTCATGCCGAGGCCGCGCAGGGCGGCGAACCCTACAGCGTCGTGATCCCCCCGCCGAACGTGACGGGCATCCTGCACATGGGCCACGCGCTCAATAACACGATCCAGGACGTGCTGGTGCGTTGGCGCCGCATGCAGGGACGCAACACGGTCTGGATGCCGGGCACCGACCATGCGGGCATCGCCACGCAGAACGTGGTGGAGAAGGCGCTGCGCAAGGAGGGCCTCTCGCGGCGCGATCTCGGACGCGAGGCGTTCCTGGCGCGTGTGTGGGAGTGGCGCAAGGAGTACGGCGGCACGATCGTGCGCCAGCTCCGCAAGCTCGGGGCGAGCTGCGACTGGTCGCGCGAGCGCTTTACCATGGACGAAGGGCTGAGCGAGGCGGTGGCCGAGGTCTTCTGCCGGCTCTACGACGAGGGGCTCATCTACCGCGGCAACTACATCGTCAACTGGTGCCCGCGCTGCCACACCGCGCTGTCGGACGAGGAGAGCGAGCACCAGGACACCCACGGCCATCTTTGGCACATCCGCTATCCGATCCCGGGCGGCGGCGAGGTCGTGGTCGCGACCACGCGTCCCGAGACCCTGCTGGGCGACACCGCCGTGGCCGTCAATCCGGCGGACGAGCGCTATCAGGCGCTGGTCGGCAAGACCGTGACACTGCCGCTCATGAACCGCGAGATCCCGGTGGTTGCGGACGATTACGTGGACCGCGCCTTCGGCACGGGCGTCGTGAAGATTACGCCCGCGCATGACCCCAACGATTTCCAGGTGGCGCAGCGCCACGATCTGCCGGTGCTGAACGTCATGAACGGCGACGGCACGATGAACGATGAGGCCGGCCCGTACGCCGGCATGGACCGCTTCGCCTGCCGCAAGCAGGTGGTCGCCGACCTTGAGGCGCAGGGGCTGCTGGTCAAGGTCGATCCGCATCAGCACGCGGTCGGTCATTGCTATCGCTGCGACACCGTGGTCGAACCGCGCCTCTCCAAACAGTGGTTCGTGCGCATGAAGCCGCTGGCCGCGCCGGCCATCGAGGCCGTGCGCGCGGGCAAGGTCGTTTTCTTGCCGCAGCGCTGGGAGAAGACCTATTTCGAGTGGATGGAGAACATCCGCGACTGGTGCATCTCGCGCCAGATCTGGTGGGGCCACCGCATCCCGGTCTATACCTGCACGCCGTGCGGTCACGAGTGGGCGGCCAAAGCCGCGCCGGCGGTCTGTCCGAAATGCGGTGCCGCGGCCGACCAGATCACGCAGGACGAGGATGTGCTCGACACTTGGTTCTCCTCGTGGCTCTGGCCCTTCAGCACCTTCGGCTGGCCCAAGGACCACCCCGACCTGAAGTTTTACTATCCGACCCACGACTTGGCCACCGCGCCGGAGATCCTCTTCTTCTGGGTCGCGCGCATGATCATGGCCGGCTGCAAGTTCATGGGCGAGGTGCCCTTCCGCACGGTCTATCTCCACGGCACGGTGCGCGATGACAAGGGGCGCAAGATGAGCAAGAGCCTGGGCAATTCCATCGACCCGCTCGACATCATCGAGACCTACAGCGCCGACTCGCTGCGCTTCAGCCTGATGCTGATCACCTCCACCGGCATGGACGTCTACGTCAACATGGAGAAGTTCGAGATCGGCCGCAACTTCGCGACCAAGGTCTGGAACGCCGCGCGCTTCATGCGGATGCACATGGAGAAGCTGCCCGGCACAAACTGGCGCGCGCTGGCCAACGGCGAACTGTCGCTCGATCCTGCGCTGCTGCGCGATGACGACCGCCACATGCTCGCCACCTGCGAGAGCGCCGTGCGCACCGTGACCGAACATCTGGAAACCTTCCGCCTGCAGGACGGCGCGCTCGCGATCTACGACGTGGTCTGGAGCCAGTTCTGCGATTGGTATCTCGAATATGCCAAGCAGGATCTGAACGGCTCGGACGAGGCGCGCCGCCGCCAGGTGCTGGCCGTGATGACCGATGTCTTCGCCAAAGCGCTCAAGCTGCTGCATCCCTACATGCCGTTCCTCACCGAGGAGCTGTGGCACCAGATGGGCTACGGCGCCGAGTCCGAGAGTATCATGCATGCGCCGTGGCCGGTGCCTTACACCGACGCGCAGCGCGCGGCATGGGGACTGAGCACGGAGGTGACGGCCTACGTTGACGCCAAGCGCGAACTGGTCACGGCAGGCCGTGCGCTGCGCGCCGACTACAACATCGCGCCTTCCAAATTCCTGCACTACATCGTGCAGGCGACGGACGAGGACACGGCCTCCCGTCTGACGGCCGAGAGCGAGACGCTGAAACAGCAGTTGCGCTCGGACCGGCTGGAAATCGTCGCGGGCGGCGGTGAGAAGGCCATGCCCGGTTCGCTCTGCAAGCTCGGCACGATCTATCTGCCGCTCGAGGGGCTGGTCGACGTCAAGGCCGAGGCCGCGCGCGTGAAGGCCGAACTGGACAAGACGCGCGGGTTCCTCAAAGGCGTCGAGGCCAAGCTCGGCAACGAGGGGTTCGTGGCCAAGGCGCCCGCGGCCGTGATCGAGCAGCAGCGCGCCAAGCAGAAGGAATTAACCGAGACGGTCGCGCGGCTGGAGAAACTGCTCGCCACGTTCAGCGCGGCGGGGTGAGGCGGATTGGCAGGCTGCTGGTTGGTGTCTATAACGTCAGCGGTGAGGCGGCGGTATCCCGTCGCCTCCACCGCGTTGTTGGGGCTTGGTCTCATCCAAATCGCTATCGCTATCGGGATCGGGATCGATTGGGTTCCCGTCGTATCGTAGGCCGTCGCCTCTTCCCGGACCTGATATCCCCTGCCGCCCAACCGGCTCAGCATCGCGGCCATCCGGTCGAGTTCGGTCTTGCGATTCTGGCTTTCGGCTTCGTCCAGCGCCTTGCCAACAACCAGAACGTCCTGTATCGCGGCGCATTCCAAGGCCGAACCCCGCGCGATCTCGAAGTGGCGTCTCCGGTCCGCATCGGCCGTCTTCCCGTTGCCCTCGGCAATGTTCACCGGTATCGATTGACTGGCGCGCAGCCATGGGGCACGCGTTGAGCAGTGGTTGCCCGTCAGACCGTCGGCTTTCTCGTAGACCCAAGCGACGTAACCGATCGCGTGGGAATCGGTAGTATGGGTGGCGGATGCACCGACCCACCTGATTCACTTCAACGGCACTCGTTTTCTGGGGCCGTACGATCCTAGCTAACCCCGTTCACCACGTTCTGCGGGGCACCGGCTTGGAAGGCCTTGACGTTCGCCACCGTGATGTCCAGCAGACGCTGGCGCGCGGCACGCGTCGCCCACGCGCAGTGCGGCGTGATGACGGCGTTGCGCGCGCGCAGCAACGGGTTGTCCGGCGCGGGCGGTTCGGTCGAAAGCACATCCACCCCCGCGCCCGCCAGCCGGCCCTCGTTCAACGCCTGCGCCAGCGCCGCCTCGTCGATCAGTCCGCCGCGGCTGGTGTTGATCAGCCGCGCGCCCGGCTTCATCAGGCGCAGCGTGCGCGCATTGATCAACCCCTCGGTCTCCGGCGTCAGCGGACAGTGCAGCGACACGACATCCGAGCAGCGGAACAGCTCGTCTTGTGACACCCACGCCACGCCGTCGGGCAGGGTCTGGGGCCGCGTGCGCGAATGCGCCACGACCCGCATGCCGAAGGCCAGCGCCGCCTGAGCGACAGCCCGTCCGATCGCGCCGAACCCCAGCACGCCGAAGGTCAGCCCGTCCAATTCCGTCAACGGCTGAAGCTGGAAGGTGATGTCCGCGCAGCGGCACCACGCCCCCTCTTTCACCGCCCGGTCGTGCGCTCCGCAAAGCTGCGTCAGCTCCAGCAGCAGCGCGAAGGTCATCTGCTGCACCGACCGCGTGCTGTAGGACGGCGCGTTGGACACCGGAATGCCGCGCTCCCGCGTCGCGTCGAGATCCACAACGTTGTAGCCGGTGGCCAACACGGCGATGAACCGCAGCGCCGGCAGCGCCGCCACGGTGGCGCGCGTCAGCGGCGTCTTGTTGGTCAGCAGGATCTCTGCCCCGTCCGCGCGCTCCAGGATCGCCTCGGGCGGCGTGCGCGCGTGGACCGCCAACGAGCCCAGCGCTTCCAGCGCGCGCCATTCCAGATCGCCGGGGTTCATCGTGAACCCGTCCAGCACCACCAGCCTCATCCGTTCTCCTTACTCTTCGATCATCACCGGCGTGCCGTACTCCACCATCGCCAGCAGCTTGACCGCATTCCAGTTGGCGAGCCGGAAGCACCCCTTGGATTCAGCGCGTCCGATATGCTCTGGGATGGGCGTGCCGTGGACGCCGTAACCTTGCAGCGAAAGCCCGATCCAGGCAAGGCCCACCGGATTGTTCGGGCCCGGCGGAATGACGAGTTTGGTTTTATTGGACCCGCCCGGCGCAAAGAGCTGAGGGTCGTAGGTGTAGTTGGGATTCGGTGCGACCGTCCTGACCGAAACCTCGCCGTCGGGCCGCTTGGATTTTTCTCGCGCGATCGAACAGGGGAAGAGCGCGACGAGCTGTCCTTCGGGATTGAAGACCGTCACCTCGGTTCGTGAGAGCGAGATGCGGATCGACCCGGCCTTGGCGGGCTTCGCGTAGGAACAATCCGGAAGAACGACCTCGCTGCCCACCGGCGGATTCGGCCAAGCCAGCCCGGGGTTCAGACGTTCGACGGCCCGCTGCGACGTATGGCCTTTCTCGGCCAAAAGTTCCTGAAGCGTCTCATACGCCAGCGTCTTGAGTTGCGCACGCTCGTCCCAGGCTTGCGGCACTGGTCCCAAGGCGGCCCAATCATTGGTCGTGAGGGTGTAGCGCATCAGCACATTCGTGTCACCGCCCAGCGCCGCCAGCACTGCGGCATCGGGGATGCCGGTGGGCGGCACGCCGTTGAGCGTCTGCCACGTCACCAACGCGATTTCAGTTCGCACGCCCCACACGCCATCGACGCAGTTGCAGGAGAGGTGCTGCCGGTCGAGCAGCACCTGCAACGCGAGCGTATCGCGGTTAAACCCGGAGCGGTATCCTGCGAAGCGGGGGGGGGCCGACTGCGCGTTCCCGTTCGAGAAGGCGAGCGACCCGCAGGTAGCTAACAGAACCCATTGCAAAAGGCTGCTCATTCCGTTCACTCTCTCCTTCAGGGCCGGGGCGTCAGCTCAAAACGGTGCGGCCTGGGTTTGCGCGCGGCATCGATTTGTGCTTCAAGCTCAGCGATACGCGTGTCCAGTTCGGCCAGTTTCGCGGCCGGGCCGTTTTCAAGTTGAACCTTACGCCAGCGCTCGAAGTAGACATCGTTCTTTTTAAACACCAGATCCAAAACCTGCATCGCCTGCACGGCATTCGGCGTGGAATAATTTGCCAGATTCACCCCTTTTGCAAGCTCCTCACGACTGAACGCCGCAACGTGAAGCCCGTCGATGGTCAATGCGTAGCGCGCGGCTTTGAGTCCTTCGACCCTCAGCATGTAGCGGTTCAGCTCGTCGCTGACCGGTGCCAGCGACAGGGCCGCTGCGGCCCGGGCATCGACCGGCATCGGCAGCGCATGGTCCAGACGGTCAAAGCTGACCGTGTCTTTTCTGACCTTCACGTTGGAGAGCGTACAGTTCTTTTGGCACATGACCTTGCTGCGGAAGAACCAGCGCGAAACATCTACGCCACCGGCGGAGACCAGCGCCGGTGCCTGGAGCTGTTTCAGGATAGTCCATGCCATCAGCGTGTGGCCGGCCGGGCCGGGATGCACCGCGTCGCCGCCGCCGATCATCGCGTCCGGCTTGGCGGCGCGCGCGGCCAGCATGAGTTTCATGTAAGGCTCGAACTGGTCCACGTACACCGCGCCTTTCGCGGCGGCGACGTCGCGCAGGGCATCGGAAAATTTGCGCAGCGACTGATTCTTCACACTCTTGTCATGCTCGGCCGGCGGCTTGTCCTCAATCGGCTGCGGAGTCAGCAGGGCGACCCGGGCGCCTTCCGCCTTCAGGATGTTCACGATCTCTTTCTGGCTGCGAGCATACGCGCGGCAGATGTCCTCGCGAAACGCTTGATACGCATGATCGTTCATGCCGAATTTGACCGTGACGGCCGTCGGCTTGTGCGGCAACACGTCACGCTGCAGGCCGGCACGCACGGCTTTCTCAACCATCTCGTCCAACATGGCACCCGTCGCCGAGAACAGCGCTTTCTCGTCCGTCTTGAACCGCTTGCGCAGCCACGCTGTATCGCCGCCCCAGCCCACGTTGCGGAACCGGAACCGCCTGTCAGGAAAGCGCGTCAGCGTATAGGCCTCAAGATAGGTCGTGTAGAGTTTCTGCTGGGTAATGCTGTCGCCCAAGAAAACAACCGAATCGTTGTCTTTGAAAAAGAACTCTTTTTCAGGCTCACAACGGGCCAGCAGCCCGGCCAGCACCACACACCCTATCCCCAACACACGCTTGTTCATCACGCCTCCTTGTTTATCCATGTCCTCATGCCCCTTACGCCCAAGAATGAACGGGAGGATGTTAACGGCCGAAAACCCGTTTGTCGAGCACGCCGTATGCCAGGCTGCGGCATGCCGAACTCTTTGCTATTGTTATTTCAAACGGTTCAGGTAACATTTCTTTCTCTTCAAAAAAAACCGCCGAAGCCGGGAGAAATCCGGCATGACAGGGAGAACTATGACACGCGCCTATGTTCACGGGTATGACCCACGGGAGAACTGTCGCTTAAAGGATCAGGCAAATACGTTAGTCGATCTTCTCCACGGCGACACGGGTTATCCGGCGGGCAGCCGTGTTTTGGAAGCAGGGTGTGGCGTCGGTGCGCAAACCGTGACGCTGGCCCGAAACAGCCCCGGCGCGCACATCGTCTCGGTAGACATCTCGGAACGATCTATCGCGCAGGCCGAGCAAAGCGTCAAGGCGACTGGATTGTCGAATGTCCGCTTTCAGCAGGGGGACATCTTCAATCTGCCCTTTGATCCGCAATCGTTTGACCATGTCTTTGTCTGCTTTGTGCTGGAGCACCTGAAAGCGCCGGACGTCGCCTTGAGGGCGTTGAAAGAATTCGTGCGCCCGGGCGGGACTCTGACCGTCATTGAAGGAGACCACGGCTCCGCCTATTTTTATCCGGACAGTGCCGCCGCGCAGGCTGCCATCCACTGTCAGGTCGACCTGCAAGCGCGCGCCGGAGGGAATGCGCTCATTGGGCGATCCCTGTATCCTTTGTTGGTGGCCGCCGGATTTCAAGATGTGCGAGTGTCCCCCCGAATGGTTTATGTCGATGCAGGCAAGCCGGAGCTGGCCGACGGATTCACCAAGAAAACCTTCACCGCGATGATTAAAGGTGTTCGTGAAGCAGCCATTGCGCACGGTCTCATCACGCCCGCGCTGTTTGACAAAGGCATTCAAGATCTCGTCCGAACAACCGAAGCGGATGGTACGTTTTGTTACACGTTTTTCAAGGCGTTTGGGACCGTAGTCTGACACGCCTGGTTTGGAAAAAATAAGGAACCGACATGCACGCAAAAATGAGCTGCCGAAATGTTTTCGCACTTTCCCTGTCGCTTTGGGCCTGCGCCGCGCCGTGCGCGCGGGCCGCAGAAGCTGTTGCGGCGGGCAACAAGCCGGTCCTCACGCTCGACCGGTGGCTGCCGCGCGGAATGGCCGAAAGGCCGATCGAAGCCGCCGACAGCCCGGAACTGCGCCTGCGCCCGGGGCTGGAGATCGTGTGCCGTTTCCGGCTCGACGAACTCCGGAACGGCGTTCAGAACCTGGCCCAGAAAGACGGCGAGTATCTGCTGCGCGTGAACGAGCAGGGCGATGGCGGACATCTGGCCTTCTTCGTCCAGATTGAAGGCAAATGGGAAAGCCGGCTGCGCGGGCCGGCTGTCAAAACGAACACATGGTACGACGTGCGCGCGACGTGGACAGGGCAGGCGATGAGTCTGACCGTCAACGGCGAGACTTTCTGCCAGCCGCGCCTCGGCCGCATCACGCCCGGACCGAAGCCGCTGACGGTCGGGCCGGTCGCCGGAGAGGTGTCTCGTTTCGAGCTGTTCAACCCGGTCTTGGCGCGGGCCACACTGCTGGCAACCCTGCCTGCCGACGCGACGGCCCCGGCCAAGGCTCGTCCCGGCTTCTTCAGCTCTGTGTGGCGCTCGCTCATGAACCCTTCCCCGCGTGCTGAACGTGCCGATACGCCGGTCGTGCTGGGCGGCCCCGCCGCTTGGGCCGGCTGGCAGCCCCTCAACGGTGCCGCCTGCCGACCGGAGAAGGACACGCTCATCGCCGATTTCCCCGACACGACGGCCATGCTGGCAAGCCCGGTGTTGTCGGTTGATCTCGCACCGTATCCGTTCCTCTGCCTCGACGTGGACGCAGACGGTCGCGGCGTGACGGGCACCCTCGACTTCATGACCGACTCCGGCACCGGATCGCTCAGCTTCGTGCCTCAGGCGGGCGGACGGCCCACGGTCGTTTCCGGGACGATGTCCGACGCTTGGACCGGCAAGCTCCGCCGCCTCGCGGTGAGCTTTGCTGGCACGACTGGACCGGTCCGCATCCGCAAGCTGGCCTTGGCGGACCGGCCCGTCGGCACGCCCGTCTTCTACATCCGTTCGCTCGCCGCCGGCCGCGCCAAACTGCGCCCCGGCCGCGAGGAGAGCGTGGTGGCCGGCATCCAGAACGTCGGCGGCGAGACTGAAGGGATCGTCGCGCGACTGGAGGTGCCCAAGGGCATCACCCTGATCGGCGGGGCCAAGCGGCGTATCGAATGGCTGGGGATGGATGATTTCGACCTGGCGACCTGGCGCATCCGGGCCGCGCGGCCCGGCACCTACACCGTGCGCGTGACGGTCTCCGCCAAGGGCGCGACACCCAGCGTGCAAGACCTCGCGCTGACGGTTGAACCGTGCCCCGGCCTGCCCCAGACCGGCTACGTGCCGGCGCCGCAACCGGCCAAGACCGACTACATCAGCCTCATGCACTACTGCGCGCTCTGGAAGGAGGGCACGCACTGGGGCTGGAAGCGCATCGAGCCGTACCCCGAGAAGCGCCCGGCCATCGGCTGGTACGACGAAGGCACGCCTGAAGTGGCCGACTGGCACATCAAAATGGCGTTGGAACACGGCATCAACGGCTTCATCTACTGTTGGTACCGCGACGATTTTGAACCGACCATCAACCAGAGCCTCGGACACGCGATTCATGAGGGACTCTACAACGCCAAGTACCGCGACGCCTTCACGTTCACCATCATGTGGGAGAACGGCTGCGCGGTGGGCGTGAAGAACGAGGCCGACCTGCTCGACAACGTGCTGCCGTTCTGGATCAAGAACTACTTCACCCATCCTTCGTACCTCAAGATCGAAAACAAGCCGGTCCTCTTCGTGTGGCAACCGCGCGTCCTGCTCGCCGAGCTGGGCGGCGCCGAGAAAACGAAGGTGGCGCTCGACAAGATGCGCGAGCAGTGCCGTCAGGCCGGCTTCAGCGGCCTGCGCGTGATCGCCTGCATGGATGCGGCCAATGCCAAGCTCGGCGCGGACATCGCCGCCAGCGGCTGGGATGCGGTCACAGGCTACGGCCTGTCGCCCGCCGGCGTCCAGACGGCCGGCGAAGATCTGGCAGGGCTCTCCTACCGCGACCACGCCGATGTGCTCAGCCGCTACCGGCAGACGTGGATCGACCGCGACGCCAGCACCGGCGACGTGCCGGACATCCCGAACGTGGTGATGGGGCGCGACGACCGGCCGTGGGGCCGCGTCAAGCGCGGCGTCAACAACTACATCAAAGACCCGAAGGCCGAGAATTTCGAGGTCGCGTGCCGCGAAGCCAAGGCGCTGGTCGACGCCAAACCGGCGGGGCGCTGGGACAGCAAGATCGTGGTCTTCGACAACTGGACCGAATTCGGCGAGGGCCACTACATCGAGCCGACCACCGGTACGGGCTTCACCTTCGTCAATGCCATCAAACGCGTCTTCTGCAGCGCGTGGGCACCGGAGGCCGTGACCGACATCATCCCCGAAGATGCGGGGCTGCCGCCGCCGCAGAAGCGCTACGAGGCGGTCCGCGCCGGCTTCGGCGACCGCATGCCGTGGCAGTCGATCCGCATCACCGGCGACCTGCTGGCCGACTGGACCTTTGAGGCCACAACGCAAGAGGGCCTCCTTGCGGACGCTTCGCCGAACCGCTGTCACCTCGCCTGCGAGGGCATCACGCTGGAAGACGGCCGCGGCGGCCGGGTGCTGCGCTGCGGCGAGGGCGGCGCGACCGCGACGCTCCCCGCGCCCTTCTTCAGCCCCGGCGGCGTGACCGTCGCCCTCTGGTGCAACCCTTCCGAAAAGGCGCAGAGCGACCGCTGGATGCTGAATACCGTGAGCAGCGGCACGGATGGCTACCGCCTCGGGCTCGGTGGCGGGCGGGCGACCTGGCAGGTGCCGCGCGAGCGCTGGAGCCATTCGCTGACCAGTCCAGAGGCGCTGCCCGTCGACGCATGGTCGCACGTGGCCGCCACCTTTGATAACGCTGTCATGCGTCTCTACGTGAACGGCAAGGAGGTCGGCACGTTGGAGCGGCGCGGTTTCATCAACCCGGGGAACGGCATCATCGTCGGCGCGCACAGTGTCGACATGGAGCGCGCGCGCTTCCGCGGCTGTCTTGACGACGTGCGCATCTACCGGCGCGTGCTGACGGCCGATGAGATCGCGAAGCTGGCTGGCGGCGCGCGCTAGTGCCTTGCATGACTCGACATTGAAGAGATCAACCGATGACAATACCTGAAGCCATTGACGCGCTGCGTCCCTTCACCTACAAAGCGCCCCATCAGGCCTTGGGCACTATCCGGGCGCACTGGGAAGAGGCCGAACCGATCCTGGTGCAGGAAATCGGAAACAGGTTGGCCGAGCCTAAGGCCAAGGACGCCGACGCGCTCTTTCTGTACGCCATCCACCTCTGCACGGAAATGCGGAGTACGAAAGCGTTCCCGCATTTTCTCAGGATCGCACGCCTGCCGAACCTCCTCCTCGACCACCTTTTGGGCGATATTCTGACCGAGACCTTTTCGCACATGCTGGCGCGGACCTGTCACGGCCGCATCGACGACATCAAAGCGCTGGTTGAAGACCCCACCTTGAATGAATACGCGCGTTCTGCCGCACTGAGAAGCTTGCTGATTTGCGCCACCGAAGGGGGCTTAGAAGTGACGCATCTTTCCGTCTACTGTATCGATCTGCTTGACCGCAAACTCGAGTGTCGGGCGTCCAACATTTGGAACACGGCCGTCGAAGTCGTATCCATACTCCACGCTCCGGGTGCTCTGCCGCTCATCAAGGCGGCCTACGCTCACGATCTAGCGAATACATTCATGGCAACGCCCGACGAGATGATCGATCTCTACATGTCTGCGACTCCGCAGTCGTTGACGCTGGCCAACAGCATGGCTGATCGTCCATTCAAATCGACTGAGTCGGCCATGTTTTTTTTCGTTAACACCTGGGGTCGTGAAAGCAAACCTGAGGACAAGAACGTGGACTTGCTTGACGTGTTGAGGGAGCGGATTCAGGTCAGGCCCGTCACCCGCGAGCCATCCGTAAGCCGCAACGCACCGTGTCCCTGCGGCAGCGGGAAAAAATTCAAAAAATGCTGCAGGACCTTTGCCGCTCCGCCCCTCCTCACAATGAGCGTTCTTGACAAGCCGGTTCGCGACGAACACCTCAGCGCCAACGACTGGATGCAGGCGGGTTACCTGCATCAGGACGCGAACCATCAGTGGAAGGCCTTGGAGTGTTGGGAAAAATCCTGGGAAGAGATGCTCCGCATCTTGCCGCAGGACCTGCAAAATCCGGCCGAGGCGGAAACGTCTGGCGCATTTGAAGGTTGCGAGTATCTTGAGACTTGGCTGGCGGACTTTAATGCCCTGCTCCTCGACCGGTGCCAATATAGCGTGGAAGCCGCAACGTTTGCGGTGGCGTATCTGGCAGAAGTGCCTGCCCGCTTCCCTGGCCTTGCGGATGATATCAAACTGGACATGCGGGTGGATCAGGCGGGTTGTCTGGCCCTGCTTGGACGTCAAGAAGAGGCCGTCAGCATGCTGGAAGAAACCATACGGACAAACCCTGACTTCGCAAAGCCGTACGCCGCCTTATCGGATATGTACAGTTTTGATGCCATGAAGTTCAATATTCGGCCGGATCTAACCAGCGCGGCCCGATACCTCCAGATGGCAACACAGCAAGCGAAGGATTGTGATGCGTACAAGATCCAGTCCAGGATGGAAGACCTCGCCGAAAGGGAGGAAGACATGCGCGAATGGGCCAACCGAAAGGCCCCCTAGTAGGAGGAACAATGAAAATTCAGGTGTCGTTGGTGATTTCGTTTGCTGTTGCGTTCTTGGCGGTCGCGAAGGCCGAGGACGACAAGGTGTTCGGCGAGGCGTTCCGGGTGGAGGGCATCGGCGACAAGGCGATGGCGCTGTGCCTCGAGGGCGATACGCTGTATGCGGGCGCAGGTTCGCGCGTGTCTGTCTACGACATTTCGAAGCCACTCGCGCCGCGGAAACTGGGCGAGGTGGACGGCTTGGGCGGCGTGCGCCAGATCGCCGTGCAGAAGGGCATGGCGTATGTTTCCACGCGCGAATACGGATTGTGGATCGTCGACGCGACGCGGCCGCAGGCGCCGCGTGTGCGCTCCCGCTTCGACTGCTGTGAACTCGCGACCGGCGTGGACGTCGCGGGCGACGTCTGTTTCCTCGGGCAGCGCCAGAACGGCGTGGAGTTCATCGACGTCTCCGATCCGGATCATCCGCGCCACATCGCCATGCGCAAGACGGACGAGTCCCAAAGTATCGTCTACCGCGACGGGTGGCTCTATTCAGGCGACTGGGGATCGGGGTACGTCACCGTCTTCGACGCGCGCGACATGACGGCCATCCGCCAGACCGACCACGTGGAACTCTACGGGTACGGCGACGGCGTGTGGCTGCAAGGCACCTACCTGTACGCCGCCACGGGACACCATGCCAAGCACCGCAAGGTGTCGGGCGGCGTGATGACTGCCGAGATGAAACGTTTCGGCGGTCCCGCCGACGGCGGCGGCATGGGGCACGGGCTCGACATTTTCGACGTCGCGGACCCGGCGCATCCGAAACACGTCGGCCGCGTGGACTATCCGCCCTTCTACGCGCGCGGCCTCGACATGTGGACGCCCCGCACATCGGGCAACCTGCTGTTCGCCGCCCAAACGCACAACGGCGTGTTCGCCGTAGACATCGCAGACAAAACCCGTCCCCGCACGCTCGACCGCTGGGTCTCGCCGAACCCGAAGCGGCCGGAATGGCCGAGCGATTGCGTCGGCTCTGTGGCCGTGGCCGACGGCGTCGTGTACGCGGCAGTCAACGGAGCGGGCGTTTTCGCGATTCCGTGTCCGCGCGCGAAGGCGGAGCCGTTCGACCGCGGCGCACCGCCCAAAAATGCGCCCTATCGCGAGCCGTATGCCGTGGATGCGTCCGCCTGGCATGTGTGGAAGCCGCGCGACGTCGGCCAGGCGCGCGGCGTCGCGGTGAGGGGCGATGTCGTCTACGCCGCCTGCGGCGACGCGGGTCTTTACGTCTTGCAGATTCTGCCGAATAACGGCGGGCTCAAGGAACTCGCCAAACTGCCGGGACACGACAAGGTGTTCGATGTGAAGGTGGACGGCAACCGCCTGTACACGGCCGAAGGGCATGACGGCTTCGGCGTGTACGAGCTGGACGGTGAGGCGCCCTTCAAGGAAGTCGCGCGGCTGCCGAAAATTTCCGGTGAAAAGGACCTGGCGCTTGTCGTGCAGCCGGCCGTGCCGGGCTGGCTGTTCTGTTCCGACCGGCGCGGGATCGAGCTTTATGACATTCGCGCGTTGCCGGCATTCAAGCATGTGCTGCACAGCGGCTCGTGTCCGGGCTGGGACAAGTACCTCGCGGACGCTTCGCCCGACGGGCGTCACTTCGCGTTCAACAACGCCCACGCCAGCGTCAAGTGGTTTGACCTCGCCGCCGTGCCCGCGCCGCGGCAAAGCGTTGAAACGTTGGTGAACCGGTTGAGCCTGTCGAGCGGCATCTGCACCTTCCGTGATGGGCTTTCCATCGCCAGCGCGAGAGGCAGTTACATGTTGCTCCGGCCTGGAGAAGGTGATCCGGCGGACGGAAGTCCATGGACATTCTTCAAGTTGCCGGCGGCGTTCCCGGGCGAAGGACGGGGGGACGCGATCAACGGCATTCCGCGTTCGGACGGCAAGCGGGTGGTCTTCACCAGCCGCATCGAGCGCCGCGCCGCTCTTTACGATTTCACGGATGCCGAGCATCCCACGCTGATGAACGCCTGGAAATTCTCCGGCAATCCGGACATCGCCGATTTCCACGCCGGCAAGGTGGTGATCCCCTGCGGGTACGCGGGCGTGCTGTTGCAGAAATAAGCCGCCTGACCCCGCAGGTCGCGCGTCGCCGGTCGCTGGTCTTTTCCCTCCCCATTCTCCGACTCGCGACCCGCGACCGGCGTGATAAGACACCTGCACGCAAAGGAGATCGCTTTTGCGCTTTTTCGCGCATCGCTACACGCACAGCCCCCAGCGTTGACGGCACGCGCCGGGAACTTTATAATGACGGCATCTTGAGTCGGAACGCATGGGCCAATAGGAAGGAGCATTCGAATGTTGGATCAACATCGCTTCCGTGCATGTGTGGGCGCACCCTCTTCCCTCGCCGTGTGGGTGCATCAGGGGCCAGGGCGCAGGGCTGCTGCCGGCCTGCTCTGCCTCACGCTGCTCGCCGCCAGCCAAGCCGCGGCTGATCTTGTCGGTTACTGGTCCTTCGAGGCCGACGACGCGGCGGACGGTTCCGGTTACGGCAACGACGGATCGCTGGTCAACGGACCCGTCTTCACCGACGATGTGCCCGCGACAATCCCCTCGGCGCGGTCGATCTCGTTCAACGGGGCCGACAACACCGGGTCGTATGTTCAGATCCCCCATGCCGATTCCCTTTCTTTTACCGGAGGCATGGTCACCGTGTCCTTCTGGATGAAGGCGAACGCGGCAGACCCGAGCCCCTGGTTACGCGCCATCAACAAGGACAACGGGGGCTCGCACGGGTTCGAGATCCAGCGCAACGATGCAGGCGCCACCGCCGCGCTCCGTATCGACACGGCCACCAACAACCAATCGAAAGCCATCGGCCCGGCTTGGAACGGCGCGTGGAACCACATCGTCTTTTCGCTGAACAACGGGATGGCCAACGTCTGGCTGAACGGCGTGCGCACGGTCAACAACAGCGCGTACTTCCACACCGGCGGATTTGACAACACCGCCGACCTGATCATGGGCCGCAGCTTTCAAGAGAGCGCCCGCGAGTATGACGGCCTCATGGATGACGTGGCGGTCTGGGACACGGCGCTGAACCACGGGATGGCGCTCGCGCTCTATCGACCGATCTGCGGGTACGATGTGACGCAGATGCAGACCCTGTTCAACGTCTACACCAGCGGCGTGCCGGCCACGATTGGCGAGCGGCAATGGCACGCGGTCAGCAACCTGCTGCTGGGCGAGGGGCAGAGCTTCGTGTGGACCAACCGCAACGAATATTACCTGCAGCTTGACGCCGCAGGCAAAGGCGTGGCCTCGACCAACCTTGCCACCGCCGCAGTCGATCTCGTCGGCTACTGGACCTTCGACGGCGAGGACGCTTCGGACTTTTCCGGCTTCGGCAACGACGGCACGGTCGAGTCCCACGTGGCGTTCACCAATGACACCCCGACCGGGACCGGACGCGCCGCAGCCTTCTTCGGGGGGAGCGACAGTCTCGCCCAGATCGCTGTGCCCAACAGCCAGACGCTGGCGGTCAATGACGCCATGACGCTGAGTTTCTGGGTCAAAATGTATACCAACACCCCGAGCTGGACCCGCTTTCTCAGGAAAAGCGACGAGAGCAGCGCACGCAACGGTTGGCTCATCGACCGCGACAGCGGCAGTTTCAACATCGGGGTCCGGTACGATACGGGCGGCGGCGGCGGCCTGTTCAACCAGAACAGGCTCTTCTCCTCCGGCAGCGAGATTGACGGCACCTGGCACCATGTGGTTATCGTCGCCTATGACAACGGCAGCGGCACAACCGCAAACGGAACAACCAAGAAGTTTGTGGACGGGGTGCTGAAGCGGAGCGAGACTTACAGCCACGGCACAGGGTTCGGTAACACGTACCCGCTTGAATTCAACAACCAAGGGAATTTTATTGGCCGTCTGGACGAGGTGGCCCTGTGGTACGATGCGCTGACTGACGGTATGGCGATTGCGCTCTATGACCCCGTCTTGGGCTTTGACCAGACGCAGATGCGGGATTTGTTCAACGTCTTCCTGACCGGTCAGGAGCGGATGGTCGGCGGCCGGCGCTGGAAACCCGTGTCCGGCCTCTCGCTGGGCGAGGGACAGAGCGCGATCAGCGGCGACAACATCTACCTCCAGTTGGACGCCGCCGGAAACGGGGTCGCCGTGATCATTTCCGGCACACTGTTCACCCTCTTTTGAGAACGCATGTTGTTCGCGCTAAAGTCTGTCCGATTCTTGCAGTAATAAGGCGGGAGAGCCGGTACACCAACCCGGACCGTACAGGCTGGTGTACCGGCTTCAGCCGGCACAAAAGAAGGAGCGCTGAGATGTACGACTGGCGCCGACTGTCGGACGCGGAGCGCGACGCGCTGATGCGAGAGCGTCGCGAACTGAAACGACCGATGCACAGTCCGGCCCACAGGGTCTCAGATCGTTCCTCCCGGTATCACGTCACTGCAGCCTGTTATGAGCATCGTCCCTTTATCGGGATGTCGGAACAACGGCTGGTGGGCTTTTCGGCCGCGCTGGTCGGCACCGTGGAAGCGTGGCTGGCGCATGAAAAGGGAGGGCAACATCCTGCGGCAGGTGCGATAGGGTTGGAGCCGGCTGAAGCCGGTACACCAACGACAACGGGAATACGGCCGGCTGAAGCCGGCACACCAACGGTTGCGCAAAGGCTACCGGCTTCAGCCGGCCGACCCGGTCCCTGCAAGGCTGGTGTACCGGCTTCAGCCGGCCAACCAGGTCCCTGCCTTCTCGCATGGGTGGTGATGCCCAACCATTATCACCTGTTGGTTTCATGCGAAGATATTCTTGGACTGTTACACGTGCTTGGCCGACTGCATGGTCGAATCTCACATCAGTGGAATGGCGAGGACGGACAGCGGGGCCGTCAGATTTGGTGCAAGGCTGCAGAGACGGCCATGAAATCGGAACGGCACGCCTGTGTGACGCTGAACTATATCCATCACAATCCGGTGAAGCACGGCGTGTGTGCAAAATGGCGGGAGTGGCCGTACTCGAGCGCAACCGCGTGGCTCGAACGGGTCGGGCATGAGGAGGCTGCGGCATTTTGGGCGGAATATCCGGTTAAGGAATACGGAAGAAAGTGGGACATGTGAGAGGAGCAGCCGGCTGAAGCCGGTACACCAACGGCTATGGGGAAGACAGCCGGCTGAAGCCGGTACACCAACGGCTATGGGGATAACAGCCGGCTGAAGCCGGCACACCAACCCGGACCGTACAGGCTGGTGTACCGGCTTCAGCCGGCTCTCCGTTTATTACTCCAGGCGGCTCGCCAGTTCCTCGGGCGGCAGGGCGCTCGCCGCATAGCGCATCGTGCCGGGCAGCGTGTCGGCGTCGGCCAGCGGATTGCCGAAGAGATCGGTCCAGCGGATCGCGGGATCCCGGCTGAACGGCAACTGGGCGTCTCGACCGCCGCAGAGCACCGCGCAGCTTCCGCCGCGCCCTGCGAAGAGATAGGCGAAACGGTTCTCGCCCAGCGCGACTTTGCGAACGAACGGCTTGCCTTCCAGCGAGCGCGTGAGATGGGCGTAGGCGGCCAGGCCCGGATGCGGATAGCCGTCCGCGCCCAGCAGCACCATGAAGCTCGGCGCGCGGGCGAGGGAGGAGTAGCCGTGCGCCGTGTAGAGAAAGACCTTGGCCACCTTCTGCGCCAGAAGGCTGACCGTGTAGCGGCAGTTCTTTTCCGCCAAACCGACCGTATCCTCTTCAGGCTGCCAAGTGATGGCATGCCGATACAGGCCCGTCATGCGATGCCCGCCTCCGGCGGAACCTGTGCTGCCGC
>JAQUEX010000225.1 GCA_028684935.1 Kiritimatiellia bacterium | reverse complement strand
GAGATCCTTGAAATCACGCCCGAGATGAAGGCGCTGATCGACCGCAAATAGGTTCACGCAGTATCGTCGGCGCGTTCAGTTCAGCAGCAAGAGCGTGCCGCGCGGAGCTGAAAAATAGATCGCGGTGCGGTCGGCACTGTAAAGCAGCTCGGCTTTGGGCGCGCCTTCGATCACCCAGCCCGAGAGATCGGCAGGCCCGTTGATCGGCGTTTGAGCGATGACGAGGGGACGCCACGCGGGCGGCTTGAGGCCGCCCGCCAGCGGCGCGAGCTGCAGTGTGCCGTTTGTCGGGAAGACCGATGCCGCCGCCGTGTAGAGGTCGGCCGCTTCTGCCGAGTAACGCCACGGGAGCCGCGTGCCCGGAGCGAAGGCAAGCGTGCCGCCGACATCGAGCGTGCCGCAGGACATTGCGGCGCCGGCACGCAACCAGGCGTTGCTGGCGACCGAAACGCCTCCCCCCAGCCCTGTGCAGGCGAGGACGCCCGCTTGCAGGGCTAGCGGTCCGGTCGCGGTGACCGGGCCTGAAAAGGTGAGGGTCCCCGGGCCGTCCTTGACCCAGCCTCCGGCTCCGGTGACGGCGCCGGCGAACGCGCAGTCACGCGTCAGGTCAAGAACGACCGGCGCGTAGACGGCATCGCTGAGTTCTTCGTTGCTGAGGCCGTAGAGGTGGTAGGTCTGGTTGGACTGCGCCGACTGGACGATGATGTCCAGCGTGGACGATACGGCGGTGTACCGGCAACTGATGTAATGGGGCAGCATGTTGTCGGCATTGAAGGTGACGGATTCAGAGATCGGGCCGCTTCCGTCCGGATCGAAAGTCAGTGTTTGCGTGCGGCTGCCGCCCAGTGTCTGTCCCCAGCTCCGATTGTAAAGGCGCACTTCGTACCGTTTGCCGGGGACAAGCCCGTGGAGCTGCATGGTGGCGGGGTCGGGCCACGACCAGCCATAGTTCATGTCGTAAAGGAGGTCGTAGACGCCGCTGCCTGCCGGCACGTTGACCGGAGCATTCGCTGCTGTGCCGGGATGGGCCTGCGGCGGGAAATTGCCCCAGCCGTAATTTTGGATCGATCCATTCGAGGACTGGACCTTGTTGAACGCGACGCCATTGATCACTGCCGCCACGGAACGCGTGCCGAAGTCGAGCAGGTGTGTGTAGCGGTTGCTGGCGGCGATGCCGGTCCCGGCGTCATCGGTAAAATAGACGGTGCGGAGCAGGTTGGTGACCGGGAACGGAGCGAGCCCGCCGAGACGGAACGTGCCGGAACCCTCGAGTCCGCCCAGCCGAACGTCGCCGTTGGAGGTTTCAAGCGTCGCGCCCGCGCGGACGACGACACCCGAACGCACGGCAGCCCCTGCGGTGAGCGCGAGCATGCCCGCCTGCACATCGACCGGCAAGGGAAGATTGACGTCGCCGCCCAGGCGTTGCGTGCCGGCGCCGCGTTTGACGAGTGCGCCGGCACCGGCGATGGCGCCGCACAGATGGGCGGCGCAGTCTTGCGGAGTGTTTAGCGTGAGAGTCGGTCCGTTGGAGCCAGGACGCGGTACGCGCTCGTTGGAGAGCGCGTAAAGGTGGCAGGAGCTTCCGCTGTTGACCGAAACCACACGCACGGCGATAGTCCCGGCGCTGTCGGCGGTGTAGCGGCAGCGCACCATGCTGCGCGCCAGGGTGTCCAGGTCATGGGGCACCGAGCCGAGGTCCACTGCCCCGGCCGTAAAGGCACAGGTGATGTCGCGCGAAGAATTTGCGACCGGGGTGCCAAAAGACCGGAAATACAGGCGCGTCTCATAGGTTTCGCCCGGGTAAAGGCCGGAAAGCGTGAGAGTGAAGTCCGTCGAATTGTAGAAGAAATCCCAAAGCAGCCGGTCGACACCCTCGCGTGTGCTGTCGGTCGGCGAACCGTTCCATGCCGATGGCGGCGGATTGACGCAGCTCCACGCATAACCGTTGGCGCTGCCGTTCATGGCAGCGGCCGTGAAAGCCACGCCGTTGATGATCGCAGGATAGCCGTTCGCCGGAAAGTCAAGCAGATGAGTATAGCTTTTCAGAGGCGAAAGCCCGGAATCGGCGTCGTCGGTAAAGGCCGCGACGCTCGGCGCCCAGGACGGCGAGTCCGCAGGCGGAACAGGGGGAGGCGCCTCCTCATTAGTGAGGGCGTAGAGGTGACAGGTGTCGACCGCGTGGTGCGAGAGAACGCGGATCGAGCACGTCCCGGCTTCGTCGGCCGTGTAACGGCAGCTCACGATGCTGCGCGCGGCGGAGTCAATGATGTGGTCGGTCGAACCGATGAAGCGTCCGCCGGCCGTGAAAACGAAGGAAACGTTGCGGGTGCCAGTCGGGTTCGGACTGCCGAATGAGCGGAAATAAAGGCGCGATTCATAAGACTTGCCCGGTGTCAGGCCGGAAAGCGTGACGGTGTAGTCCAGCGAGCCGTAGGCGAAGTCATAAAGCAGTTGATCGATGCCGTTCGTGGCGCCGTCTGTCCATTTTCCGTTGGGCGGGTTGACGGTGTTCCAAGCGTATCCATTGGCGCTGCCGCTCATGCCCGCGGCCGTGAAGGTCACGCCGTTGACCGTGGCCGGCCCCCCGTTGTCCGGAAAGTCGAGAAGGTGCGTGTAGGTCTTCGCGCTGGAGAGGCCGCAATTCGCAGCATCGGAAAAGGGATAAACGTGGACAGTTGGCGAGCCGCCGAACACGACGCTGCCCGCTCCGGACAGCGCACCGAGCGTTTCGTCCGCGTTGACGCGCAACGCCGTCTCGTCGGCGAGTGTGAGCGTCGTCGAATCGGCTACGCGCTCGGGCGCGTCAATGGCCAGCGAGCCACTGTATACGGCCATGCCGCCCGCGAAACCATTCGAGGCGGTGTGGGCGGAGGTCAGGGCGAGGTTGTAGCGGTCGGTCTTGCCGAACACGGCACCGGCCGGGCCGCTCCAACGACCGCTGAATGCGCCGGAGCCGCTCTGTTTCAGATTGAGCGCCGAGCCGGCGTCCAGCGCCAGCGAGCCGTCGCCGCTGAGCTGGGGAACCGTTGAATACGGAGTCAGCCACGTCTGCGGCAGCATCATGAAGGTGCCGTACAGCGTTTTGACCTGAACCCGCAACCGGCAGCCGCCGGTGCCTTGAAAGTAACCCAGCGCCATGTCGTGGGGGCCCTCATGCAACAAGACGGTGGTCTCGGTGGTCGTGTTTGCCTGTCGCATGGCGACCATTTTCCGGTCGAGTGCCAGCAGGATGCCGTCATCGTGTTCGATGCGGAATGTGTAGTAGTCGGTGGCCGGCACGGTGATCTGCCCGCGGTAATAGACCTGAAAGTGATTGGTCCGGGTGCCCGCCGACCCGTACGGCAAAGGGAAACGTTCGCCGGCCGTCCCGAAATCAAAGGTCTCGCCGGCCAGGCCGCTGGGAACGGCAAGAACCGGCGTCAGCCGCGAGAAGTGGGCCTCCAGGGTAGCCAGCGTGCTGAAAACGGAGCCGGTGGTGCTCAGGTCGTAGTAGTACCCCGTCAGTCCGTTTGTGGCCGCCTGCCGCACGGCGAACGTCGCGCCGCCCGCGACCGTCACGGGAGCGGCAAGCGTGACGTTCTCGAGTGCCAGCGTGCCGCCCGCGACGGTCACGGGCCGCGTCAGCGTGATGTTGGGGTGGCCGAGCGTGAGTGTCCCTGCCCCGGTTTTCGCGACCCCTGCCGCGGACACGGCGCGCAGGGCGGCGTCAATGCGGTTTGTGCAGGATGCGGCTGAAAAGAGGTTGCTGACGACCGACAGCACGCCTGCCCCGGAGAGATCGTGCCCGCTGCCGGTGAAGGTCAGCGTGGCGGCGGACAGGTCCGCGCCGATCTCGACGAGCCCGCCGGGCGTGTTCGTGAAAGCGGCTTCAGCGCCCTGCTGCCACGGCTGGACGGCCGATGCGTCATCCAGCCAGTTGGAAGCAGTGGTGTTCCAAACCGTACCGCCGGCCGAAGGATCCCAGGTCAATACCGGCGGCGCGCCGCGCGTACCGGAAACCATGCCGCCGGTGGCGGCCGCTGCCAGGAAAATGACACGTTCAACAATGGACGATTGCATGGCAAGCCCCCTGTTTATTCCAAAACGAGCAATGTGCCGCGCGGCGTGAAGAAGTAGATCTTGGTGCGGTCGTCGCTGTAGCGCAGGCTGGCGTTTTCGGCGCCTTCGACGGTCCAGCCGCTCAGGTCGTCCGGACCGTTGATCGCGGCCGGCGCGGCGAGCAGCAGCCCCTTGGCGGGCGGCGGCAGCCCCGGCGTGAGCGAGGAGACCTGCACCAGGCCGTTGCTCGGCACGTTCGCCGCGCCCGCGACGGTGACGGTGTCGCACGCGCCGCCGGCGGCGTAGCGCCAGGCGATGCTGGCGCCGGGGGCGAGCGTCAGGTCGCCGCCCACCGCCAGCGTGCCGCACGCGGCGGCGGTGCCGGCCTGCAGCCAGGCGTTGCTGGCCACGCTGACCGGACCGCCCATCTGCCCGTGGCCAAAGAGCGTCGCGCCGGCCAGCACGCTGACCGGACCGGCGGTGATGCGTCCGCCCTCGGCCACGCCGCACGCGCCGCCACTGACGGTCAGCGCGCCGGTTCCGTCGCCGACGCCGGTGACGGTGAACGCGCCCGCGCCGCTCTTGATCAGGCCGCCGTTGCCGGTCACCGTGCCGTCGAACACGCAGTCGTCCGCGAGGTCGAGCGTGGCGGCGCCCGGTGTGCCGTCACCCGACTCTTCATTGGTGAGCGCATACAGGTGGTACGAGTCATTGACCGTGCGGGTGATGGTGATCAGCAATTCGTTGGTTGCGGCCAGATAGCGGTAGCCGAGATAGTTCGGCGGCGCATCTGCGACATCGAAGTCATACGTCACGGCGTGGCTGACCGGGCCGGCGCCGTCGGGGTCAAATGTCATCGTCTGCGTCCGGTTGCAGGCCGGATCCCAGGTGCGGTTGTAGAGGCGCACCTCGTACCACGTGCCGGGCGTCAGGCCCGTCAGTTTCATGGTCTGGCCGCTCGCCAGATTGTAATTCATGCCGTAGAGTAAGTTGTAGATGCCGTTATCGCTGCCCAGACCGATGCTGCCAGCATTGCCGCCGCCATGGGCGGATGGCGGCGCGTTGACCCAGCCGTAGCCATTGACCACGCCGCTGATCGCGTTGGTTCTCGTGAACGAGACGCCGTTGACGAAAACCGGCGAGCCGTTGCCACCGAAGTCGAGCGTGTGGGTGTAGACCTTGGCCGGCGAGATGCCGCATCCGGCGTCGTTGGTGAAGGTCACGAAATAGGGCTCGGTGTTGGTGGGATAGAGCCCGCCGCCCTGAAGATCGAGCACCCCTGCGCCGGTGAGGCCGCCGAGGGTGACGCCGCCCG
>JAQUEX010000224.1 GCA_028684935.1 Kiritimatiellia bacterium | reverse complement strand
CGCCGCTTACAGCATCCGCTCCACGGTTCTCGCGTTGCCCGCGTCATCGGTATAGCTCACGCGGTAGCGGCCCTTGAAGCCGCGCAATTTCACGCTGCGGTCAGCGCCCGCGGTGAGTGTCAGACGGGTCTTCCATTCGCCGTTGATCAAGGCGTCGAGCGTTTGATACACCGGTTTCGGATTCATCTCTTTGTCGTAGATACCGGAGAACGAGGGCTCGCCCGGCGCCGCCCCGCCGTCTACGACGTTCCACCAGGTGATGCCCATGGACGCTGGATAGCTGAACCAAAGGCGATAGAGGTTGCGGACGATCGCGGCCTGCACCGCATGGCCGGCCGGCGTGTCGTCCGGCGCGCTGACCGTCACCTCGCTGATGTGAATCGGACGCTCCGCCTCACGGAGGCAATCCAGCACGGCATAGAGTTTCTTCGGCGTGAGGATGTCCGCGCCGTCGGCGATACTCTTCGACTCCTTGGGGTTGAAGATGTGCATCTGCACGCCGACCAGATCCACGCGCGCACCGCGGTCGATCAGATCGCGCGCGATCTCCACATAGCGCCGCGACGGCCCCCAGTGCATGTCGCAGTCGTTGATGCCGAAACGCACCGTGGCGGGAAAGTATTTCGCGGCCCAAACGTAGGTTTTGAAGGTGTAGTCATCCGGCATCACCCCGCGGTTGGCCTGGTCGATCGATTCATTCACCACGTCCCAGCGCTGGATGCGCGCGCCGTAGCGCTGAGCCAGCGTTTTGACATGCGCTTCGAAGAGCGGCTCCATCGCCTTGCGCTCGGCCGGCATCCATTCTGGATGGCCCCAGCGGCGCATGCCGTAGATGATCGCATGCCCGTTCATGTCGATGCCTTTAGCCTCGCAGAAGTCCACCACCGGATCGGTCGGCGGGCGGCGGTACTCATAGGGGCTGTCCGCTGTAAAGCGCGGCTTGCCCTGCTCCGGCTCCAGCGTCTTCCAGTAGAACGGCACGGTCGCGGCATTGAAGAGCGTGCCGAAGGTGTCCTCGTAGCGCTTGTTTTTTTCAGGCGTTTTGAGGTCGCCGAACAGGAAGATGTTGCCGCCGAACAGGAAAGCGTGCGAGAGCTGTTCGACCTTGACCTCGCTGCCCGCCTTCACCCCGTCCAGTTTGAACACGCCGTCCGCTTTGCGATGCTGTTCAATGTCGCGGTCGATCCGCGCCTGGACCTCAGGTCCCCAGAAAGCCCGGTAGGCCTCGCTCATCACCTCCGCGCCATGCACCGACAACGCCATCACTCCCCAACCGATGAATCCGATTTTTTTCATTGTTTCCCGACAAAATAGCCGTGCTTGGCCAATTCAAAACCGCACGCGCCATCGTTGGCCGCGTCCTTAGACAACAGCGATTTCCAAACGCCCTCGGCCCCTTTCACGTTCACTTTCACCGGTTCATCCGTCAGGTTGATGACTGATATCACGCGCGCGCCGTCCAGCCCGCGCACGAACGCGCTCACCGCCTGCGGCTGGTCGTTGTCGAGCCACGTCAGCTCGCCTTTCATGAGCGCGGGCTCAGCTTTACGCAGCGCACAGAGCTTCTGGACAAAAGCGAAACGGGCCTTGCCCGCCGCGGTTTCGCCGTTGGCCCAGTGGATCGGCGCGCGCCCGAAGATACTGTGCCTGGCCGTGTCGGCCACCTCCTGCCCGTTATACAGGAAAGGCACGCCATCCATGGTGAATAGCCAGACCAGCGCGGCGTCGACACGCGCCGTCCCCCAGCGCTTCTCCAGCCGATTGTTGTAATCATCGTTGGCGATGTCGTGATTGTCGATGAAGCGCGCGAACTTGGCACCGCCGCGCGGACGCTGGTCGCGCATCGCGGTCCACAGCTTGCGGATCGCCGCACCGTCCTGCAACTGCGCGAACGCGCCGCCCCAGCCATAGTCCAGATCAAACGCCTTGAGCTGATCCTCCTTGCGCGTTCCTTCCGCCAGCATGCCGACATCCGGCTTGATGCGCTCGATGCGCGCACGTCCTTCTTCCCAGAAATCGAGCGGAATCTGATCCGCGACGTCGCAACGGAAGCCGTCCACGTCGAAGTCGCGGATCCACCACTCCATGTTCTTCCAAAGATATTCACGAAGCCCGTGGCTCTTGAAATTCAGCCCCGGAAAACTCCAGCCCGCGTTCTTCACTTTCCCGTCGTCGGCCCGTTTCACAAAGTCGGGATTCGACGCGATGAACACCGCCTTGGGCCCGCAGTGCAGGTAGACCATGTCGAGCATCACGCGCAGCTTGAGCGCGTGCGCGGCGGCCACAAAGTCCTTCAGGTCCTGGTCCGTGCCGTACTCGGGATCGACATGGTAGAAGTCCTTCATACGATATGGATTGCGCGGATTGTTCATGCCCGATTTTTTCTGGCGCGGGCTCCAGAAGGCCAGATCCATGTCGTCGTCCGCCACAAAGATCGGGCACAGATAGAGCACCGTCACACCCAGCTCCGCCAGGCGCGGCAGCCGCGCCTGCGCAGCCTTGAGCGTACCCTCCGGCGTGAACGCGCGCGGCTGGATCTGGTAAATCACACCGTCTGTCAGCCACGCCGGCGACGGGCGCGCCTGCTGCTGATGCAGCGGCGTCTGTCCCGTCGCAACCATCGCGGCCGCCACACAAACCGCCGCCCACAAACCCAGTCCTCTTTTCATCGCTTCTCCCTTGCCTGCTCCGCGTTGCCGCGGGATTTTTTTCGACGCTCGACGCGCGACGCACGACGCTCGGGACCGTGCGCCTCGCATCATGTTTACCGGATATCCAGTTCGTACCACACGGTTTTGTACTGCGGCCCGATCGCAACACGGCAACCGCCCGCCACGCTTTCGACCGGGACATCGCCCTTGCGCGCCCCGCGCTCGTCGAGCGCGTAGCAGCGCGTTTTCGTAGCGGCAGAGGGCAGCGTCACGACGGCAGGCACGCCCTCCACCAACACCGTTCCTTCACCCCAGTTCGTACGGTCGCGCAGCGCCGCCGAGTTTCCGGGCAACGCCTCAAGCTGCGTGCCCTCGTTCTCCGCCACGCCGGTGGCGGTCAGCAGGATCGTGGCCGGCGCGCCGCCCGCGCCGAAGCCGGTCGCGTGGCGCGAGGTCAGCGACACCGTGGCCCAGCCCAGGCGCGTCGGGCCGACCGCCAGCCGGACGCCGTTCAGCGCGATCTCGCGTCCCTCCGGGAAACCGCTGAACAGCTTCGTGTCGGGCGTGTCAACGGTCCAGAAGGCTTTGCCGGGGCGTTCGCGGTTCCACGTCAATTCCCCGGTATCGCTCGAGATGACCGCGCCCCACGCGGGCGTTGCGGGTTTGGGGGCGCGGACGGCCTCGTCCGCGGGTTCAGCCGGGAAATCCATCGCCACTTTGTGGACCAGCGCGTAGCGGCTGTCGATGCCGCACGTGCCGATGCTGGCGGAAATGGCCCGTTGCTTCACCAGGCGGTCGAAGAACGCCGCGTCGTCGATCGAGCCGACCACGCTGCCCTGTGCCTCGCGCACGTCGCCGCGCAGATACATGGCCGCGCAGGCCGGGAAATGCGCAAGCACATCCGTGCGGGCGATCATGCTGAAGAAATAGGTGTTGCGCCGCGGGTTGAAATCCGGACTGTGGTTGTAGGTGTACTCAAAGACGCCGTCCCACCCCTGGAGCGCACCGTACGCGCGCAGCATCGGCTGGCCCTCAGCGCCGTACTGGTTCGGGAACGGATGGTTATACTCGCTGACGGTGTAGGGCTTGCCCTGCACGCGCTGTGCCGCGAGGCCGATGATGCAGGAGAGCGAATTCACCATGGTCTCGTTGCGGATCGCCCATTTGGCGTTCACGCTCGGATGGCACCAGTACGAATGGCTGTCCACGTAATCCAGCTCCGCCTGAAGCTGCGGCGGGCTGTAACCGAGCTGCGTGCCGGAGATCGGCGCCTTCGCCTTCAAATCTTTTTTCACGTAGTCAGCGATGCCGGTCCAGTAGGCGTGCTCCGTCTCCCAGATGAACCGCGTGAAATCGGCCCGGGCCTGCGGGGGCGCGAAATCGCGGCTTTTCACGACCGGCACGCTGGCGGCCTCGATGCGTGACTTTTCATCAAATGCCGTGACCGCGCCGTTCTGCAACGAGAGGTCGTCAATTTCAAAGGTGCCCTCCGGAAAGCGCGTGAACTGGATCTCGGCTCTGTCGCTGGTATCCGCCGCAATGAACGCGAAGCTGTGCCGGCGCCACGCCTTGCCGACTGTGAGTTTCTCGTGCGCGCCCAGCGAACGCCACCCCTCCTGGGCATCCGCCACCGCGAAGCCCAGCGTGGCGTTCCCCTCGCCGTGGGTGCGGCGCACCTTGAAGGAGACTGTGTAAGGCTTGTCTTTCTGCACCGAGATCCGGCGGAAGAGCTTCGGGAAGAACTCATCGCCGCCGCGCGCGACTGCCACCTTCAGAGCGCCGCCCTCGGCCGCGGCCGTCACTGCGGCCGACCCTTTTGCAAGAATCCAGTGTTGGCCGTCAAACGTCACCGGCCCGTCAAAAGCGCCCTCGGCCACCTGCTCGTCGCTCAGCGGCACCGACACCCATTTCCAGGCGGCCGTCATCGCCTCGGTCGAGCCGTATTTCTTCTTGAGCCAAGCGTTCCACTGACCCTGAAGCGCCTCGGCGATGCGGCCCGACACGCGGTCGATCGCGCCGCTGTTGTAGTTGTTGAAGAAGGCGTTCTCGTTGTTGATTTCGATCATCGCGATGCACGGGTCGTCGGTGTACGCCAGCTTGGTGTAGGGATTGACGCGGGTCATCAGCGCCTTGGCGTAGGCCTTTTCGGAGGCGATCATCAGCGGATCAAAGAAGCTCAGCCCTTTGGGGAAGCGCGCGACATGCAGGTTCATGTTGACGTAGATGCCGCGCTTTTTCAGCGCCGCGATCAGATAATCCTGACGGTCGACGGCATCGGGGTCCAGACGGAAGGGCTTGGCCGGATCCGCGCCGAACGCGCCGGGCAGCCCGCCGCCTTTGCCGAAGATGCCGGTTTCCGCAGCGGTCATGAAGTTGCCGTACTCAGCGTCGAAGTAGTGCAGCCGCACGCAGTTGATGCCGAAACGCGCGAGCCGGTCGGCCGTTTCATCAGCCTGCGCGTGCGTCGGGAAGTTCGCCGGCCCGGTCAGGTTGGTCGCATGGAACCGGATGCGCCCCTTGTCCGTGACGAACCGTCCGTCCTGCACCCGCACGAACCCGTGCTTGCCGGCTGGCGCGTCCAGCAGATGCGCCATGCTGACGGCGTTGTCCGGCGCGTCATACGAAATCAGAAACGGAAACAGCGGCGCGAAGGCCTCCGCCGCGAAAGACGAGATCCCGATCAGCCCGACTACCCCCATTACCAGTG
>JAQUEX010000223.1 GCA_028684935.1 Kiritimatiellia bacterium | reverse complement strand
TCCCATGCTCTCCAACCTCAAAATCTGTGGCATCACCGAACCTGCGACCGCACGTTTCTGCGCCGCAGCCGGCGTGGGCGCGCTGGGTGTCGTTTTTTACGCCAAAAGCCCGCGCTGCGTGACACCGGACCAGGCCCGCGCGCTCTTCAAGGGCCTACCCGCGCACATCGCGCGCGTCGGCGTGTTTGTCAACTGTCCGCCCGACGCCATGCTCGCGACGGCGCGCGATGCCGGGCTCACCACGCTTCAGCTTCACGGACAGGAAACACGCGCCGACATTGAGGCGGGGCTGGCGCAAGGGTACCGCGTCATCAAGGTACTCACGGCGACGGGCGACAGTTTGCTGAAAACTGCGAGTTCCCTCCCCGCAGAGGCCGGGGTTTTGGTAGAATGCGGCTCGGGACCTCTTCCCGGCGGCAACGGTGCCGTCTGGAACTGGGCCGATGCGGCACCGCTCGCCGCGTTAAGTCCGTTCGCCTTGGCGGGCGGCCTCGACGCGGAAAATATCGTGGCTGCGCTGCGCCTCTCCAAGGCCGCTGCATGTGATGTCAGTTCCGGCGTCGAGGTCCGTCCCGGAGTCAAAAACCATGCCTTGATACAGACCCTTGTTCACACATTGCGCGCGTACGCCGTTGAAGCCAATGCCCCGTCATTCTGGCTTCCCGCCTCGCCCAACTCCTAAATCCTAATTCCTAACTTCTAACTTCTAACTCTCCATGAGCCATCCCCGTTTAGAAAACATCAACATCAAATCGGTCGAGTTGCTCGCGACGCCGCGCGAGATGCAGTCTGCCGTGCCGCAGACCAACGCCACCCTCTCCACCGTGATGCGCGGGCGCGAAACGCTCGAACGCATCATGGACGGCGAGGACCGCCGCCTGCTTGCGGTGGTCGGCCCCTGCTCAATCCACAATCTCGACGCGGCCGAGGAGTATGCCCAGCGCCTGAAGCGGCTGAGCGATGAAATCAGCGACCGCATCTGCGTGGTCATGCGCGTCTACTTCGAGAAACCGCGCTCGGTGCTCGGCTGGAAAGGGCTGATCAACGATCCCTACATGAACGACACCTTCCATATCGAGGAAGGCATCCGCATGGCGCGCCACTTTCTGGTGCGTGTCGCGGAGATCGGCCTGCCGGCCGCGACCGAGGTGCTTGATACCCTCATGCCGCAGTACATCGGCGACCTCATCTCGTGGTCCGTGATCGGCGCCCGCACCGCCGAGGCCCAGACCCACCGCGAGATCGCCAGCGGCATCTCCACGCCGGTGGGCTTCAAAAACGCCACCGACGGCTCCTTCGACGCGGCCATCAACGGCATGCGCGCCGCGATGGGGCCGCACCACTTCCTCGGCGTGACCGAAGACGGCCTGCCCGCCGTTTTCAGCACCACCGGCAACGCCTATCCGCAGATCGTGCTGCGCGGCGGCAAGCACCCGAATTACGATGCCGCGAGCATCGCCCTTTGCGAGCAGGCGCTGCGCACCGCCCGCCTGCCCGTCAACATCGTCGTCGATTGCAGTCACAGCAACTCCAATAAAAAACCGGAGTTGCAGGGCGAGGTGCTGAATGACATCCTCACCCAGCTCGAACAGGGCAACCGATCGGTCCGCGGCATCATGCTCGAGAGCCACCTCGAGTGGGGCGCGCAACCCATGCCGAAAGACCCGAAAACCCTGCGTCCCGGGCTCTCCGTGACCGACGCCTGCATCGACTGGCCCACCACGGAGACCCTTCTGCGCGATGCCTACCGCCGCCATACTCTGACGGCTCACGCCTAACTCCTGATGTACAAACCCCCTAACCCATCATCCTCTACCATGAATGCACCCCTCATCGGCAACTACCCCGACGCCACCGGCCACTTCGGCCCTTACGGCGGACGCTATGTCGGCGAAACCCTGATCGCCGCGCTCACGGATCTCGAAGCCGCGTGGCGAGAAGCCCAAGACGATCCCGGTTTCATGTCCGAATTCCGCGCCATGCTCAAGCATTATGCCGCGCGCCCCACACCGCTCGATTTCGCGGCGCGTCTCTCCGATCATATCGGCGGCGCGCGCATCTATCTCAAACGCGAGGATTGCGCCCACACCGGCGCGCACAAGATCAACAACGTCGTCGGCCAAGGCCTTCTCGCCCGGCGTATGGGCAAGCGGAACGTGATCGCCGAGACCGGCGCAGGT
Organism: Kiritimatiellia bacterium; assembly: GCA_028684935.1. Classification (GTDB taxonomy): domain Bacteria; phylum Verrucomicrobiota; class Kiritimatiellia; order RFP12; family UBA1067; genus DUPH01. The sequence continues at coordinate 3,219 of JAQUEX010000223.1, read as the reverse complement.
CAGCACGGCGTCGCCACGGCCACCATCGCCGCGCGCCTCGGCATGTCGTGCAAGGTCTTCATGGGCGCCGAGGACGTTCGGCGCCAGGCGCCGAACGTCCTGCGCATGCGCCTGCTTGGTGCCGAGGTCGTCCCCGTCACCTCCGGCACCAGCACGCTCAAAGACGCCATGAACGAGGCACTGCGCTACTGGGTCGCGGAAGTCGAGCACACCTTCTACATCATCGGCACCGTCTCGGGGCCCCACCCCTATCCCGCCATGGTGCGCGACCTGCAGCGCGTCATCGGCGACGAGGCCCGCCGTCAGATGCTGGAGCAGGTCGGACGCCTGCCAGACCTACTGGTCGCCTGCGTCGGCGGCGGCAGCAATGCCATGGGGCTTTTCTATCCCTTCCTCGACGATCCGTGCGCGATGCTCGGTGCCGAAGCGGCCGGCGAAGGCCTCGATACGCCGCACCACGCGGCGTCAATTTCCGGCGGCTCCCCCGGCGCCCTGCATGGCGCGATGACCTATCTCCTGCAGAATGATGAGGGCCAGATCCATGAAGCGTGGTCCATCTCAGCAGGCCTTGACTACCCCGGCGTCGGACCGGAGCACGCCCTGCTGCACGATCTCGGCCGCGTGCAGTACCAAGGCGTCACGGACCGCGAGGCCGTGGAGGCGTTCCAACTGCTCTGCCGGTTCGAAGGCATCATCCCTGCCCTGGAAAGCTCCCACGCGCTCGCCGCGGCGATCCGGGAAGCCGGGAAACGCCCCAAGACCGACGCCATCCTCGTCTGCCTCTCCGGCCGCGGCGACAAGGACCTTGAACACATTACCGCCTACATGAAGGCCAACCCCTAACTCCTCATTCCTAAATCCTAACTCCCAACTCCTCCCTAAAATGAACCGCATCGACCTGACTTTCACAAAACTCGCTGCCGCAAACCGCAAGGCGCTCGTCGCCTATCTCACGGCCGGCGACCCCGACTTCGACACCAGCCTCGCGATTCTGCGCACCGCCTGTGCCTCCGGCGTGGACGTGGTGGAACTGGGCGTTCCCTTTTCCGACCCGACCTGCGACGGCCCGGTCATCCAGGCCGCGTCGGAGCGCGCGTTGCGCGCCGGCATGTCGCTCTCCCGCAGCCTCCGCCTCGCTGCGGCGCTTCGCGAGACGGTCGAAACGCCCATCGTGCTCTTCAGCTACTACAATCCCCTGTTCAAATACGGGCTGGCGCGCATCGCCGAAGAGGCCGCTTCAGCCGGCGTGGACGGCATGCTGGTCGTTGATCTGCCGCCGGAAGAGGCAGGCCCGCTCGCCGATGCGCTAGCCGGCCGGTCGATCCATCTGATCCGCCTGGCAGCCCCCACCACCCGCCCCGACCGCATCCGCATGCTGGCCGACGGCGCGGGCGGTTTCCTCTATCTCATCAGCCGCACCGGCGTCACCGGCACCGGCGGCCTTGACTATGACGAGGTCGCGCGCCACGCCGCGCTCGTCAAATCCCTCTGCCCGCATCCGGTCTGCATCGGTTTCGGCATCAGTCACGGCAACGACGCGCACGCGCTCGCCCCGCTGGCGGACGGTATCATCGTCGGCTCTGCCCTCGTGCGGCTGATCGCCGAAGCGCCAGCCGGCGCTGATCTGCCGGGTCTGGTCGCCGCCAAGATCCGTGAACTCCGTGATGGCATGGATGCGTCTTGCGTCTCATGACCGGCGTAGAAACAAACAGGGGGCTCAACATGCGCAACACCCTGCGATCCGCACTCTTCATAGTTCTGGCCTGTGCGCTGAGCGGCATGGCCGCCCCGCCGACCCGCCGGCCCAACATCCTGTTGATCTGCGTCGATGATCTCAAACCTCTACTGGGGTGCTACGGAGCCCCCGCCGTGCAGACGCCCAACATCGATCGGCTTGCGGCGCGCGGTCTGCTGTTCGAGCGCGCCTATTGTAATCAGGCCGTCTGCGCGCCCTCGCGCAACGCCTTGATGACCGGACTGCGACCGTCCTCGCTCGGCATCTACGACCTCGCCACCCACTTCCGTGTGTCTGCTCCAGACGCCGTCACCCTTGCCCAGACTTTCCGGCGCGCCGGGTATCGCACCGAGGCTTTGGGCAAGATTCTGCATGTCGGGCACGGCAACACCGAGGACGCCGCCTCATGGAGCGTGCCGCCCTGGAAACCGCGCGGCGGCGGATACGCACTGCCGGCCAACCGCGAGGCGCAAAAGCAGGCGGCTGCACGCGCCAAAGCCGCGGGCCTGCCGCCGGAGAAGATCGCCTCTCAGGCCAAAGGTCCGTCAACCGAGTGCGCGGAAGTGCCGGACAACGCTTACGGCGACGGCATGATCGCGGACGAAGCGGCCCGCCGGCTGGACGCCGCGCGATCAGATCCTGCCCGCCCCTGGTTCCTCGCAGTCGGATTTCTCAAGCCCCATCTGCCCTTTAACGCCCCGAAAAAATATTGGGATCTCTACCGGCCCGACACATTCCCGGTGCCGCCACTGCGCGCCCTGCCCGCCGGAGCGCCCGCGTTCGCGGGACACACCTCCGGCGAATTGCGAAGCTACAGTGACATCCCGAACGTCGGGCCGCTGAACGATGCGCAGGCGCGCCACCTGATCCATGGGTATCACGCCGCCACCAGCTTCATGGATGCCCAGCTCGGGCGTGTCTTGGACGCGCTCGACCGCAACGGATTCTCCGACAACACCGTGATCGTGTTGTGGGGCGACCACGGCTGGCATCTCGGCGACCACGGACTCTGGTGCAAACACAGCAACTATGAGCATGCCGCCCGCATTCCCCTGATCGTGGCCGCGCCCGGCGTCACGCGCCCCGCCACACGCACCCGCGCGCTGGCCGAGACCGTCGACCTCTACCCGACCCTTTGCGAACTGGCCGCCCTTGCCCCGCCTCAAGGGCTCGACGGCGCCAGCCTCTGCGGTGTTCTGCGCGACCCTTCGGCAACCGGCAAGCCCTGTGTGTATCACGTGTACCCGCGCAATGCTCTCATGGGACGCGCCGTGCGCACCTTACGCCACCGGCTGGTCGAATGGAAAAAGATCGGTGCCCCAGCAGCAACCGCCACCGTGGAACTTTACGATTACGAGAGTGACCCGGACGAGGCCCGTAATCACGCCACCGATCAGCCCGACGCCGTCGCACGCCTGCGCGCGCTGCTGGCCGGCTACCCGGAGGCAAAACCCCAGATCAAAACGGGCAAAGCCGCCACCGGG
>JAQUEX010000222.1 GCA_028684935.1 Kiritimatiellia bacterium | reverse complement strand
CAGAACAATACAGGATTGACACTTGCGCTTGACCGTCCGCCACTCCAGGGTGTATATTCAAAGTATATCCAACAGGAGCGCAGTATGATCACTAAAGTCACAAAATGGGGAAACAGCCTAGCGGTGCGCATCCCACTTGCGGTCGCCAAGGAAACGCAGCTATGTGTAGGAGAAACCGTCAATCTGTCCTCATGTGATGGACAGATTGTCATTGCACCCGTCCGGCAACAGCGATATCAACTCGCCGAGCTCTTGAAGGGCATCACTCCTCGTAATCTGCACGATGAGGTTTCAAGCGGAGCCGTCGTCGGAAAGGAAGGATGGTGATGCCGGCATCCTATTGCCCGAGACGCGGAGATGTGGTCTGGATTGCATTCAATCCTCAAGCCGGTCATGAACAGGCTGGACACCGACCCGCCGTGGTCTTATCGCCAGAGACCTACAACCGGAAAGTAGGGTTGGCCCTGTTGTGCCCCATCACAAGCCAAGTCAAAGGTTATCCCTTCGAGGTTCCCCTCCCTCATGGACTGCAGGTGTCCGGCGTGATTCTGGCGGATCAGGTGAAGAGTCTGGACTGGAAGGTGCGTCAGGCATCTTATTGTTGCGCACTCACCAAAGATGTCGTGCATGATGTTCTAAACAAACTCGGAACATTGATCGATGATTGACTACACGCAGCATCTTTGGTTTAGGAGACTCGGCCCAGCAATAGCTCTTGTGTGCTTTGGCATTGCCGTTTGGCTTGCATTGGAGGTGCCCGAAATGTTCTTTGAATTTGGCGACTGACCGATTGCGCCTCAATACCCGCCGCGGAATCCGTAGCTCTCGCGCGTCAAGCCGCGCGGCAGCTCTTTGATGAAGCGTGAGGGCTTGCAGAAAAAGACGCCGCCGTCGCGCGTGCGGCGCATCTCGGGCGCGCACAGCACCAGTTCGTCCTTGGCACGCGTGACCGCCACGTAAAAGAGGCGGCGCTCTTCGGCGTCGTCCTCGCTCTCTCCCATCGACCGGCTCGAAGGAAACATCCCTTCCGAGGCCCAGATGACGATCACCACCGGCCACTCCAGACCCTTGGCCTGATGAACCGTGCTGAGACGCAGCATGTCCGCGTGCTCGCGCGCCATCTTGTCATACTCGTGGTCCACGTTGGTGAGCAGCGCCACCTCCTGCAGGAAGCCCGCCACACCGCCCTCGCTCTTGCCGATCTGAAGGGCCAGCTCGCGGATATCCTCCTCGCGCCGCTCCGCGTTGTCATAGACCTTGGCCAGATAGGTATGGTAGAACACGTCGCAGAACCGCTGCACCGCCTCGCCGCCGGCAGTCGCGAGGCGTTCGCGGTGGTACTCGTCCATCAGCCGGTCGATCTCCTGCCACTGGCCGCGCGCGGCGGGCTTGAGCGCCGCGACCAGACGCGCGCGCTGTTGCGGGTCGCTCGTTTCGAAGCGTCCGTTCAAGGTTTCCCACAGCGCATCGACGGTCTTCTCGCCGACACCGCTGAGCATGCCGAGCAGCCGCCCGAACGCCATGCGGTCGGAACGGTTCTCGCAGACCCTTAGAAAGGCGACGACATCCTTGACGTGCGCCTGCTCAAACACGCCGATCCCCGAAGTGATCACGAACGGCAGACGCGCGCGACCGAGCATCATCTGCAGCTCGATCGAGTGGAAATGCGCCCGGTAGAGCACCGCCATGTCGCGCAGCGCATAGCCGTCCTCCTGATACCGCCGGATCATGGCCAGAACCGCGCGCGCCTGCTCGTCGCCATCGCGCAGGAAAAAGACTTGCGGCTTGTTGCGCGCTTTGCGCGTGGGGCGAAGCGTCTTCTGAAACTGCTCGGGGTTGCCCTGGATGCAGGCATTCGCCACAGCCAGCACCTCCGGCACACTGCGGTAATTGCGCTCCAGCTTGACGATCCGGCAGCCGTCCCAGCGTTTCGGAAACTCCATGATGTTCTTGAAGTCCGCGCCGCGCCACGAATAAATGCACTGAAAATCGTCGCCCACGGCCATCACGTTGCGGCTGCGCCCGCCCAAGATGTCCACCATGCGAGCCTGCAGCAGATTGGTGTCCTGATACTCGTCGACCAGCACATGCCGGAAGCGGTTTTGATAAAAGTCGCGCACCGATTCGTGCTCGACCAGCAGCCGCAGTCCGTTGACCAGCAGGTCGTCGAAATCCATCGCCCCCATCGCAAGTTTGCGCTCCGCGTACAGATTGGCGACTTTGATGATCTCCATGGGATCCACACGCAGCTCCTGGACCGTCTGCTCCAGCACGTCCTCGATATCGCATGCGCGGTTGGCGGCCGAGCCGATCAGGGACGATATGACATCCTTTTTGGGGAAATCTTTTTTATTGCGCACCGTGTCTTTGATGCAGCGGTCGATCAGCGCGTGCGAGTCGTCGCGGTCCAAGATGGTGAAGTCATTGGGATAGCCGAGCCGGTCGCCGAAACGGCGCAGAAAACGGTTGCAGACGTGATGAAACGTGCCGCTTAGGAGGTTGCCCACCGCGTCGCCGGCCACCTCTTTGGCGCGTTCCAGCATCTCGCGCGCCGCGCGGTTGGTGAAGGTGAGCAGCAGCAGGCCGTCGGGACGTTCGCCGCGCTCGACCAGATACGCCACGCGGTACACCAGGGTGCGCGTCTTGCCGGTGCCGGCTGCCGCGAGCACCAGCAAGGGGCCTTCGCCCGCCGTCGCGGCTTCGCATTGTTCCGGGTTCAGAAGCTTCGAGTAATCAGTCATAGGAATCCATGATACGTGACTCGTCCGCAAAACTCAATGTCGGGCGCAGGCGTATCGGTCAGGTGAAGAGGAGACGTCAGGCTGAGTGTGATTCCGCCGTGTTTTGCTATTGCGCTTTGCCCCCGGGTTTGGCATGGTTTGACACGCTTTCTTTCACCTCCCCGGCACCGGACAGGCTGCGCGGGGAATCGATCGTCAACACAGTGAGCACGTGAGGCAACGAACCCGAAATGTCACAAAACCTGCTGGATGCGCTGGACGGCTGGAACAGTGTGAAAAGCGCCGAATTGTATGGCGTCGGCGCGTGGGGCCAGGGCCACTTCATGGTGACAGACGACGGCTTCGCGGCCGTCAATCTGAAGAACGCCACCGGCACGGTCCGCGTCAACCTCTCGGACATCGTCCACGGCCTGCACGACCGCGGCATGAGCCTCCCGCTGCTGCTGCGTTTCAGCGACCTGCTCGGCAACCGTATTCGCCTGATCAATGAGTCGTTCAAAAAGGCGATCGCGGACTACGCCTACCAGAATGTGTATCGCGGCGTTTTCCCGATTAAAGTCAACCAGCAGCAGCAGGCGGTCCATGATGTGGTGACCTTCGGCGCCCCCTACCATCACGGGCTCGAAGCGGGATCAAAAGCCGAGCTGATTGCCGCACTGGCTTACATGCGCGATCCGGAAGCCTTCCTGATCTGCAACGGCTACAAAGACGCGGAGTTCATCGACCTCGCACTCTCGTCGCTCAAGATGGGACTTCAGACCATTCTGGTGCTTGAAACGACCGACGAGCTGAACCTGATCCTCGAGCGTTCGGCCGCGCTCGGCATCCGGCCGCGCATGGGCATCCGCGTGAAGCTTTCCAGCCGCGTCGGCGGCAAGTGGTCCGAGTCCGGCGGCGAGCGCAGCGTCTTCGGCCTGACCCCGTCGCAGGTGATCGATGTGGTCGACTCCCTGCGCGACGCGCAGATGCTGGATTGCCTCGAGCTGCTGCACTACCACCTCGGCTCGCAGGTGCCGAACATCCGCGAGATCCGCGACGCCGTCAAGGAAGCCTCGCGCTTTTACGTCGGCCTGGTCAAAGAGGGCGCGCGCATGGGAATCTTCGACATCGGCGGCGGCCTGGCCATCGATTACGACGGCTCGCACACCAATTTCGCCAGCAGCGCGAACTATGACATCTCTGAGTACTGCGCCGACGTGATCGAGGGGATCATGACCGCCTGCAACGAGGCCGAGATTCCCCACCCGGCCGTCATCAGCGAATCCGGCCGCGCGCTGATCGGCTACTACTCGGTGCTGGTCATCAATGTGCTCGACGCCGCGATCTATGAGGAGAAGGAGTGCCCGGAAAACATTCCCGAGCCGCGCCCCGAGGCGCTTGAGAACATGATGTACGTGGCGCGCACGCTGAGCCTCAAAAACCTTCAGGAGTCGTTCAACGACGCGCTCTACTACCGCGAGGAGATTCAGAAGGCCTTCAAGCACGGCGACATCACGCTGCGCCAGCATGCGGCCGCCGACTGCCTGTTCTGGCACATTCTGACCCGCATCCGCGAGCTGCTGCCCGGCCTCAAGATCGTCCCCAAAGACCTGCTCGGCCTCGACGCCCTGCTGGCGGACGTCTACTACTGCAACTTCAGCGTCTTCCAGTCGCTGCCCGACGCCTGGGCCATCGACCAGCTCTTCCCGATCATGCCGATCCACCGCCTGACCGAAAAGCCGACGCGCATGGCCTGCCTGTCGGACATCACCTGCGACTGCGACGGGCGCATCGACAAGTTCATCGACCAGCACGATGTCAAGTCCGTGCTGCCGGTGCACGCGCTGCGCAAGGGTGAGCCCTACATGCTCGCCGCCTTTCTGGTCGGCGCGTATCAGGAGACGCTGGGCGATCTTCACAACCTGTTCGGCGACACCAATGTCGTAAGCGTGCAGGTTGATGAAGACGGCGAGATTGAATACGTGCAGGAACTGCAGGGCGACTCGGTCGGCGACGTGCTGAGCTACGTCGAGTACCGTCCGGAACGCCTGATGGAGCAGTTCCGCGCGCTGGCGGAGGAAGCGGTCAAAGCCAAACGCATCACGCCCGCCGAGCGCCGTGAAATCCTCGCCGCGTACGACAACGGCCTGCGAGGCTACACCTACTTTGAACAGTGAACCCGAAAAGGGATGGCCCACAGGGATCGCGTCGGATGGGTGGATCGCGCGGTGAAAAAAGACCGAAAAAAAAGTTGCGCGGGGGTATTGACACGCGGTCATGAAAAAGATAATACTGGTGACATCAATTGCGGAACGGCTGATTTTTTCTACGTCCTAGGACTCTGGGTTTCGGTTCGTCGTGATGGAGGGGTTGCCTGAAACAGGGCAACAGGTGATTTTTTTTGAAGTGTGGAGGCTAGAAGCCCAGGTTCGTCATGACGCCAGCCCGTTTTTTTGTGGTTCAGCGTTCTCGCGTCCTTCTGACTCTTCCAGCAATCCACCGCAGACCACTTTGGGACTGTCGCTCGTTTACGTTTGTAAACCGCGCAGGATAGGCGGGTTGCCTACGGAACCGTTTTTGGCCATGGGAATCGGTTCCGCCAGACACAGAACAAACATGGCGTGAGTGAAGTACAGAAGGACAGAGACATGGACATCTATGTTGGCAATCTTGCCTATTCGACGAATGATGAGTCCCTGCGGAGCGCGTTTGCTGCGT
>JAQUEX010000031.1 GCA_028684935.1 Kiritimatiellia bacterium | reverse complement strand
GGTTGCGGGTTGTTTTGAAAGCCGACCCCTCGGTCGACGACCCCATGGCGAACTCGTCCATATTGGTGCGTCCCGCAAAGACCGCGCCTACGGCCCGCAGCCGCGCCGACACCGTGGCGTCATACGGCGCGACATAGCCGGCCAACATCTTCGACGCACAGGAACAGGGCTGCCCCGCCACATTGATCAAATCCTTCACGGCCACCGGGATGCCCAGCAGGTCGCCGTCACGCCCCGCCGCGCGCGCCGCGTCGGCCGCCGCCGCCTGCTGCAGAGCGCCCGCTTCATCGACGCTCAGGTAGGCGTTCAGCGCGCCGTCTTTCTCACGTATCGCGGCCAGAACCGACTGAGTCAGTTCAACCGATGAAAACGTCTTCTTTCGCAAACCTTCCGCCGCCGCGCCAAGCGTTAATGCCGCTCCAACCATCTTATCCGACTCCCCTCACGCATCTTCCACGATCTTCGGCAGCCGGATCTCCGCGTCATTTCGCTCCGGAGCGTTGGCCAAAAAGCAGTCACGCCCGACCGAAGGCACCACAACGTCTTCACGGAACACATTGACGACCGACTGGCCGTGCATCGTGGGTTCAATCCCGTCCAGATCCAATTCGCCGATCTTTTCGACATAACGGACGATCGTTTCCAACTGCTGCTGAAACGTATCTTTTTCTTCCGGTGTCAGCGCCAGCCGGGCCAGTTCAGCCACATAGGCCACATCGATCGTATGACTCACCCGCAACTCCTTCACTCCGCACAAACAAACCTATTACCAAATAAGTGTCAGATGTTACTCTTCTACGGGTATCGACACAATGCAAAAAGGCGGCGGGCAGACTTTGGGTCCACCACACCGCCTTCATGTCCGGCACATGCCAGCCGGAGTCAGGAATCAGATTCAGAAACTGTCCGGCACTCGCGCCGAAATCCCCAACTCCTAAATCCTAGCTCCTCACTCCTCCTTGACTTCTCAGGGTTTGCCGTACACTTCAACTTCGGTGTAGTGGTTCATCTCATTCGAGGTGTTGCCTTTGCTGGAGAAGCGGACATAACGCCCCTTCACGCCGTTGACGGCAAAAGGACGGCCCTCGTTCGTCTCGATGTACTCTTTCTCTTTGCCTTCGCCCAGCTTCGACGAGTTGTCGTGGTCGTTGTTGAAGACCGTCACGACGCCGTCGATGAAGTCCGGGTCATTGGAGATCTGGCAGACCACGTCGCTATAGACGCGCGCCTCGCCGTGGTAATGCCACACGCACGCGGCGTAGATTACTTTCTCTTTGCCCAGATCGACCTGCACCCACTGCGTGCCGGGGCCGAGTTCGACATACGTCGCGGCGTCGTGCTCTTTGTCGCCGTCGGTGATGAACGCCAGCTCGCCGATGATCGGCTCCGGGTCGCTCGACGTGACCTTGCAATCCTTTGAGAGCACCTTGTCGGCGCCGGCCGGAACATCGATCGGCGGACGCGGCTTGCCGCCGCGCGCAGGCTCGAGGTTCGGCGAGCGGATGTCTTTGGGCGTGCCCGTGAACTGCGGCTTGGGCAGATGAATCGTCAAACAAACGTTCCCCGAACCGGCTGACGAACGTTCCTCCGCAGGCGTGACAGGGGCGACCGATTCGCGGCGTCCCTCTGTGGTTCGGCCCGCAGGCACATAGCCGGGCTCGGTCTTGGATTGGTTGCATCCGACATGGCCGGCCATGGCCAGCAGGATGGCAAACAGGGCGTTTTGACTGGTTGTTTTCATGATGATCCCCCTTCCTCAGAACGTGATCCATGACATCTAGGTGAAAATCGGCTTGGGTAACATGATCCGCAACAGCACTCTAGGTTCTTTATTATCAGGGATGTCAACCGGCTTGCGCCCGTAGACTTCAATCTCGGTATAACGATTCACAGGCGTCTCGGTGCAACCGCTGCTGTAGATCCGGATAAATCGTGATGGAACACCTTCAACCTCAACACACCGCCCCTCGTTCGTCTCAATGTACTCCTTATCCATTCCCATCCCGAGGCCCGCGCTGTTGTCATGGTCATTATTGAAGGCTGTCACAACACCGTCGATGAAGTCTGGATCATTCGACAGTTGGACCACGACATCATGATAGACGCAGGGATAGTCATAGGCATGCCAGATCTGAACAGCCCACACTTCTAGAGTCGTTCCTAGATCGAGTTGGACCCATTGCCTTCCAGACGGCAAATTGAAACGATTATCATCATGCTCCTTGTCGCCATCGACAACACAGTTGATATCCCCATGCGGTGTTCGGCAATCAACCGAATCCTGAAGCGTAGGAGCCGTGCTGGCCGTTACAACACACCCCAGCGCCACATTATTTGTTGCCTGAAACGGGACGTAAACCGGAGGCCGCGGTTTCCCCATACGCGATGCCTCAAGATTAGGTGAGCGGAGATCCATAGGCCGCGCCCAAACCTGAACGGCCAACATCACTCCGGCAACCATTACCATTCCGCGAGCCAATAGCATTTGACACCTCACAATAAAAAAAGCGGCGGGCAGACTCTGGGTCCACCACACCGCCTTCATGTCCGGCACATGCCAGCCGGAGTCAGGGATCGGATTCAGAAACTGTCCGGCACGCGCGCCGAAGCTCTCAACTCCTAAATCCTGCCTCCTCGCTCCGCCTTGCCTGCTCAGGGTTTGCCGTACACTTCGACCTCGGTGTAGTGGTTCATCTCGTTCGAGGTGTTGCCCTTGCTGGAGAAGCGGACATACCGCCCCTTCACGCCGTTGACGGCGAAAGGACGGCCCTCGTTGGTCTCGATGTACTCTTTCTCTTTGCCTTCGCCCAGCTTCGACGAATTGTCGTGGTCGTTGTTGAAGACCGTCACGACGCCGTCGATGAAGTCCGGGTCATTGGAGATCTGGCAGACCACGTCGCGATAGACGCGCGCCTCGCCGTGGTAGTGCCACACGCACGCGGCGTAGACTTCCTTCTCCGCACCCAGATCGACCTGCACCCACTGCGTGCCGGGGCCGAGTTCAACATACGTCGCGGCGTCATGCTCTTTGTCGCCGTCGGTGATGAACGCCAGCTCGCCGATGATCGGCTCCGGATCACTCGACGTGACCTTGCAGTCCTTCGAGAGCACCTTGTCGGCGCCGGCCGGAACATCGATTGCCGGACGGGGCTTGCCGCCGCGGGCAGGCTCGAGGTTCGGCGAACGGATGTCTTTGGGCGTACCCGTGAACTGCGGTTTCGGCAGCTCGATCTTGAGCTGGACCTTCTCCTGGGCTTCGGCCGAGACGACCAGCCCGGCGGCCACAACGGCCGCAACCATGATGCCTGTGTGTTTCATTGTTCTGTCCTCCTTCAGTTGTGCTTCGTGAGATGCCGCTCCGCAGAGATCTTCCCCGCGTTTAACGTCATCATTGAAGCAAATAATTTCTTCTCTGTCATGTCCACCATTCGGTTGAAAATGCCGACGGGGGGACCGCACCGGATTCGGGCAACGGTCCGATGCGCTACAGATGCGGCAGCGGGAAGCATCCGCATTGCCTGACCGGTCTGCGTACCCTGTCCATCCACTCAGGCTGTTCCCGCGCCACCAGCGCACCGCAGCCCTCAAGCGCCTCGCAGGCCTTCTCGATCTCGCCCCAGCTCATGCCGAGAAATGCGGTGGAGAGCGCGTCGGCCAGCGCCGCCGTCGGCGCATACGACCATGCTGCGGCGTGTCGCGCCGCCGCCACGCCGTGTCGCACATCCACGATGTGTGCGCCTTTGACCTCAAAGCCGGACCCGCTGATCGCGCCGCCGCTCACGCGCACGGCATCCAGACCCGCGCGCTTTTTCCAGTCGCCGCCCACGCCGACGGGCCACCCCGGCGGGCCGTCGCCCATCGACCCTCTGGCCGCCACCGAGCTGGTGCCGCCGTGGATCAGGAAATCGGCGAACCCGTAGTCGTTCTGGAGCAGTTCGCAACCAAGGTCCACGGCATACCCTTTGCCGAGCGCGCCGAAATCGAGTTCCAGCGGCGTATCCCGTCCCTGGCGGTCGGGATTCACCGCGACCAGCAGATTCTCGGTGTCGATCACCAGGCGGTTCATGCCGCAGGCGTCCAGCGCATCCCTGCGCTCTTTTTCAGTGAGTCCGCCCCACCGGTGGCCGACCCCGCGCAACGCGTCCATGACGGTGCCCACGGTCACGTCGAAAGCCCCCCGCGTGGCGGCGCAGACCCGCGTGGCGATCAGCAGCAGGTCGAGCGTCTCCGGCGAAACGCGGTAGGTCTCGCCGGGCTTGATGCGGCTGATCATCGCCACTTCGCTCACATCGAGGAATCGGCTGATCTGCTCTTCCAGCCTGTCCACCTTCTGGAAGACCGCGTAGGCCGCGCTTTCCGCGACCTGCGCGTCATCCTCTACGAGCATCACCTCGAACACGGTGTTCATCGCCTGATGCCCGAACTTGTGGACAGGGGGGGCCATTTTGCGTGAGTGCGTCAGTGCGTGAACGCCTTGCGTTTCATGACTCACGCACTCACGCACATTCGCACGTCTCCTATTCTTTCCGTCCGCCCGTCAGGCACATCCACGCCGCGACGGCGAGGAAGGAGAAGGTCACGCAGCGGTGGGCCGCAAGCATCGTGTGCTGCCAGTCAGTGCCGAACCACGTCATCATCGGCGCGACCGCGGTGAAGATCACCAGCACGCCCAGCGCCAGGACGACCGCCCACAACAGATTGCGCTTGGCGTTGGCGATGCGCCGCCCGCCGCGAAGGGCGATCAGAACAACCAGGCAGAACGCGAACAGACCGCCCGCCACCATGTGGAAGATGAGGAGGTACCCGGTCATCAGGTGGAAGAACCAGCCGAGCGCACCCGACAGGCCGAGGTAAGCGCTGGCCAGCCCCAAGCCGACCGCCGCGCCTTTGTCGATCATGACGGCCTGCTTCTCGCAGGGCTTGCCGTACGGCAGCGCCGTCTTAGCCAGCACCGCAGGCACCGCCGCCGCGATGAACGCCACCACGACCAGCAGCACCAGAACGAAAACCGTCCAGAGGAAGACCTTGAAGAGCGGGCGCATCAGGAACGTGGTTCCGAAGAGCTTGTTGTAGCTGCCGCTGAGCCCCATGAACTCGTTCTGCGCCTTGACCAACATCTTGGCGGTCAGCAGAGGACCGGTAGAGGCCACCTTCGCGAAGAAGAACGCGGAGTCCACGGTGTGGCAGTCCGCGCATTTGGCCGGACGCGCGCCGCGCGCCATGCGCGCCGGGCGGACGTCATGGCCAAAGGCCCACGAGACCGGTTCGGCCGCCTTGTCCACTTTCGCGACAAGCGCGCCGTCTGCGGCGAGCGACCACACCTGGCCGTGCGCGACATAGACGGACTCTTTCTCCCCGGCCCCGGCCAGACGCTTGAGGCCGCCGGCGACCATCTCCTCGGTGAGCGTGCAATCCGTGCCGCTGAGCGCCGCCGCGTTGCGGATCACGTAGTCGTTCACGAGCGGCGAAAACCGGCCGTCCTTATACCAGCCGACCCGGGGCGCGTCCGCCTTGTCCGCGACGTTAGTCGAGATCACGGCATCGTTGTCGCCGCCGCGGAAAAAGAGATGGGTGCCATACACCACCGCGCCATAACCATTCGTCAGGGCGAGCGTCGAGGCGTCGAGCGTCTGGAGCAGGTTCGCCAGAGCCTTCGTATTCGCCGTGAATGCGGACTGCTGTTCGGATGTCATCTTGTCGGTGTCAGCAAGCGGATCGAACGCGGGGACCACGGAAACGAGCCCGTTCGTGGTCTGATAATACCACCCGTCGGCTTTGTCCGACTCACCGGCGGGCACGATCACACCGTCCACGTTCTTGACGAACAGCTTGCGGTCCACCGCCAGCACGGGCGTGGGCACGTTGGGGTCGGTGGCGAAGGTCGCGAGTATCGCGCCCGCCTGTTCGCGCACATCGAGGAGGCCGGCGCACGCGGCATGAATCTTTTCGGGAGCAAGCGGTTTGACGCCCTCGCCGTCGCGCACGCCCCAGAAGGCCGGCCACGACATGCGGCGCGGCTCGATCTTGCCCGCTTCGTTGCGCACGAAGACCGGCTCCAGAATGAACGGTTGCGGCGTGGCCCAGCGGGCACGACCGTAAACACCCATGCGGTTGGCGCGCGAGGTGCGCACCTGCGCCAGCATCCCTTCATCGGTCACGCCGGCGTGGCAGGCCGTGCAGCTCAGATCCTTGAAGTGGCTGACCGGAATGCCGACATGCTTCGGCGCGGGGGCGCCGTGGCGGCCGGCGCGGGCGAGGTCTGTGCCCATGTGGCAACCCACGCAGCTCGCGCTGGCGCGGGTCTTGTCCATCTTGCCTGTGTTGTCGCCTTCGTAGCCGCGCGCGATGGCGTGGTTCTCGCCGTTGCCGTGGCAGTCGGCGCAGCTCATGCCGGCGCGCAGATGCACGTCGCCGTCGATGTCTTTGTGCGGCATGCCGGCCTGCGATGTCGAGTGGCAGTTCAGACAGTTTTCGTTGCCCGGCGCGCCGACCTGCAGCACCGTACGGTTCTTGGTGTCGAACTGCCGGGTGTCATAGACCACGTGCGGCGGCACGGCATAGACCGCATCGTCACGGTTCAGGCCTCGCATCGCGTGCCAGTAGTCGGGCACGCGCGACCCCATGCCGAGGATCTCGCCCAGTCCGAGGGCACCGGTGGCGGCCCAGCGGAAATTTTGGCGCATGATGAGGCGCACCCATTCGCTGTGGTCATAGGTTTTGCTCTGGCTGTGACAGACGAAACAGTTGATTTCGATAGGGCCAGAGACATCCCAGCGGGCGCGCGGCCCGCCTTCGGCCAGCGATTCACCGGGATCAGCCATGTCGCCGCCGGGCATGTGACGCCCGAAGGCGTAGACAAATTCCCAGTGGGTCATGCCGAGCTGATCCGGGTTATACGTGCCGGGCCAATCGCGCAGGCTCATCGGGACCTGCGACCCGCTGACCGGGTCGATCAGGAACCAAGGCTCGCCGCGGCGTCCGTGCGCCGTGTTCGTGCCGGACATGTTGAAGTGCCAGCCGGACGAGATGGCGGCGTAGTCGTGGCACTGGCCGCACGTTTGCCGCGTGCTGACAGGCAGCGCGTTCGGTGATCCCGGCGAGATCGCATCACCGAACTCGTCCAGCATGGCGAGACGGTGAACAGGCGTGTTGCGCCCGCCGTCCCAGTGCGACTCAACCGTCGCGAACGCCGTGGCGGCCGCGCAGGCCAGTGTGATAGATAAAACTCTTTTCATTCGATTACTTCCTATCCGTCCGACATGTCAGACCGGTCGGACCTGTCCGCTGCTTACACATGGAACTCTTCCGGCTTGAAATAGATCGTCTTGCGCTCGGCGACCGACGTGTTGGCGGCCAGCACGGCCACAGCAGACTCGTAGGCCAGATCGGCCGGGCAGTTCAACAGTTTCGGATTGTTGGTACGCACCGCATCAAAGAAATTCTCAAGGTGCGGCATGTGGGCCGGCTTCAGCAGATCCACCGGCAGCGGCCAACCATCGGCCGCCGCCGTCACACGCGCGTCGACCGCGACATTGCTGGTCACCTCGCGGGAGACGGCCTTCTTCGGTTGCACCACGAGGCCCTGCTTGGCGAACTCAACCCACTGCGATTCCTCGGGACCGCCCGCGCGCACCTCACGCTGCACGGTGTTGCCGCGTGCGGCGATTTCGGCAATGGTCAACGAGCCGTCTTCGCCCATGAACTGCTCATAGAACCCGCCGCGGCTGGAGGTCGTCAGCACCTGGTAGTAGGCGCGGTTGATCTTGCCCTCCTTGGTCTTGAACTCGTACATCGCCATGACATTGTCGTTCATCTGGCGGTTGTAATAGTCGTTGCCGCCGATGGCGGTGACAGAGATCGGCACGCAGTCCCACACCCAGAAGAAGAGGTCGATCTGGTGCGAGCCGAGGTCGACCATCGGGCCGCCGCCGTACTTGGCGAACCAGCGCCAATTCCGGAACTGCTCCATATTCTCATACCCATACTTTTGGAGCGTCTCGATGGGGATGTCCAGGCGGGGGTGATCCTTGATGAAGGGCGCCACCGAACGGTTCCACTGGCCGTACGCGTGGGTCACGCGCCCCAGCATGTTTGACTCGCGGATCACGCGGTTGATCGCGTGCATATAGCGCGGGTTGGAGCGGCGCTGATGACCGATCTGGAGAATCTTGCCGGTCTCGCGCTGGGCCTTCACCATCGACGCGGCCTTCTCCAAGCTGTTGGACATCTCCTTCTCGCAATAGACGTGCTTGCCGGCCTTGAGACAGTAGTTGGTGTGCTCGGCGTGCATCCAGTCCGGCGTGGCGATGATCACCGCGTCGATGTTCTTGTCCTCTTTCGCGAGCATCTCGCGGTAATCCTCATAGACCGTCTTTGACGTCACATCGTGTCCGAGACGTCCGAGACCGCGCGCCTTCTGGCGATGGTAAGGCCAAATATCGCAAACCGCCTTGATGCGGACGCCGGGGATCTTGATGGCGGCATCGACGAGGATCTGCCCCTCGGCACCGTAGCCGATCACGCCGACATTGACCTGGTCTTGAGCGGGACCGATGGTCTCAGCCTTGTACTCCTGGCTCAGGACGCTGAACGTCGGCAAGAACGCCGCCGTTGCTCCGGCGGCCTTGATGAAATCTCTGCGGTTGAATGTGGTGGTGTTCATGGTGTTGTCTCTGACTGATATGAGGTTGCTCGATTACATGCGCGTGTAGCGGGGGCCGTCCCCCCCCTGCGGGAACGTCCATTCGATGTTCTGGAAAGGATCCTTGATCTGGCAGGTCTTGCAGTGCAAGCAGTTTGAGAAGTCCACATGAATGTGGCCATCCTCCAACCGGTACACTTCGGCCGGACAGAACCTTTGACAAGGTGCGCCATAAAGTTTAATACATTCGTCGCACCGTTTGCGATCAAGAATTTTAAGGTGGCACGGCTGATCCTCGTCGTGGATCGTGCCGGACATGAAGACATCGGTCAGGCGGTCCGGCGAGGTCGGGCCGGCCTCAACGCTCTCGGGCTCCGGCAGACGCCCGCCCTTGAGCGGCAGCATCTCCTCGTGGTCGGGCGCCATCGGCACCTGCCAGAAGGGAAACTTGCCGAAGGTCGCCCAGGCACAGCCTGCGCTCATCACGCCGAGGACCAGGTTGGTCGAGAAGGGCGCGCGCACGTTTTTGACGCGTTTGAGCTGCTTCCAGCCTTCGGTCTGCTTGAGCCGCTCGCCGTAAGGCTTGAGCGCTTCGAAAGAAAAGTCATCCTTGTTCCAGCACTCGGCCAGCGTCTCGGCCGCCGCGCGGCCCGACTGCGCCGCGATGTGGATGCCTTTGATGCGCAGCGTATCCACCAGGCCGGCGCCGTCACCCACGATCAGCGCACCGTCGGCGACCACCTGCGGCACCGAGTAGTAGCCGCCCTCGGGAATCACTTTGGCGCCGTAGGCCACGGCCTTGCCGCCCTTGATGTGCTCGGCCATCACCGGATGCGCCTTGAACTTGCGGAAGAGCAGGTGCGGGTCGATCTCGGGATGGGCATAATCCAGCGCGTAGGCGTAGCAGATCATCACCTGCGTGGGTGAAACATGATAAACGAACCCGCCTCCGTAGGTGCTCCAGTCGGCCGGATAGCCGAAGGTGTGGGCAATCTCGCCGACCCGCGACTCGTTGGCCGGGACCTCGATCACCTCTTTGATACCCACGGCGTACGACTGGCCGCGCTGTCCCTGCAAACCCTTGCGCGCGATCAGCTTGTCGGTCAAGATGCCGCAGGCCCCCTCGCCCAGCACCACGGCCTTGGCGTAAATCTCCTCGCCCGGCGTGTAGTTGCACTTCGGCTTGCCGTCGCGGTCCAGGCCCTTGTCGCCGATCTTGACGCCGATCACGCGGCCTTTGTTGTTTTCGATCAGCTCGGTCGCGGCAAAGCCGGTGTAGACCTCCGCGCCCTCTTTCTCGCAGAGCTGCGCCAGGTACTGCGTGAGCTTGGTCAGCGAGCCGACCGGGTAGCCGTGCGCCTGCATCAGCGGCGGGACCCACGGGATCTTCATCGCGCTCGTCGCGTTGAACAGCATGTGGAACGCTTCGGTGCTGACACGCGCCTCGACCGGCATCTTGCTGACCTCCTCCTCGGTCAGCAGCCCCTCGAACCCGCTCATATCGATCACCGCGCCGGACAGCACGTGGCTGCCCACGTTGCGCCCCTTGTCGATGATCGTCACGCGCGGCAAGGAGCCTTTCGCCTGCGCCTTGAGCGTGCGCAGCAGCGCCAGCGCCGTCGCCAGCGAGGCCACGCCGGCCCCCACGCAGAGGATATCGGTGTGAATCGGCTGTTTCATCGTGTTCGCCATAATGCCCTCTCCCCAAAAAAATTCCGGATTCCCTGACTTATTTCGCGCCGTTGTTTTTCGCCTCGACCGCTTCGATCAGCATCGGCAGGATTTCAAACAGGTCGCCCACGATCCCGAGGTCCGCCACGTTGAAGATCGCGGCATGGGGATCGTTGTTGATTGCGATAATCGTATCGGCTCCGCGCATGCCCTCCAGATGCTGGATCGCGCCGGAGATGCCGAACGCCAGATAGATCTTCGGGCACACCGTCTTGCCGGTCTGCCCCACCTGATGCGAGGCCGAGATCCAGCCGGCATCCACACAGGCGCGCGACACGCCCACGACGCCGCCGAGCAGGTCGGCCAGCCGCTTGAGCTGCTCCAGGTTCTCGGCCTTCTTCAGGCCGCGCCCGCCGGCCACGATGATCTCGGCCTCGGCGATGTTCACGGCCGAGGCGTTGCGCTCGGCCTTGACGATGCGCGTGTCGCCGGCCACGAGCTTGAGCGCCTCGAGCAGCGTCTCGCCCTTGCGCTTGGCATCAGGCGGCGTCATCTTGAAGACCTTGGGGCGCACCGTCGCCATCTGCGGCCGGTGGTTGGGCGTCATGATGGTGGCCATGATGTTGCCGCCGAACGCCGGGCGGGTCTGATGCAGCAGGTGGCTCTCTTTGTCGATCGATAGCGCCGTGCAGTCGGCCGTCAGACCGGTGCGCGCGCGCACCGCCACCTTAGCGAAGAAGGCGCGGCCCACCGCCGTGGCGCCCGCGAGAATCACTTCGGGCTTGTATTTCGCGATCAACTGGTTGAGCGCGTCGGTGTAAACGTTCGCCTCGTATTCGGCCAGCTCGGGCTGATCGACGACATACACTTTGTCGGCGCCTGCCGCGATCAGGTGCGACGCGGAATCCTTGACGTTGTGGCCCAGCACCACGGCCGCCAGCTCGCAACCGCGGTCCTTGGCAAGGCGGCGGCCGGTGGCCAGCAGCTCGTACGCCACCTCCTGCACCTTGCCGTGGTGCTGCTCGGCAAAGACCCAGATGCCCTTGAAGTCGCCGAGATCGGCTTTCTTGGTCTCGGCCTTGGCCGTCGAGGTGATCGCCTTGAACGGGCAGGCTTTGATACAGGCGTTGCAGGCGCGACACTCGTCCGGCTTCACCACCGCCAGCTTGCCCTCCATGAAAAGCGCGTCAAACGGGCACGCGGTGATGCACTTCTTGCAGCCGCGGCACTTCGCGGGATCAATGAAAATCGGTGCGTCTGCCATCATTATGCAACCCCCTTGTCCTGCAACAGTTTCACGATCGCGTCAACCGCCGCCGAAGGCTCCTCGCGGCCGTCCATGCGCACCCCGCCGGTCTTGACCGGCGGCGCGAAGATCTTAACCACCTTGGTGGGCGACCCTTCCAGCCCGCACATGGCCGCTTCCGCCTTCACCTCTTTCGCTCCCCAGCGCGGGATTTCGACCTTCTTGGCCTGCATCCAGCCGCTGAGCGTGGCGAAGCGCGGCGTCGAGGCCTCCTTGACGACGGTCATCACGGCGGGCATCTTCCCCTCGATCACGTCTACGCCCTCGTCCATCTGGGTCTCGACCGTATAGGTGTCGCCCTCGACCTTGATCGATTTGACATACGTGACGAGCGCGCAATCCAGAAACTCCGAGACGCCAGGCCCCACCTGCGCGGTGTCGCCGTCGATCGCCTGCTTGCCGAAGAGTACCAGATCGGGCCGCGCGTTGACCTTCTTGATCGCCTGCGAAATCGCATACGACGTGGCCAGCGTGTCCGCGCCGGCAAAGGCGCGGTCAGTCAGCAGCACCACATCGTCGGCGCCGCGGGCCATGGCCTCGCGCAGCACGACTTCCGCCTGCGGCGGCCCCATCGAGATGACCGTGACGCGCGCGCCGTGGGCATCCTTCAGCTTGAGCGCTTCTTCCAGCGCGAATTCATCGAAGGGATTGATAATGCTTTCCACCCCTTCGCGCATCAGCGTATTGGTTTCCGGATTAATGCGGACGTTCGTCGTATCCGGGACCTGTTTGACACAGACAACAATGTGCATGGCTCTCCCCCGTACTTGGCCTGGTTGCGGGCCTTCCACCCAGTTCAGCGTGGTCATTAAAGCACAATTCCATCCCTGCGTCATGTCCACCATTCGGTTGTATTTCAGGGTTACGGGCTTGACGCCCCACCCGGCGCGATCTACATTTTCCGCGATGCTGCGAAAGAGAGGTGAGATGCGCAACAGGTTTTTTGCTGACAAGCCCCATGTGCCCGGACACGCCGTGAGCAGCGGACACTGCGTGGCCTGCGGCCGGCAGGCGGAACGGAACGCCTGCGTATGCCCCTATTGCGGCGAACGGGTCTGGCGCCCCTGGCTCTGGCACGCGGCCCGCTGCGGTGTGCTGCTGCTGCCGCCCGCGCTGCTGGTCGGCGCGGCGTTCCGGCTGACGGCTGAGCCCGGCTGGCACGCGCTCTTCAGCCGCCTGCGCGCGGCACCGCCTGCCGCGATTTGGCTCGCAGCATCCGCGCTGGGCCTGCTCGCGCTGCCGGCCGATACGGACGGCAGCGTGGCGGGCACAGACGGCGACCTGCGCCGGCAACAGGTTGAAGCCTTGCTCGGCGGCGCAGCCCAGGCGCTGTATACCGTGACCGGTGCCGTCCTGCTCGCCGCCGCACCGCGCCCGTCTCTGCCTGTCTTGCTGTTGGCCGTGCCGCTCTTCGCCGGCGCCGCATTCCTGCCGTTCTTCCTGCGCATCCCGCGGCCCCGGCCCGCCGCCGCCGCGGCACTGGCGGCGGCGGCCGCTGCCAGCATACTTTAGTACACAGGTGTTTTTTGACGCCACCCCGTGATTAGGCGACAAAGCAATTGACACAACTCATTGATTACCAAGCCGATACGTAATAGTTAAAAAAAATCAATCGCCCCCCATTGACAAAACCGGGGTGCATCACGTATGATACACCCTGTTCAAACAACCTCCCCCAGGTTGTTGGACTGTGTAACCTAGTGCGACACATTCCCCCGTGATCGCGGATACAGGTTCCCCCCTGTATGGTTACGACAAAATTATATATGTCCTCCCTGGCGGCGGGTAAGAGCGTGAGTTCTTATCCGCCGTTTTTTTATCGCCAGCGCTTGTGCGCCCAGAGGTACTGTTCGGGATAGCGGCGAATCACAGTCTCAAGGCGCTGGTTGATCACCGTGAGCAGATCAGCGACATCGCGCTCTCTGTCGCCCGTTGCGGTGAAGCGGATCGGCTCGCCCGTGACCATGCGATACCGGAAGGCGCCGTCGCGGATGAAGGCACCGGCCAAAATCGGCGCGCCGGTCTTGAGGTGCAGACGTGCGGGCGAGGTGTGCGTGGAGGCCGGATGCCCCATAAAATCAACCATCACGCCTTGTTTTTTGCCGGCGTGCTGGTCCATGACCAGCGTCATCGCCGCGCCGGTCTGCCTCCACTGGCGCAACACGCTGGGCGCAAAGCCCATTTTCTTGGGCACGATCGTAATCGCGCCGCGGAAGTGCCGCTCTTTAAGAAAGCGTTCAACAAAAGGATTGTTCATCTTGCGCGCCACGGCGATCATCGGGCGGGTGAAGGCGACGATCGTCACGGCCGCCTCCCACACGCCGTGATGGCCGGAGAGGATCATGATCGGCACGTCCGGGCGTTCCAGCAACAGCTCGAAGGATTCGGCCGGGCCGTCGAAGACGATGTGCTCGCGCCAGTTCTGCGCCGTCACCACCTGCCCCACCTTGAGCGCCTCGAAGAGGTGGCCGGCCAGATGGCCGAAGGCGCGCCGCGCGATGCGGTCTGCCTCCGCCGGATCTGCGGTGACACGGGCGCGCAGGATGTTGTCCACCGCAATGCGCCGCCGCGCGCGGAACAGCGGATAGGCGAGCGACGTGACGCCGGCTCCGAGCGCGTAGGCATGTCGGGCCGGCACCAGCCGATAGAGCAGATCGACCCCTCTCAAGGCGAGATATTCAAGGGTCCAGAGAAACAAACGGAGGGCCTTCATGCGTCGTGATTATTTCGAAAGTTCGGCCGACAGTTCAGCGGCCAGCGGTTTCAAGCGGCTTCGGATATGGGGCGGCAGCAGCTCCTCGTCATCCAACAGGTCGGAGACCAACATGGCCGCGTGGTCCAGTTTCTTTTGCCGCATCAGCAGGCTGATCCAGGTCAAGCGCACGTCAAGGTCATCCGGCAGGTCGGCCAGCACGGTTTCCAGCGCGCGCGACGCCTCGTCCAGCCGCCCGGTCGCGATCAGCAGGCGGGCGAGGGCATGGCGCGTGAAGAGGCGCTGCGCGTCCAGTTCCAGCGAGCGCCGCAGGAATTTCTCCGCCTGTTCCATCGCACCGCGCTCGAGCAGCACCGCGCCGAGCCCCGCATACGCCGGGGCGTTGCGCTCCTTTTCGAGGCTGCGTGTGAAAAGGTCTTCGGCCAGATCCAACTCGCCGCGCCGCAGGCGGACCGAGCCCCACAGATAGTTGGCGAACGCATGCTCCGGATTGCGGCGCAGCACTTCTTTGGCGTCCTCTTCACAAAAGGCCGGCACATCCAGCGCGTCGTCAAGGCGCAACAAGTCTTCACGCACCGCATGCAGGTGCCGGTTGAGCGCGAGGGCGCGCAGGAAGCTGTTCCGCGCGAGCGGATAATCCTTGGGACCATTGTTCCGCAGGATGTAGCCGCGCACCATGTGCATCAGGTAATGCTCGCTCTTGCTCGCCGCGCTGCGGAGCGCGGGATAGACGCGGCTTTCCAGCTCCGGATACTCGCCGGCTTGCAGCAGGATCTCAGCCAGCAGGCCCCACAGGCGGATGTCGCCCGGGCGGGACGGAATGGCCGCGTTGAGGATCTCGCGCGCCTCATCCCGTTTGCCGTCCAGGATCAGCAGCGCCGCCTCGTGC
Organism: Kiritimatiellia bacterium; assembly: GCA_028684935.1. Classification (GTDB taxonomy): domain Bacteria; phylum Verrucomicrobiota; class Kiritimatiellia; order RFP12; family UBA1067; genus DUPH01. The sequence goes on along the minus strand of JAQUEX010000031.1, from coordinate 7,634 downwards.
CAGATCAGATCTTCCTGCGGCACCTTGTTTTCTTTGGCCAAGTCCATCCAAAGGCCCGCTTCCGGCAGGTCGCGGCGTTCGATCGCGATGCGCGCCTTGTTGAGCAGCGCGAAAGAGTCTTTATCGTCCAAATCCAGCAGCAGGTTGAGATGCCGGTCCGCGTCGTCAAACTCGTTCGCGTCGATGTGCCGCGTGATGGTCTGAACCAGCTCGCGCTTCTTGTCCCGCAGGGCCGTCATCGGATCGGTGCGAAAGCTTTTGGAGGTCACCATCAGGTTCCGGTAGCTCACGCCCTTGTTCCATAGGTTTTTACGGACATAGTCCAGAATGTCAGGATTGAGCAGCGTGCCGTCGCGCGCCTGCAGCGAGGCGACCGTCAGCGTGACGATGTCTTCGCGCTGCTGGAGCAGGCGAAGTTGAGCCTCGATCTCGCCCTGCGCCTCCGCCCCGGCCCCTCTGTTCACAGCCAGTTCATAGCGGTTCAGAACCACGCTGAGATTGTCCGGCGCTTCGTGCGAAGCCTGCTTAAACAGCGCAACGGCCTCCGCTCCCCGTTCCTGAGCCACCAGCAGGATGCCCAGTTCATTCGCCATGCGGACGAGCTGATCGTTCAACCCCTTTCGCACATAGGCATAGTACCGGATACCGTCGGGCGTCTCCGGCGCCACCAGCGGGCGCATCGTCTGCGTAAACGCTTGATGCCGGGCCAGCAGCGCAAGACTGTCCACGCCCGCGTCCCGCGGCGCCCCGCTCAGGAAAAACCCTGTCGGCAGCGCCAGAAAATGGTTGTCGCGCCACAGTTCAGGCGAATCGAAAAGCACAATCCGCGTGTAGGCATTGGTGTCGGTACGGAACCATTCGTGCAGGAAGGAGGCGACCGAAAGGTCGGCGGCATTGATCAGCCGGGTGCGGGTGGCGGCGAACGACGGATCCGTGCGGATCACCTCCGCCACATGCGCCACGCTTCTTCCTGCGCGTTCGTCATCGGTCGACACAAAGGTCAGCGCACGTCCCTCGCGGTGTGCTCGCACCATCACGTGATGGCGCAGCAACCGGATGTTCACGATCCAGTCGCGGCCGTCCAGTTCGCGGTAGATCTCATCGGCCACACGGTCGGCAAACTGACCGTCCTCTGGATTGAGGTCGGGAGAACTGAAGACCGGCACCAGAAAGGCCAGCAGCAGCAGCGGCCAGCAGAGCAGCGAACCGGCGCGGCAAACGGCGGGATTGTCACGGTATTCGTAATAATCGAGGTCTTCGTCGATCTTTTCTTGAAACATCTCGCGCATCAAAAACCAGACTGCAATCATGAGCCCGACAAACAGCGCGATCACGACATGCTGGTAGACCGGAACCTTTGAGGTGAGCCGCGCAACCCCCCAGATCGAAGCGTCGAGGTTGAGGAGATCGAGCAGCCGCGTCAGCCACGTCATAGAGCCGGCAGCGCCTTTCGCGACACTGAGATTCAGCAGGGTCGGCAACAACGGAACGACCAGCGCGAGCTGCATCAGAAAGAGCAACGGCGTGCGGCGGCGGAAAGCATGCGAGAAGACGAAGAAAGCGATCGCCACCGGGAACAGAAACTGCACAAAGACGTAACTCCAGCCAAAACTGGGAATCCACCGGATCAGCTCGACCTTGATGGTTTCGAGAAAAACCCGCAGGATCGGGCGCGGTGCCGGCACCGGAATGGCGGCGCACACTTCGGCCGCCTGCCACAGCACATACAGCGCCAGCAGCAGGCCGGCCAGCCCCGTCAGCACCACGAACAGCACTTTGTAGGTCGTGGCGTGTCCGTTCAGCACCATGCTGCGCAGGAGAAACGCGCCGCCGACCGGCAACAGAATCAGGAAGAGCGGCGACTCCACGCTGCACGCGCCCAGCAGCAGCACGCACGCAAAGAGCGAGAGCAGGTTGCCCCGCTGGTCATAGGAGATGATCAGGTTGATGATCAAGAAAACGAGCATCAGGTCGAAGGCATACGGATAAAGACGGGTCGCGACCAGCCAGAACGGCACGCAGAACGCCAGCACGCTGGCCGCGCCCAACCCGCCCAGCACGGCGGCGTGGGCCACGCGACGGTTATGCGCCTGCACCGAGACCGGAATGGAGAGCGTCCCGTCCGCATTCATCGCAAGGCCGGCCTCGCCGCGCGCCGGCGCATCGCTCTCATCCGCATCATCTTCCCCCCCGCGCAGACGCGGCGGCATCGCCGCCAATGCGCCGCCGGGATCCTCGCACGCGAACATAAAGACCAGCCGCGCCGCCAGCAGGTAGAAGAGCGACACGGCCAGAGCGCCGCAAACCGCGCAAAACAGATTCAGCCGCGCCGGCAGATCCGCGTAGGCCACCCCCGACACCCAGCGCGCGGCCATTGCAAACACCGGATAGGCAAGATCATCCTGCGGGCATAATCCTGCCGACGCCGCAGTCAAGAACGCCGAATAACCCGGGTAGACATGCGTGAACAGCGTCAGCCGGTAGACCAACAGCGGCACCGCCGCCGTCAGCGGGACAAAGAACCGAATCAGATGCCAGGGAGTCGCAAAGAATGTCCGGCGCAGAAAACCCATGGGCACCTCACTTTCGCGCCCGGCGGCGCCAGGCGCGGTCACCGTAAACGCCGGCCTCGGAACTATCGAAGGGGACGAAGCCGGCCGCCAGAGCGGGCGAAGCCGGCCGCAGGCGGAAGTCGCGCTCCGCGGCGTCCACAAACAGGGGATCGGCCACCTGCCCGTCCGTGTCGCGACCCTCGGCCTGCCACTGCGCCAACGTCTTGCCGTTGAAATCGACCGGCCCGTCGACGCACCACCACAGATTGCGCCGCCACTCCACGCGCGCTTTTTCCGTGCCGCGGTAGCGCGGCGTCCCCAGCGCCCGGCCGGGCTGCGCCCAGTAAATGATGTTGCCTTCGATCACGGCAGAACGGTGCGGTTCGGTGCGCGTGATTGCCACCTGATACTGCCGGCTGTATGCGAGGATGTTGTTGCGCACGATGTTATCGCGCCCGTAGTGCTGATGGAACGAGCTGTCTTTGGTGTTGTAGACCAGGTTGTTTTCAAACACGATCCCCTCTGACCCCTCGTCGGGATACAACCCCCAACCGCCGTACGTGTAGGAGTCGACATCGAAGATCACGTTATTACAGACCCGCGTGCCGAACGAGGTGCCCAGCGTGTAGACGCCGCCCATGTCGCCCAGCGCACCCTGCCCGATCGTATGAATGCGGTTGTAGGCGATCAGATTGCGCTGCGCCACGCTGCCTTTATAGCCCCACACCCAGCCGACCGACACGCCGGTGTAATAGTGGTCGCCGATCTCATTGTGCGTAACGCGGTTGTCCGACGCATGGCCGATCCAGACCGCTGTGGCGCTGGCGTGGAAACGGCCGCCGTGCGTGATGATGCAGTTGTCAACCTCGTTGAAGGCCGTGCTGTACGGACCGAACACCGACACCACCGCATTGCTGGCGATGCTCGCGCCCTTGCCGCCCGGATCGCCGATGCGGATGCCGCCGGCGCCGAGATCCGTCAGTGCGCAGCGGATCACGCGGTTGCTGACGCATCCCGCGCGGAACCAGATGCCGTACTCGCCGGTGTGCGCCACGTCACATGCTTCGAAGGTGACGGCGTGCGCGCCGTCGGCCATCACCGCCGCCTCGGTGCGCGCCGCGGCCTGCATGGGCTCGAACTGCGTGGGCCCCGGACGGTCGGCCGCTCCGAGCACGTCGGGCGCGATCATGGCTTTCTCGACCTGATCCGAACGGCGCGGCGAATCGGTGTAGTGGAAAGCAATATCGCGGAAGTGGACATGCTGCACGCGCTGGGTGGCGGCGGGATCACCTTGGATCGCGACCAATGTCTGCAGACCGGGGCGGGGCGCGAAAACCTCGGCGCCGCGCCAGCGGCCGGGCAGGCGCTCGCCGTTGCGCGGCCGGTAGAGGATCGTGCCGGCGAGGCCGTCATAAAACCATTCGCCCGGCGCATCGAAAGCCGCGCGCACATTCTCGACATAATAGAGCGAGTTGGTGCGCCAGGGATTCCACGGCTTCCAACGGCCGCCCTGCGTGCGCAGCGTGCCGCTGGCGGCGTCAAAGCCGAGAATCATGCGGCGTGTCGTGTCCCAGTTGTGATGAACCACCACCTGCGCATAGCGCCACGCCGCAGCGGGCTGTCCGGCCAGAGGCGCCAGATCTTCGCCGCGGGCGGTCAACTCGGCGACCGCGAATTCAGTGCGCGTCTGCTCGTTGGTGCGCAGCGTCTGTTTGACCGACTGCGGAATGAAGAAGCCGGCGTTCGGATGACGCGCGCGCACCGCGCGCCGGCCGTTGACAAACAGGCTCTCGAAATAGGCGCGCGTGCCGTCGGGCAGCAGCGGGATCGGCGCCTCCCAGAGGCCGTCATCGGTCGCGCGCCAGCCATCGACGCGCAACGCACCCATCACCCGCGTCTCCGCGCCTTCGCCCTGATAGACGACCGGTGCGCCGTCGCCGCCCGAATCGCGGGGCTCCAGCACGAACGGCCCAGAGAGAAAGTAGTCACCGGCCGCCAGCCGCACCGTCCACGCCTCATCGCCGTGCCCCGCCTGACGCGCGGCGCGGATCGCATCGCGCGCCTGAGACAACGTCGTGAACGGCTGCCTCTTCGTTCCGTTCCCGCCCTCTGCGCCCTCCGGCACGACGTACACATCTCCCGCTGACGCCGCCCCCACAAGACACACCGTCAACGCGATAAAAACTTTATTCTTCATGACTTTCCCATCTGATAAAGAAGTACTCATCGGGCCGATTTGCTTGACCTTTGTCTCTCTTCAAATGCCTCAAGCGCCCGCAATAACCGCTGAAGGCTGGGGCACTTCCCTGCCGACACATGCACATCCCAATCTTCGTTCGTGAATCGAGTAAGCTCAGCATTGTAAACAGGTCCTTGTTGCAACGTGCCATCCGCATTACGACGCACGACCCCGTCCTTGACAATCCGCGACGAACTGCGTTCCGCCAGTTCAAGTACTTTCGCTTTAGGATCGGCTTCGCCTTCCGGAATAATGAACCTAACCGCTTTGCGCAATTTCAAGAAACGGCACAACGCCACATCATCAGCCAGCAACCATGCTTCAACCTCACGCACGGCCACTCTGAAAATGAAATCGGGGTTCATCTTAACAAAACCCAGCCATTCTTTCACTAAGGCAGATGGGCAAACCTTACGATCAAGATCCGTCAGCATGAAAACGGGCACCGACTTGGCAATATTATTAAATGCCACGATTTTGTCTTTCAGGAAAGAAGCGCCACCTCCGACATTCCACCTGACAGGCTCATAACTAACGTCGCGTTGCGCAAGAATGCGGCGAACAACCGCCTCACTCAAATCATCCTCGACTGCGATATAGATGAACGTACCCATGGATGCATCAAAACAACGTGAGTTGTGTCAATTGTGCAATCTGTGGAGGTGCAGTGTGCGGAAGTATCGCCTCTCCAATCGTCATGCCACCATCCAAGGCCCTCTTGACCACCTCGATTGAGGTCGCAGGAACGACTTCGGTCCCCTCTCCGCCCCGCGATCTCAACAGGACCACCTCTTCAGGACTGATCCCTTTGTCTCCCAACAAACCGACGCTGTGCGTGGACAGGAACACCTGACGCGGTGCTTTTTTGCGTGTTTGCTGCAGCCGCCACATTAACGCGGGCAGTTTAGATACAATCGCGTCGTGCAGGGAAAGCTCGGGCTCCTCAAGCAAGACCAACCCATCACCGTCAAGCAAGATCCACATTAGTCCGAGCAACCGGATTGTTCCGTCAGAAAATTGATCTTCCTGCTGCATGGCACCGTTTGGACGCCAATGTTTGTACACCGCTTCCAGATGCGGCACTCCTCGTGAGTCACGTGTTTCATGTAACTGCGAAAGTTCCGGGACAGCCACCTGCAAAACCTTTTCAATCCTCGTGAGGCGGCTCTTTCGTGTTTTCTCCGGCGATTCCATAATCCGCTCAAGGAATTTCACTCCGAACGGATCCTCTCCGACCGCATCTCGGTTTGCAAGTTGCGGATGCTTCAGCAACTGCGGGACAAGATGCAAGTAAACTATTTTTTGGAATGCCTCCGCAATTCCCCTGAATTCAAAGTTCCCCGCGATCTGTTCCAATTGCGTCTGTGTCAAACGCTGAGGGTCAGACTTGTCTTTTTCGTCAGGGCGGTTGAGAATTTTCTCGTCGTTTTTCCACACCTTCTCATAAGCAAGCACCGGTTGCCGTTTGCCACGTTGCTCCTGCGTCAGACTGATAGCGTAGTGCCAACGCGTGCCTTCATCGTCTGTTAAGTAAACGTCGATCTCAACCTTTGAATTGAATCGAGCCGCCAAACACCGCAATTTCGACAACCCGCCCCGCTGCGCGATTGCCTCTTGGAGACCTCCGCCTTTTTTTGCTATATCACGGCAGAATCTGAAGACGTCCAACAAGTTGGATTTTCCGCTGGCATTGGCTCCGACCACGAAAAGCCTTGTCTCCATGGCAACATCGGCCTTCCTGAAATTCCGCCAGTTCTTGACAATGACCCGCGCAAAACGCATGTGTCGCCCCCCCCTCCGACTAACCAATCAACGGAATTTAACCACATCGCACTTGTCCATGTCGTCAAACTCTTGATTTTCACCGCCCATCGCCCACACGAACGCGTAGGCGCCGGTGCCGGCGCCGCAATGCACCGACCACGCCGGCGAGAGCACCGCCTGCTTGTCGCGCATCGCCACGTGGCGCGTCTCATCCGGCTCGCCCAGAAAGTGCATAACCATGCCGTTCTTAGGAAGATCAAAATAGCAGTAGACCTCGGTGCGGCGGTCGTGCGTATGCGGCGGGAACGAATTCCAGACGCTGCCCTCATGAAGTTCCGTGAAGCCCATCACCAACTGGCAGCTTTTGATAAAGCCCGGGCGGATGAACTGGTGGATCGTGCGGCGGTTGGACTCCGCGAGCGAGCCCAACTCGATATGGTTGGCCTCTTTGAGGGACGCCTTGGCCGTGGGGAAGTCGGCGTGGGCCGGATACGACACCACATAAAACTGTGCAGGGGCTGCGGGGTTGTCGCTGGCGCAGAGGATGCCGCGGCTGCCGCGGCGGATGTAGAGGCACTCGCGGTTTGCCATGGGGTAGGTCGTGCCGTCGACCACGATGCTGCCGGCGCCGCCCAAATTAATGATGCCAGCCTCGCGGCGCTCGCAAAAATAGGTGCAGGCCATCTCGCGTCCGCCCTTGAGTTCCAAGGGCTCCTCGACCGGCACGATCCCGCCGACGACCGCGCGGTCCACATTCGTATAGACCAGCGTCACCTTGCCCGGCTGAAACAGATCTTCGATCACAAAGCGGTCCCGCAACTCCTGCGTGGTCATCCTGCGGAAGGACATGCTGTCCGAGGCCTCGATCGTGCGCATTGAAAACTCCTCTACAAAACGTTGTTTATCCTTTCAGTTTATCAGCGGACGGACAATAAACCAAGGATGTAATTTCGGCAAAAAAAGGGGGGCCGCGGATCTCGCGATCCGCGGCCCCCAAGATAAAACCCGGCGGCGTCCTACTCTCCCACAGGCGCATCCTGCAGTACCCTCGGCGATGGGGCCCTTCACTTCCGTGTTCG
>JAQUEX010000221.1 GCA_028684935.1 Kiritimatiellia bacterium | reverse complement strand
TCGTCGCTCCCCATCACGAACTCGCCAGCCGGTATACGGACCAGCGTGATGCGGACACCGTCACCCAGGTCGAGCGTACGCGTGACCGCTTCGCCACCGGCTTGGCGCTGCATGCGCTTGGCGGTTTCGGCGTCGAACGGCCAGCCCTTCGCTGAAACCCGGACCGGTGCGGCGCGCTCTTCACCTTTTTCACGGGTGGGCTTGATTGGATAGGGCTGCGCCGGGACCGCTTCCCAGTCATCGTCGATGTTCGCGTAGCGCGCACGCAGAGCCGCCGCATGCGCGGAGATGTTGGTGGTCCACGTGTGCCGTCCGGCATCCATGGAATAGACCGATGTCCAGTTGCCGTGGAACGGCACGTTCAGATCGATCCACGTATAGAGGCGCCGCCACGATTCGTCATCGAGCTTCACCCCGTAATGGCCTTTCTCCAGAAGCTGCACGCCCTCCGAGGTCGAGGCATGGAATTCATAGGGAATGCCCATCGTTCCCGCGCTCTCAGGGCCCGGACGACGGAAGTAACGGTGGAAGGCGTGGTAAGAATGGCTGAAGCGTTCCTCGGCGCGTTTGGTGTCGAGCAGCGCTTTGTTTTTGAAATCGGGCTTCTTGGGGTCGCTGCCGTCATGGCATCGGATGCAATAGGCGTCGAGAATCGGCTGGATCTCCATCTCAAAGGCAAACCCTTCGACCGTCGCGCGGTGCGGCGTGATGGACTGCGGCGGCTTGCCGGACGCCAGGGTCTTGCTGGTGACCGGCGGCTCGGTCGGCGGTTCGTGGCAGCCGATGCACGAGAGCTTCTCGCCCGGCATGGCGACCAGCCAGCTCCGGAAGAGCTGCATCGCACGCCCTTGCTTGTCGAGCGGCTGCAGCGAGATCGTGGTGTTGGCCGGCACGCGGAACATCGCGGACCCGTCCTTCTCGACCTTCACGGTACCCAGCAGGCGTTTGATGTCCCACCCGCTCTCGACGCCGATATGATGGTGGTTGCCGATGTTGTAGTAGCCGTATGCGTAGGTGAAGACCCGCAAGGCCGCGACCGTCCCATCAGGAACGCCTTTGAGTCCCGGCCCGCGATAGACGTTCTGGATGTAGCAGACCCCCTCTTTGTCGTGCAGGTTCACCTTGCTCGGGATGACGGGCGGCCGCGCACGCTTCTTGAGCGGATAGGGCTCGACCATGTAGCGGTACGCGCCGGTCTCCGGGTGGGCGATCGGCACCATGTTGTCGAATGTATCGACCAGATAGAGGCCCCATGCGCCTTGGCCTGTGAGCTTGGCGACCGCCAGGAAATAGTTCGCGCTCAGCGGATAGGGCTGAATGAACTGCGGGAAGACGCCGTCCACCAGCGTGTCCAGGTCGAGCGCCATTTCGGGATAGATGTGCTTCAGGCGGGGGTAGCACTTGTTGAAGAAATCGTTGTTCAGCTCATGATAATCCTTGTCTTTTTGCGACTCGGGCGGCATCTGCTCGGCAACGAGCTTATCCACATCCTTCTGCAGATCCGGAAACTGGCCGAGCAGCGCTTTCTTGACGGTCGGATAGAGCTGGTCCACGGTCACGTGCGTCACTTTCTTGCCGTAGCCGGGAATGTGCTGAACCACGCCGTCGGCGTGCGCGTAGCCCTTGTTGGTGTCGAAGATCGTGAGCTTACCCGACGCCGCAGTGCCGTGATGCCCCGAGACCACGGCGACAAACTGTCCGGCCTCGCCGGGTATCGGCCGGGCGTTGAACATCGAGTTCGGCCACAGGCTCTGCGACCCGTAGATGGCGCGCTGGTTGCTGCCGTCCGGATTCATGGTCATCATGATGCGCGAGTAGTAGTGCATGATGTCGGTGTACTCCCACCGCAGATACATGATCTGACCATCCTCGCGCACCGTCGGATACCAGTCCGCATCTTGCTCGAACGTCAACTGCCGCGTGTTGCCCCCGTCGGCATCCATCACATACAGGTTCGGCACGGTACGCGACCCGCCGATGCACGGCACGCCGATCATCGGCGCGGTGGAACTGAAGACGATCCGTTCGTCCGGCAGGTAGACACCCCCGTAGTTGTGCACATACTGCCCGACAATCGTCGAAACCTGGCGGACGTTCCCGTCATCCAAACCCGCCTCCATCACCTGAAACATGCTGTTGGTGTCTGTTGACGTGAAGAGCAGCTTGTTGCCGTCATAATGCACGTCGAGTTCACCAAGATACGCGCCGTCCTTGGGCTCATAGACGTCGGCAACCGCTCCTGTGCGCAGGTTGACGCGCGCGATCTTGTTTTTGTACCCCTTGGGACCCAGCGTGTGCGTGCCCAGCCAGTTGGCCTTGAGCGCCACCCTGTCGGACAGAACGACCAGCATCTCGTCAAAATCAACATACGGGTTTTCCGCGATCAGCGCCTTGAATTTCAGATCGCTGAAAGCGGCGAGTTCCCGTACGGCCTCGGCATCGCCCTTTTCGCTGCGCTCCAGCAGCGCGGGCATGCTGGCCACAAACGCTTCTGCCTGTTTGAGATACTCGCGCCCGTTCTTGTAGGCGCGGGGCTTGGTCTTGAGAATGTGGCGGATCGAACGCACCAACGCTTCGGGCGACGAGATCGAAACCAGCGCCTTCTGCGCTTCGGCGGCCTCGCGCTGACGCGCCTTCTCGCGCAACGCCGCCATATCCTGTCGCTTGCTGCCGGGTGTGCAGGCCCCCGCCAGATCAACCGCCTGGCCGCCCGGTGCTTTCACCGTCGCCTTGAGGTCGTGGCCGCCATTGTTGTTGAAATAGAGCAGATTGACCTGATGTTTGCCGACCGTCAGGTCGATGCTCCCCTTGCGGTTGGCCGGCCCGTGCAGACCGTCGTTCATGACCACCTCGCGGCCGTTGACATAAAGCGCGCTGCCATCGTCTGACGTGACGGCGAACTCATGGGCGCCAGCAACCTTGACATCCAGCATGCCGGAAAACTCGATGTTCCAGGCATCACCGTACTTCTTGTCGCCCATCGAGGTGATCGCGGCGACCGTGCCGGTCCCCACCTGCTTGCCGTCACCGATCAGCGCCACCGTACTCAGTTTACCTGAATGCGCAAAGAACGTCATCTCCGCATGCCCGACCGCAGCCACGCACGCCGACACGATCAGACACAGCCATCCCCCTTTGTCCGCCATACTTCCTCCGCTCGCCCATGCTTTTTTATGATCCGAAAACAAATTTCATCATACCGTATTCAGGCGCCTCGATCAAGTTCGGAACGTAATCGGTCGGGATGCGTTGCGCGGCGATCGCGTTTTTCCAGAGAAAAAAATAACGCGGAACTGGGGGCGCGGACGGTCCCGTCCGCAGGAAAGGCTGACCGGCACCCGATTGCCGGGCTTGTTCACTCGTCACGGGAAGAGAATCGGTTGGGCAAACAGCATATCCGCAATCCCCAAAGGAGTTCCTGAATCGCCATCCATATAAACCACACCACTGTCGCCCCGAAAATCATGCAGCCGCGCAATCTGGAACACGTTCAGTGCTGCGAATGCGGCCGGCGTCAGCACCTGACCGCCCGAATGGGTGTTCGGATAGGCAAAGGCCTCAACACGCACATACCGGCAGGCCACCCGACCGTCCGCCGCCTGCGGCAGGGCGAATGTCGCCGCGGCGCCGTCCACGACGCGCACGAGCCCCCGGTCGGTGACAAACCGGATCTGCGTGTTCGGACGGTGCTGCGAGTCCGCACCGGCGACCGACACATCGAGGCTCACGGGCCGCCCCCCCTCCCGGCGCAGCGCAAGGCGCGTGAACCGGAATCCGCTCAGGTCGTAGGGCGCCATCGGCTTGCCGTCCGCGCCGACCGACATCGCACCGAGCACACCGAAGAAGCACCCGTTTCGGTATGCCCGCAACGCCTGACGTTCACGCGAAGCCTCATCGCCACCGGGCGGCACGAGCAACACGTTGCGGCCGCGCCCGAAAAGACAGTGGTCCTTCACGAAAAAACCGAAGCAACGCCGACCTGTCCGCAACACCTCATCCCACAACGTATAAAAGGGCATCGCAACCGCCTTTTCCAACGTCTGCCCGCCGAACATCTCATGCTGGTTCCACACCTCAATGCCCAGCACGCGCGCGTCAAAATCCAGATAGCCGGCCACGCGCGACAGCGGTTCGGTTGGGTGGTTGATCGTGATGCCGCCCCCCTCGGGAAACATCAACCCTTCAAGGGGGTGTCCGTCAGCGTCCCCCGCCTTGCCGTCGAGCGCGGCCCGGAAGGCATCGCGCCACGGACGGTATGTTCCCTGCATCAGGCGGAACTGGGTGATGCACGTCACCGCGGGATCAAAGACGATCCGGACGCGTATCGTCGAGGCGATGGCTTTCAGCGTCAGCGAACGCGCCGAAGACAGGGTCAGCACCCGGTCGCGCACGATGCCGCCATCGGCCGGTTCTGAAAAATCTTTATAGGAAACCTGTCTTGCCCCGTCCACCGTGAGTCGAGCCGACGCCTCGGTGCCGCCCTTTGTGACAGCGGCGAACGACAGGTCGAGGCGGTAGATCCCACGCCACGGCTCGCACGCCGGGTCGCACACATGCAGCCCTTGGAAATCATACTCGATCGGCGAACGGTCCCGCTGAACGCGCGGCGTCTCACCATATCCGGTCGTGTAAAAACTGCCGACGGCGTTGAAGTGTAGCCGCGAATCCGTGGTACTGTGCTGCTCCGCGTTCGGCGCGCCCAGCACACCGGGATTGGCCCGCCGAAAATCCTCGGGCAAGGGATACAGGGGCTTCGAGGGGTAATAGTTGGACACCGGTAGATGCCCGTAGCCCATCTCGCGCAACGTCTGTAACCGGCTTTGCGTCGCATGCTGATGCGAGAATGAATGCAGGTACGTGACCGTGTCCCAATCCACATCGTAATAAGGATCCAGCACCGCCTCCACCGCCCAGGATGCGCCGGTCACCAACAACACGCCGAGCACCGCAACCCGCTGTTTAACCATCAGTCCAACCCCGTTCACACATTAGTTCCGAACGCCATTCGCATCCCGTTTCCGATCCGGCACACCGTACAGCGCCTGCTTAAGCGCCGCACCGCAGTCGCTGGTGATGGTTTCAACGCCCATGTCCGCCAGCGCGCGCGAGCGTGGTTCGCGGTTGACGGTCCAGATATGGGCCGAGAACCCGGCCTCCTTCACCGTGCGGATGAAGTCCGGCGTGATCGCCACCGAGTCCTGCATGTCCACACCCGACGCCTGGCACGCCTTGGCCTTGGCGAGGATCTGCTCGATGGTCGGCCCCGGCTTCCCGTCTTTTCGCGGACCGGTCCCGGTCAGCCAGTACGCGCGGTACGCCGGAAACTGACGACGCACCGCCGCGATCACGTCCGCGTTGAAGCAGATGAAGAGCACACGCTCCGGCGTGGCTTTCGGCTCTGCGGCGATCACTTCGGCCAAGCGCGGCAGAATCTCCGTGCCGCACTTGATCTCCAC
>JAQUEX010000220.1 GCA_028684935.1 Kiritimatiellia bacterium | reverse complement strand
GACGGCGAATAAGCCTGAAAGGACACGAGGGGTAAGCTATGAAAAAAACAGTGTTGACGGCATGCTTGGTGTTCTTGACCGGGGTCCTGGCCTCGCAGGCGGTGGTGATCGGCTGGGCGGCTGAGAGCGTGCCCTCGGGCACGCAGTACGCGAGCCTGGTTTATGTGGCCGACGGCGTCGCGCCGACGATCACGGCTAACGTCTGGTCGACGGGAGCGGAATCGCTCGCGTGGAACGTGAACGCGTTCGAGGGCTCCTCCCTCATGCCGCAGGAGACGACCGATGCGACGACGCGCAGTGGTGCGGGCACCTATTACGTGGTGTTGTTCAACTATTCGTCGGGACAGTATGCGGTCAGCACCTCGGCGTTGGCGTGGAACAACGCGGCGGCGATCAGCACCAGTGAGTTCGACATCATCACCGATTACTTCACGCCCAGTGCGTTCTCCGAATGGGCGGCTGTCCCCGAGCCCAGCACGGCCATGCTCTTGATGGTCGGTGCGGCGGTGGCGGCTTTGCGGCGCAGGAAACACGTGTAAAGACAAGCCATGCTGTTTCTTGAGTTTCGTCCGATCACGCGCGGCCGGCTGCGACGGTCGCGCGTTTCTTTTTGGCTCCTGACCCTGGCGGCCTTGGCGCTCTATGCGGCGACGGCGCTGGACTATGCGTTCCCGGGATCTTCGGCCGCATGGATCGCGTGGGCGGCGGGACTGGATGTGCGCGAGGTGCCGTCGCATCCGCTGTTGATGTGGGCCGCGGGACACGTCGCGCGTTTGCCTTTTTTGACCCTGCCGTTCCGGCTGAATCTGATGGCGGCTGCGGCCGGTGCGCTGGCGGTGGGGTGGGTGTTCAAGGTCGTCTGGTTCATCGTTTTCGAGGTCATGCGCGAGGAGTCCGCCGTGATGCACGCCTCGCGCAACGCGCGCTTCGCGGGCTGGATGGCGGCGGTGGCGGTCGGCCTCAGCCTGCCGTTCTGGCAGGCGGCCACGCGGTTCCAGCCACAGATTTTCGACGTGGCGTTCCTGATGCTCTGCGCGCATCTGTTGACCGTCTACGCGCGCTCGAAGCGCGTTGTGTGGCTGCTGCTGTTCGGTCTTTTGTTCGGTGCCGGCATGGCCGAGTCGCCGCTCATTCTGGTCGCCCTGCCGGTGATGGTGGTCTTTGCCGTGATCGTGGAGTGGAAGCTCGTCTGGTGCCGGATCGGCCGGCTGTTCAGCGCGGCCGTTCTGGCAGCTTTGGCTTTGGCCGGCGTGCATGCGCTGGCCGCGCGGCAGTTTGTGTTGAGTCGGGGTTTAGAGGTGACAAATCACGCGTTGCTGCGCGTGACGGTCTCGGTCCTGCGCGAGCAGGTACAGGCGGTCGGCCAGATGTTCCCCGAGCGCTTGTGGTTCCCGGTTTTTGTGCTGGGACTGGGGTCGGCGGCGTTGAGCTTTTTTGCGGCGTTCCGATCTCTGGATAACCGTCGCTCGTGGAGCGCCTTCATGCTGAGCCTCGTGCTCACCGTCTTTGCCCTGCTGCTGCTCTTCAACGCTCCCTTCGGGCCGTGGGGAGTGGTTGCTAAGTCCGGTGTCATTCCGGCGGCGACCTATCTGGTCGCCGGCATCGGGATTGCGCTGCTCACCGCCTCGTGGCGCGCTCTCGCGGTCCTCGATGATCCTGTGGATGTCGAGGTCCCTGTCGACAAAGGCGAGGATGACGAAGTCGCGCTGCAACATCCGCTGACAGAGCGCGCCTCGGTCCTGTTCAACGCCGGCCGCGGCGTCGGGATGATGGCGATGCCGGTGCTGGTCGTGGCTGTCCTGGCGGCGGGCGTGCTGAATGGCCGCTGGCTGGTGGCCGACAACGGGGCATTTGCCGACCGCGCTGCGGCTGAGGTGCTGGACGGGCTCGGGCGGCGCGAATGGGTGGTGGCGAACGGGATCATCGATGCGAACCTGTTGATCCGCGCTCAGGAACGCGGGCAGACCGTGCGGCTGCTCTGTCCGTACCGGGCGCGCGAGGCCAATTATACGGATGCGGTGCGTCGGGCATTCACGGCCGACACCCGCTTTACCGAGAGCACGCGCCTGCGCGCCCAGAGCCTGATGGCGTACAGCTTCCATCTTTTCATTGACGATCTGTTCGCGGCGGACGAGGCGATCGCGGAAAAGGCGGTCAGCATGGGGTTGCCGGATCTCTGGTATGGCGCGGGCCGGGTGCCGGTGCCGGAGAGGCTGTTTTACGGCGGCGTTCAGCGTGCGGAGGCTATCCTTGCGGATGAACTGGAAGAGGAACACCGGGCGTTCTGGGTTCGGTGGCAGGGGTTTGTGGCGCAGGGTGAGGGCAATCCGCGGCAATTGGGTTATCGGTATCGCGGGGCCCTGTTACGCCACATGGCGTTTGTCGCGAACAATGCGGGGGTCACCCTCGATGACCTGGGCCGGCCGGAAGCGGCCTTTGAGGCGTACCGCAAGGCGCGTGAGATTTATCCCGACAACATCAGCGCCCTGCTGAATCTCTTTGACGCGGTGGCGCGCGGGATGCACCCCGAGATGAAAGAGGCGGTCGAGCGCCAGCTTCGCGACAAGGTGGAGCGCGGCAAAGACCGCTACCCGCTCTGGTCGCTCAGCCGTCACTACGGGTATGTGCGCAATGTCGAACTGTTCGTGCGCATGGGCTGGCAGTGGGCCTTGTCGAGCAGCCCCGGGTCGGTGCTGGCCGGCCTGCGCAGCGCGTACGCCATGCAGAAGGACGAACAGAAGCGCGCGGCCCTTTCCGCGATGATGGCCTCGCTCTACGAAATGCGCGGCGATTTCAAGCAGAGCGCCGCCGAATATAAGAAGACGCTTGCACGCGATCCCAAGAACACCTTCGCGATCTCCGGCCTGGCACGTCTGGCGTTGCAGCGCAGCGTCGTGGACGAAGCGCGCACGATCCTGGAGGTTGGCGAAAAGGCCGGTGCGCCGCGACGCCAGCTTCGCCAGGACTGGGCGGCGCTCTACTTGGTAGGGGGCGATCTTCCGCGCGCCCGCGTGCTGTTGCAGGAGATGGCGGAAGAACCCGATGTTGCGCCGATGACGTTGGCGATGTTGGCGATGGTCATGATCGAGCAGGATGATATCGGCGCGGTCGAGACCAAGGTGCTGCCGCGCCTGGTCAAGGCAAACAAGGGGCAGGATGGCTATTTTGCGCAGGTGATCCAGGGGCGTGTCTGGCAGAGCAAGGGCTCTCAGGGTCTCAAGAATGCGCGGCTGTGTTTCCAGCGCGCGGCGCTGATCCGTCCCGATGTTCAGCCGCTGCTGGATGTGCTGCTGTCGCTGGATGTGTCGCTGGAGGATCAGAAATCGGCCGAGGCGCGCGCGCTCACCATCTTGCGGCAGCGGCCGGATCATCCCTATGCCAGCTTTATCATGGGCACGATCCGGTTGGAGCAGGGACAGTATGGCGATGCGGAGGGCTATCTGCGGCGCAGCGTCGCCGGGGAGAAGCCGCCGCTCGCGGCGCTCAACAATTTCGCCGAGGTGCTCTGCCGGATCCGCAAGCTCGACGAGGCCGAAAAAATCGCCCGGCAGGCGGTTGAACGTGCGCCTGACCGCTACGAAGGATGGGCGACGCTGGCCTATGTCCTGGCTGAGAAGAATCTGCCGGACCCCGCCGCAGAAGCGCTGGCCAAGGCGCGCCAGATCAATGCGGAGGACGGGCGCCTGAATGTGGTTGATGCGTTGATCGCCGTGAAACGCGGCAATCCGGACGCCGCCGAGCAGGCGTTGGCGCGCGCCGGCACCGGGGCGGTGCTGTCGGTGGCGGATCGCCGGGCCGCCGCGTCCGTGCGCGAAGCGATCGCGCGCCTGCGCCAAGGGCGGTGAGGTGCGCGAGCATGCGGCCTGCTGCGGCCGCGCGCCGGCGGTCAGTTGCCCGTGCGGAGGAGCGCGGCGCATCTCTCTCGCAGCGCCTCGGCGATCATGCGGTACGCCTCGGCGGACCAGTGGTACTGGTCGCCGGCGGCGAGATCCAGCCGGTCCTTCAGCAGGGCGTAAAGGTCGATCCGTTCGATGCCCTCCTCCTTGGCGACGGCGTCGGTCAGCGCGTTGATGCGGCAGACAATCGGATTCAACTCGCCGAAGCCGTTGACCGGACGGCCTTTGGCCGTATGGGGCGTGGTCGTGGCCCAGATCAGCCGGGCGTGCGGGGCCCCTTTCCGGAAGGCGCGGATCATGCTGCGTGCCACGTGCGCGATCTGCGCGTCTGTCACCTTGTCCGGCGCCCAGTGCAGGGAATGCAACCCGTTGTTGAAGATGATGATGTCGAACGGCGCGACCGAAGCCGCGGCCTCGAACGCGGCAGACGGAAAGTGATCGACCCCGCCGACGAAGTGACACCAGTGGTAGCACGACGTTTTGTCCTTCATGAGTTCGGTGAAGCGGTCGCCGTATCCCATAGAAATCGAGTCGCCGTAATAGAGAATGTTCGGTAACGGTTTCGCGGTCTTGACCGGCAGGCGGACGAGCCAGCCCTGCCCGCCGACAAACCCGTTCTTCATGGTCTCCGCCGATTCGCCGGGCAGGTAGTAGCGGGTCTCCGGACCGTAGACCTTCAGGCTCAGAATGTCATAGTCCGCGACGCGGGTCTGGCCCTTGCGGGGCGTTGTCCGTCCGATCCAGACGGGCGCGAGATTCGGCGTGATGCGCAGCAGATACTGCGGGCCGGCCACGTTGTTCTGATACACGGCCACCGCGCCGTCGCGCACGGCAAAAACCAACCGCCACACCTGATTGCTGGCGGCGCGGAAGCTGTTGCGCGCGTACGCAATGCCGTTGAGTGTGGTGGTCAGCGGGCTGCCGACGCGTCCCCATTTCAGCGCTTCCAGGGCAAAGCCGGTGTCGGACACGCGCTGGTCCAGAACGCACAGGGCGCTCTGCTCCGGGAGCGCGCCAAACCGGATCTCCATCTCGATGGTGAAGCAGGAGGGATCCGGAAAGGCGCTGTTGGGGATGGCAAAAGCACTCGCGCCGTCCATCCGCACCCGGCCCTCTACGCGCGCGAGGCTTCCGCTGGTCGCCGCGAACGGCGAGGAGGCCAGATCCCAAAGCACGACCGGCGCGCGCGCCTGTCCCGCACGTCCGGTCAGCGTCAGCGCGAGCCACATTGCGCCTGCGGCTGTCAGCCATTTTTTCATTGTGCCTGCCTGTGTTGTACGCGCGTCGTCGCGCTGTCGTTAAGGTCATCAGAGGACCTGTGCGAAACGATACACGACCCGCTGGTTCGGTACAAGGCTCTCTTGTCGCTTTCTGCGGATCTCCCGCACCGCGTGTGGTCAGATACACAGGGCTCTGCTATGATGATGCGGCATCGGAAAGGGGAGCGGTTATGAGCATGAATCGGGCGTGGATGTGGCTGGCGGGCTGCCTGCTGGCGCTGAATGCGGCGGGGCAGATCGGGACGGAGCTGATTCCGAACAACGCGCTGGCGCGTCTCGACGCCAAAGGCTGGCCCG
>JAQUEX010000219.1 GCA_028684935.1 Kiritimatiellia bacterium | reverse complement strand
TACGTTTGGTGGCCTGATAGTCCTGAACAAAGCGAGGGATTATCACCGCGATCCTTGCGCGGCGACACCTCCGTTGAAGGAGGCCGCGAGTTTTACGCGCGCCTGCGTCCCTATCCGTCGCCTTACGGCGCGGTCTCGGTGGTGACGGGGCCGTATTACGATGAGAACCCGATCCCCATGACGCTGGTCAGCAACGATGTGTGGCGCGGCATGATCCCGCTCGCCAACGGGGCACAGACGAACCTGCAGTTCTATTTCCGGGGAGACCGCAAATATGTCGCCGGCAGTGACAGTTTCGATACCAACCCGGTCTACTGGGTCGAGCCCTCGCAGGCGCTGATCGGGGTGGTGCCCTTCGGCGGCGTCTGCGTGGCGCGCACGACTCGGCCGGACTCCCCGATGCGCGTCACGGCACTGGGCGGCGGGTACATCCAGGTGCTGTTCAATGCCAACACGATGGAGTATATGACCAGTCGCGCCGAGTACCAGAATTTCAATGTCTGGGCGGCGCCGACGGATGTCTTTACCGACAGCAACGGGCAGGCCTCCAAGCAGAGGTTCGGCAACACGTTTGACGCGTGGCCGGAAAACGGCACAGAAACGATTGATGAATATTTCAAAGGCAGGCCGGCCCAGACCAACGTCTACAACACCTATCCGTACGCCACTTTCAACGGGTGGCTGAGCGGCGGCTCGGCCTATGTGGTTGACCGCCTTGCCGCCAACTCGTTCAATACGCCTGATCTGTCTGACCTGAAATTCCGCAATGTGGCGATCCGGTTGAAAGGCGGGGCCGACGGGCTGGGGCTAGGCTACATCCACAACCGCGAAGGCGGCACGCTGCCGGACGGCATCGGTAGACTTTCATTCAAGTGCCGACTGGGACAGGTGGCGAATCCTTATGAAGCTCCCTACTATAAGCACGGGTTTGCGATGCAGAACTACTTGGTGCAGGCCAAAATGGGCGTTACAGGGGGAGGTCTTGCGCCCCAGGAAGCCACGGTTTCGCTGCTCGGGTATTTCGCCGATCCAGATAATTTTTATGAATTCCGAGTCACTCAGATACCGGACACCGCCAATTTGAGTCGCGACAAGCGGCTCATGTTTGAACTCTACAAGTGGAAAAGCGGTGTCGCCTATCAGCTTGCCAAAAACACCCCCAACCAAGATTTGCTGTTGACATCGGCCACCGACGGCGAGTTGAGGATGTATACGTCTGGGAGCACAACGCAAATACGATGCAAATTCGGAGCATATAACGACATCTTGACGTATAACGACTCCGGCCAGAAAGGCGGACCTGCATTGACACTGGGCGGCACATGCGGCTTTATGTCGTCTGAATGTCGCGCGGGCTTTTCCGATGTCTACACGCGGCCCACCGCAGCAGGGGCCGCGCCTACCGGTTCGCTGACATCCATTCTGCGCAGTTCCACCGACTTCTCCACCGATGTTTTGAATTGGTCGGTCGCGCCCGTCGGACGGTGGGAGGCGCTCTCTGGCGTTTCGCCGAAAGGCATCTACGCGGTGAATCCCACCCAGAAGCTGGGCGTTTTCCTGCAGCCGACCGAGTTCGGCACGGATGATCCGCCGCAATCGCCCGGAACGTTGGCGTGGAATCTGTTCAAGGAGGTCACGCTGACGGGGTTCGGGTATTTCTCGTACGATGTGCCGGTTTATGCATGGCGCTCGCATTTCATCATGATGCAGGTGCTGGGGCGTACGGATAATCTGCGTGTCGATGTGGTCGTCGATGAGATCAACATGACCAGTTGGCGCGGACAGGAGTCGTCGGATTTGAGTCCGGACGAAGAAGAGGGCGATAATGAGGGTGAGAATCACGAGTGGGTGGCGACTGAAGCGTGGGTGGTCACCAACAGCGTGGCGGGCGTGAACGAGGGCCGGCTTTCCGGGGCGTTCAACACCGCGCAAGTGAGCCCGATGTCATCGCTCCAACTCGCCACGCGTTACGCGAACACGGACGAGGGATGGGTGACGAATACGACCTACGTCTATAACGGGTGGATTTATCTGAATGGCGCGGGCAGCACGAATATCTTTGCTGAGAATTTCATCGGCAGCGTGCAGGTCAAGATCAACGGTGCCGTTGTTTTGAGCAATACCGACACGGAGACCCCGTCTTCCGTGGCGTTCGCCTATCTCGGCACGGGCTGGTATCCCTTTGAACTGCGACTCGGCTGCGGCTCGGATGGCAGGGTCGGGCCGGCCGGGGGCGGGCTCTTCGGCGGTTATGGTGTGGCCTACAGCCGGAATAATGGACTGACCTGGGTGCCCCTTCAGGATACGGGTTCCGCGACCTTCCTGCGCACGTCGGTGAAAACGGTGCTGCTTGACCACATGCGCGGCGGGCGCGAGATTGATTCGCTGGGCGTCGAGGGCGAGTGGTTGGACCAGGCGGTCAGGGCGCCGCGGATGGTGAATGGCACTGGCATGTTGGAGTTCGATTATCGGGTCACGCGGGCACCCGCCCGGCTCGTCGTTCAGTTCGCCCCGTCATGGGACAGCTCGCTGTGGAGCGGCATTCAAACCGTGGTGGTGAATACGGCGATGTCCTCTTTCAACCATGAACTCGCCTATCTCGGCACCAACATTTCCGGTTACTTGAGAGTGCTGAACGACCGGACCGGGATCTATACCAATGCGCTTGTGGAAATCGACAATGCCGTGGTGTGGGATGAACCGGACGTGGATGATGCGGACTGGCGGGCGTACAATGTGAAGGTGACCGATACGGATCCGATGCGGGTGATGTTGGATGAGACAAAAGCCCTTTTCCTGAACAATAGCCAGACTCTCGAGACGGACCCGTCCCAGATCCTGTATCCAGAGGCTTTCGTGAAGACGCCCCTGCTGCCGACGGGGCTGGGCTCGTTGACCTTCATGGCACGCATGTATGCCAGTTCGCCCGCGGCCGTCTATTTGTATGTCACGTCGCATGCCGCAGGACCGCGCGCGCCGGATGTGGACTGGCAGTTGGCTCACACCTATCTGGTCACGAACCAGCTTTATGAAACGTACACGTTTGTGCCGGCGGACGGACGGGCTTATCGTGCCGCCAAGCTTGTGATTCCGACCACGGGCGGCGGTCAGCGTGTGTGCGTCGAGGAACTCTCGGTCGCCGAGCCGGTCCTGCCCGGTTTCGAGATTGTCAATGTGCGGGCCCTGTGCGTCGAGGGCGGCGGGTTCAGTGAGGAACGTTTCCAGCCGCTGCATTCCGACGAGGTCGGGTTTGAAGCGCAACTGAGCAATCTCCGCCTCTCCCCGCAGAACATTCGGCTGTATGTCGACTATTATGTCGGGACCAATGTCTGGGGGGTTGACAACTGGCCGGCCGCAGAAGTCTCCACGCTCGAGATGGACCTGCACGATGCGGAAAATCATCTTTATCGCACCGACCTCTTCAATGTGGTCTCTCCGCAAGAGAAGAACCAGGTCGTTCAGTTCCGTGTCCGGGCGACCTACGAGGATGCTGCTCAAACGGAGTTGGAAGCCTACCAAAGTGTCTTTACCGTGCCGTCCTGGTATTATCCGGTGGACCTGAATCAGCGGTTTGCCGCAACGGGAGGTTGGGCGGCTTACTACATCGTTTACGATGTGCCGGTCGGCGCGGTGTGGCTGAACGAGATCAACGCGTATGAAGTCTATGAAGGCGGAACCGCGCACATCGGCCAGAACAAGTATGTGGAGATTGCCGTGCCTGCCGAAATCAGCCTTTCCGGTTGGCATCTGGATCTGGTCCCTTCGAATGAATACGACCCGGTGTATACCATCTCGTTTATGGGGACGCTGCCGGAACAGCAGCCTGTCACGAACGGCTACGCCTTTTTCGTGGTCGGGCAAGATCCTAGCGTGCCGCCCGAAGAGATCGCGGGGATCGTGCCGCCGCTGCCGAAGCTGGATTACAGCGATCTGAACTTCGCCGGTAAATTCCCGAACAGCAAGCCGTTGGGGATACGCTTGCGCCGTCCGTGGGGCATGTATGAGCACTCGGTTGTGTATGACCGCCGTCCGGAATGGGGCGGGTCGTATTCCGGCGCGGAGTGGGTGGCCGCGCATCCAGACCTCCGGTTTGAGTATATCGGAACAGAAGGCCAGGGCGGTTCACTGAACGTGCTCACGAATTCTGTGCGGTATGCCTTGCCGTTGGCATCGGATTGGACCAATCAGGTGGCATGGACACCCGGCGGTTTGAATGTGGGGCAAACGGTTGAAGACTTTAACGTGTTGGCGCCCGGGGTTTCGAATGTGGTTGTGATATCGTCGCTCACGCCGCTGCATGGTGTGCAGAACGGTAAGCGCGTGACGCCCTTGGCGTTTAAAGTCCGCCGGGACAGTTCTACGAATATCCTGTACGAAGCGGATAGCTGGTATCGCATCAAGTCGGTCACGGTGAACGGCGTTGAGCATCTGACGGGCGGCGAGGTTGAGACGTTTAATCTGCCGCTGATCGAGGTGCAGACCAACCTGAATATTGCCGTCACGTTCGGGCTGCGCCAGGATGTCAGCGACCTGAATCTGGGGACTGACATTATGACGTGGTTGCTGAGTTTCGGTGACCAGCCGTTGGCACCCACGTATTACTACGGGCGTGAATTGGAGTTGTACGAGCGCTACTGGCTGAATGCTAATCCGACGACGACGAATTATCTGGAGGGCGGCATCCTGAAGGTGGAGCGCGAAGAGGCGACAACCAATTACTTCATGACCGCGTGGCTGGCGTTGAATGGGACCAATGTGCCCAGCTTGCTGGGGGATCACGTGTTTGGTGACGCCGTATTCAAGATCTCAGCCAAAGACAGTCTGACCAAGCCGGCGTGGACGATGCTGGCGCAGTACAAGCTGTCTCCTGAGTCGTTCGACAGCAATCACACCACCCGCGTGTTTATTCAGAACCCCTTCCTGCTTGATGAGTTCTCGGATGCCAACGGCGGTCAGCTCTTCATGCGCTGGGTCATCGAGTATGAAGACCCGAGGTTCAGTAAGCCGTTTTTGGTCATCACCAATTCGCCCTGAACCGGACTCGACCTCAACGCGAACCGTCAATATAGTGGCGCAGAACCCGCGCGAAGAGCCCCAGCAAAAAAAGGGCCGCCACCAAGAGTGCCGCGCGGCGTTCGCGGTCAGCGAGCCGCTTGCGGCCTGTCTTGGGGTGTGCTTGGGGGGGATGACGTTGGGGAGGTTTTGATTTCATCCTTGGGCCTTGTGTGCCGGGTGCGCACGACCTGTCTTGCGAATCACGTCAATCATACGGCCGGAATCGTTCGCGCAACAAGCGGAATAAGCCGGCCATGCCTGTCGGCCAAAGGCGTGTGGGGGTGGCCGCTTCGAGCGCCGCTTCGGCTTCGTCCGGCAGTTCGCTGAGAAAATCCAGACCCGTGATGCGCTCGAGTTCATCGATCGAGACAAGTGTGGAGCGCGCGTAGGTGCGTCGCCGGATGGTTTGAGGCATATAGACCGCGAACGCGCGCAGACGGTTGTCACGCTGCGAG
>JAQUEX010000030.1 GCA_028684935.1 Kiritimatiellia bacterium | reverse complement strand
CCGGTACAAGTTGGCCTTGTCGCTGTACGAGCGAGCGCTGATCATCCATGAGAAAACCGTCGGCCCTAATCACTCCTATGTGGGCACATGTTTGAACAACATTGCTTTGGTGTATTACTACCAAAAAAACTACGAAAGGGCTGTGCCGATCTACAAGAGCGCGCTGGCGATTCGCGAGAAGGCACGCGGGCCGGATCATCCCGATGTGGCTCAAACCTTGCGCAACCTCGCTTATGTGTACAAGGCCCAAGGAAGATCCACCCTAGCGGAACAGCTTTTCACGCGCGTGCAGACCATACGGGAGAAGCTGCATAATCAGGAAAACTTCGATTTGATGCCGTTTCTCTCGAGGTGAAAAGAGATGAGGGCCTCTGAAACTCTTTTTGGATTACGCCTCCTTGGAGTCGCCCCTGTGGCACGAGGCGGCTCTGCGGGAGACCGAAGACCGGATCCAGTCCGGTGACGAGCGCATACTGGATTGGCGCGAGGCGAAAGAGGAACTTCGGAAGCGCCAAATGAAGTTGGGAGAGAGGATACTGTTGTCCGCGACCTGGCAGTGGAGGTTAAAGAAGGCGGTCCGCCGTGAGGCAGATCCGCCCGGGATGCTGACCGGTCAGCCCGCCACCCGGCGTGCCTTGGAGAGCGGTGGAAAAGTGTCTCTGAAAAGGCCGCTCCCTACCCGGTCGAACACAGTCTGTTTTTTAGCATGAACGCATGAGCCGGGTGTGGCCGTCCCGTGAGATTCATGCGAGGAGCCTGCTCAGCCGTTGCGAAGCCGGGCGGCGCGTTCCACCTGTTCGGTGTAGCGCTGGACCGCTTCGCGCGGTTTAAGCTCCAGGGTGCGTTTGAGCAACGGCAGCGCCTCTTGGTAGTTGCCGTTCCGCACAAGCAGTTGGGCATGGCGCAGGCGGGCATCCGCCTCGAAGGATTCGAGGGCCTCCGCCCGCTCGAAATAGAAAACCGCTTTTTCCATGTTGTCGCCCGCGTAGTGCTGTCCCAGCAGGATCAGCGCGTCGCCGTCCAACGGGTCAAGCCGCACGATCTCTTCCAAGATACGCGTCTGCTCGGGCCCCGCCTCGTTGCGGGCCGCCGCCAGGCGCGCTTGCAGTTTCAACATGCGGATGCGCGGGGCTTCCGGCATGTCGGTGCCCGCGCGCCGGGCGACGGCGGTCAGCAGACCGGCAGCCTCCTCGTGTGCCGCGCGGCTCACCAAGACTTCCACGTTGCGGAGATGCCGGGAGAGGTCTGTCTGAGAATCACGAGCGAGCGCGCGCCCGTAGGCGTCGGCCGCCTGCCCGAAATCCCCCTCGTTGACATAGATGTCGCCCAGGGTCAGCAACGCGGCCAAGGGTGTGCGGCCCGTCAGGTCGAGCAACTCATAGATCTCTGCGGCCCGGACCGGTTGTTTAAGGCCGAGCCAAGCGTTCGCCTGCAGCAGAAGGTAATCCGTTTTTTCCGGATCGCGTTGCAGCAGTTCGTCGCACAGCGCGATGGCTTCATGGAATTTCTGCTGTTTGAAGAGAGTCCGGCACAGCCCGAGCTTCCAGTCATTGACTTGAGGTTGGTGCATCATCGCCAACCGGTAGGCGCTTTCTGCCGACAGGTGCTGGTCGGTCATGGCATAGGCATAAGCCAGCAGCCCGTAAGTCGTGCCGTCCGCTCCGCCCAGTTCGATGCTGCGGGTCAGCGGTTCGAGCGCGGACGCGAATTCATTGAGCCGGATGCGGATGAGGCCCAGGTTCTTGTGGGCGCGCTGGAACGCCGGGTGTTTCTGAATCGCAACCGTGTAGCAGGAGATGGCATTCGTCAGGCGATCCTCCTGAAAATGGAGGTTCCCGAGCGTGAAGTCGAAAACCGCGCTGGCGGCGGGCTTACAGGATTTTTCCAGAAGCGCCACTGCCTTGGGCTGTCCGTCTTCCGCGCTCATCAGCGCAACGACCTTGTCCATAATCTCTTTCTCCACGACCGTGACACGCGGTTCAATCTCCGCACGCATGCCGTACGACCCCATAAACGCCTTCTGGAAGGCGGGGTCGCGCCAAAACGTGACGGGCTGCTCAATCCACTCCTGCGTGTGCGCGGAAACGGTCCATGCGAGCGCGAACGCGATACTGCCGGCGAGATGTTTCATCAATTTCTCCTGTTTTCTGCTGATTGTCTGAGCGGTTAAAGCGCGAAGGTGATCGGAACGCGCATGCGGAACTGAACGGGCTGCCCGCCCACTTTGCCGGGATCGAACCGCCAGCGTTTGACCGCGTTCAGCGCCGGCGCGTCGAAGGACGGATGATCGGACTTCTGGACTTTCGGTTCTTTCACGCGGCCGTCGGCGTCCACAATGAAGAGGAGGGTGACGGTTCCCTGGATTTTTTTCTTTTTCATGTCAGGCGGATAACTTGGCGCGGGCTGGTAGACGACGCGGGGGGCTTGGTCTAAGTCCGACAGCGCGAAAATGTCTTCGCTGGTCTGCATGCCTGCGCTTGCGGCGGCGCCGACGCTCAACTTGACTGCGAAATCGCCGCTGATTCCGTCCCCGCCGCCCGGGTTCAGCGCCAATTCCAATTGTGACAGGTCGAGCGGCGGCGCGGTCTCCGTCAATTCAGGCGATGGCGGGGCCTCGGGCGGGGGCTCGGGCTTCTGTTCCTCCACCGTCGGCGGCGGCGGAGGCGGTTCGACAGCGTCCACCGTGGTCAGGGACAGGTCGGACTTTTCCGGCGGGCGGCCGATGTCTTCCAGCAACGGCAGCACCAGAAACAGCGCGAGCGTGAGTCCTGCGCCGATCGCTATCGCGGCCCCGACCGCCAAGGAGCGGGCCAACACGCCATCGCCGCGCGACCGGTTTCGCCCGATTCTCATTGTCCCGCGTCCTCCTTGCGCGTCGCCAGACTCACTTTGGCCGCGCCGCCCAGTTTCGCCTCGTCAATCACGCGGACCAGCAGGCCTGACGGCACGCTCTGGTCGGCCTGCACGATGACCGGCAACTCCTCTTTTTCCAGCATGCGTTTCACGACCGTCTGCACGCCGCCCACGCCGATCTCCTGCCCGCCGTAGACCACTTCGCCCTTGGCCGTGATCGCCAGCAGAACACTGTTTTTCTCCAGATTGACAGAGGATGCGGCCTGCGGTTTGTCCACTTCCACGCCGGTCTCTTCGACAAAGGTGGTCGTCACGATGAAAAAGATCAGCAGGATAAAGACGCAGTCGATCAACGGGGACATGTCAATGCCCGCGCTCTCGCCCTCATCGCTGCCGAAACTTCTGAAACGGCTCATGATATCGCCTCCGTTCTTGTCACGCCGGCGTGGCGGAGTTGAAAGTCGCGCATGCACAACGTCTCGATGTGCGCGACCACTTTTTCATAACGCTGTTGCTGACGCGTCAGGAAGAACTGGATCATCAGGCCGGTCAGCGCGACCACCAGTCCGGTTTCCGTCGTGATCAGTGCCTCGGAGATTCCCTTGGAGATGACCGCCATGGTCTGGTCGCCGCCGCCTTTGGCCAGTCCTTGGAAGGTGGTCAACATGCCGGTGACGGTCCCGAGCAAACCCAGCAGCGGGGCCGAGGTCACACAGACCTTCATGATCTGCAGACGGCGAGCGAAGGGGGTGATGCCCTCGCTGGCCAACAGGCTGAAGAAGGTTTGCATGTCATGGAGCGAACGGCACGCCATGGCCTGTGTGATCAGCGTGCCGATCGGCCCGCGGCATTGTGCGGAATCCTTCTGCCAACGGCGCCACGCGCGGTCCGGCGATGAACGCGCGCCCAGCATAAGCAACTGGAACAGGGCGCTCAATCCCAAGACGTACATGATGAGTCCGGTTGCGGCCAGAGGGATCATGGCCCACCCGCCGCCCATCCATACCGGCAGGGCTTGATCGACCCATGGGCGCAGCAGTTCGGGCAGGCTATCGAGCAGGTCTGTCATGCGGGATCTCCTGCGGCGGCCTCCGGCAACGCGCGCGCGGTTTCGTCAAGATCGGGCACTTTGGCGACCTCGCCCATAAAGCGGATCGCGATCTGCTCAAGGCGGTCGCCCAAGCCCTTGGCCCGGCGCGAGAGAAACGCATGGCACAGCACGGCCGGGATGGCGATATACAGGCCGAACTCCGTGGTGATGAGCGCTTCCGAAATGCCTGAGGAGAGCATTTTGACATCGCCGGATCCGAAGACCGTCATCAGCTTGAAGGTGCTGATGATGCCGGTGACGGTGCCCAGCAACCCGAGGAGTGGCGCGCAGGCCGCCGTGACGGCGATGAAGGGCAGCAACCGGTTGAAACGGAATTTCGCCTCCAGCATTTTCTCGTACATCGCCTCTTCGATCACTTCGGACGGCTGGCCCAGCACTTCGCAGCCCGCACGCAACATGCGCGCGGCAGGCCCCCGCATTGTTTTGGCGAGCTGACGCGCCGCGCCAAACTCTTTTGTGCGAACCGACTCCAGGACCTGGGCCAAGCGCTTGGCCCGGGGCATGGGGACGATGAGCAAGCCCAGCCATTTCAGGAACGCGACCAGAATCGCGAAGCCCGTCAGCACGAGCATCGGCCACATCACCGGACCGCCTTTCAAGAAATGCTCGCGCAACGTTTCCCGGGTTTCTTCGATTTTGCGGGCATTGCCCAGCGAAGCGTCAAAGGGGATCGAGCCGCTCCCCTCGGTGACGGCTTTTTGGGCCATGTCGTCCAAGGCGGGGTCGGCATACGCCTCCACGACGGGGATCAGCGAGCCGATGCGCTGATTGGCCGGGCCGGTCAGACTGCCGTCGTCGGACACGAAATACGCGACCGGGCCGAACAGCAGGAAGCGGCCCTCTTTGACGAGGCCGTCCTCGGCGGCGGCGCGTCCGCGGAACGCCAGCCCCCCCGACATTTCCTCCAGCCGGGCCAGGCTCATCAGGATCAGGCGCAATTGCGTGTCAAACGCACCGGCCGGATCGTCTGCCAAGATTTCCTGCACGCGTTTGACCTGATCGATCGGTTCGCGGTAAAGCTCCAACTCGGCGATGTGCAGGCGCGTCTCGAAATTCCGCGCATACTCGGCGAGCAGACTGGCTAGATAATTGCGTTCGGTTTCGCGCTGTTTGATATCATTGCGCAAGGCCGACATCTCAAGCGTGGCTGTGTCAGACTCACGTTTGACCGTGTCGTACTGCTTGCGAAGGTCGCCGAGCGCCGCTTCCGCTTCAGCCAGCGAACGGTTCATCGGGATCTTCTCGTCCGCGATCTCTTTGCGCAGTCCGGCCAGCCGGGCGGAGGCGGCCTCCAGCCGTGTCTGCATCTCGCCGGCGGCTGTCGCTGCGAGGCTGTTTGTCGGGGCCTCAGCCCACGCGCAGCCCGTCAAACTTATGGCCGCGAGCACCGTCCTCAGGGTCGGCCGGGAACGGCGCTGTCTTCTGGTGTCCGTATCATTCATGTCGGGGAGCCCTTTCATTTCACGCTGACGGGTAATGCCACATAAGCGGCCGGCCGTTCGCCGCGGTAGATGCCCAGCGCTTCTTCGATGACGCCGGCCAGACGGTTGTCTTCGTGCCAGGCCCAGGTGCCTTCCGGGCCGAGCATGCCGATGCCCGCCACGCCGCTCTTGGCGTTCACGTAATAGGCCTGCGATAAGCCGATGTAAAAGACCGTGACCTCAGCCTGACGGCCGTCGGCCAGCTTGCGGACTTCGCCGGACACCGCCAATTCGCGCGCCGATTTGTTGAGTTCATTGAGCGTTCCGATCACGTTTTGAAAACGCTCGGACAACGTGAGTTTGGAATCTTTAGGATTGGCGGGGATGCGCTGGCTGAGCGGGGCCACCCGCTGGCGCACCGGTTCGGGCGTCCAAGGCAGGATCGCTAAGGTCCGCAATTCGAGTCCCTTGATGTCGTGATGCAAAGGGGTCATGCCGGTTTTCAAAGTTTCGTTCCGTTCCCGTAGCGCCGCGAGTTGACCGGCGGTCTCGGCAGACTCCTTGCGGGTGGTTTCGATCTTCTCGCGCAGCGCCTCGCAGGCCGTGCGGATCAGGTCGATCCGTTCCTGCAGCAGTTCCTTGCCGACGCGCCACTCCTGCTCTTCGCGGGCGATCAAGCGCCGTGTCTCCAGCCACTTCTCCAGATTCAACCGGGTGGTTTCCATGTCGTTTGACGCCCAAACGGTGCCTGCCGCCAAGACGATCCATGCGTACGCGATGCCGCGTTGTTTCATTGCTGTCTCCTTGTTACCATTCACATGAGAGTGACAGGCTGTACTCACGTCCCAGCTTATAACTGCTCCGGAGAGCCTCGCCGCCCTTCTCCAGCCGGTATTCCTGCTCAATGTCGGGGTTCAGGATGTTTTTGACCCGGAACCCCAAACTCCAGCGCTTGTAGATTTTTTGAGAGAGGTTGAAATCCAGTGTGTCGACCGTGTTTTCGAAAATCATCGGAATGTACCGGTCGCCGTTCACGCTGTCGCCGGTGACGAGCGCGTCACCGCGGCGTGTGAAGAAGAGGCCCAGCGACGTTCCCCACGCCTCGATATCGTACATCACGTTCAGCCCCAGCAAGTGGTCGGGCTGACCTGCCATGCGGCGCGTGCGGCGTCCGCCGAAAGGTTTGACGCTGTCATATTCGGCTTTCGGCCGCGTGACCTCAGATTCCATGAAGGCCGCGTTCGCGCCAGCGGTGAGCCCTTTGGCCCAGCCGACCCAGTCGCCCAGATGCTGGCGGACCTCCAGTTCCACGCCGTCGATCCGGCCTTCCGGATAATTGACGGGCGTGATGAACATCTCGCCTTCGATATACCCGTTATACGCGCGCATGTCGATGGGGTCGGTCAGTTTCTTGTAAAAGTAGCTGGCTGACCAGATCTGCCCTTGCGCCGGCATGAATTCGATGCGCGCGTCGTAGTTTTCGACGTCTGACATCTTGAGCCGCGGGTTGCCGAAATAGGTTGCGGATGCCGCGCTCTCCTTGAATTCGACCGGCATCAGCTCCTTAAAGGTGGGGCGCGCGATCGTCTTGGACCAGTTCAGACGGAGGTTGAGGTTGTCGGCCGGAGAAAGCTTGATGCCGAGTGCGGGTAACACGTCGCGCCGGTCAAGATCCGGGGTGTGTTCGGCCAACTCGTCGTCTGAGGCGATGCGGAGTTTGTTGACGTATTCCGAGCCATTTTGATCGGTCTGAATCGAGAGCACCGAGAAGTTGCTGTCGTAGACGCCCTTTGAAGGCCGCATGCGGGCCGAGATGTCGGTGGTCTCCACGCGCGCGCCGCCCATGACAGAGAGAAAGGAGGTGAGCGGCAGATCGCCCATCACGTACCAGGCGCGGATCTCCTGCTGTCCGCGGTAATCGATGTCGGTATCGCCCGGCGCGACATGCCAGCCGCGCTGGAGGCCGGGCGGGCCGTCGATGGCCGGATAGCCGGTCAGGAAGGTGTCGGACCACAGGTCGTCCGGGCCGCCTTGAAAAGAGCTGCCCACATTGCCTTGTTCATAATTGAAGGTGTCCTGCTCGTAGGTCCGGGTCACCGCGTCGCGAAACAGGCCCGCCTTGATGTATCCTTCGTCGCCGGTCCATTGCCGGAACGGGATCTTTTGGTTGAGCGCGTATTGCCAGCCGGATTCTTCGATGTCACGCCAGCGCCGTTCCACCGGATAGAGACCGCCGCTCGGGCCCCGCCAGTACCCGTTGTTATAGACGTCGTTAAAGAGGCGCCGGTCGGGTTCATACTGGCGCGCGGTGTTGCGGCTGACCGACCAATCCGTGACAGGCCGCAGGAGAGCCAGCCGTTCCCAGCCGAAAGCCGGCATCTCTTCAGGCAGGAAGAACCACGGGTGTTCAGCCTGCAGCATGAGGGTCTCGGTGCTGCGCTCCGAATCGTGCAGGCTTTGCGAACGCCAGAGGGTGCCGGCACCGGTGTCGCGGTCATACAGGCTGTCATCGACGGTGCGCGTGACGGTGTAATCGGTCGCTTGGGAACGGGTGTAGGTCAGGCCGAGATCTGTCCACGGGGATTCAAAGCCGAGCGCCGCAGTGCCGCCCCACAGGACCGACTCTCGGCCGCGTTCCACTGTGTATTCAGCAGCGGAAGAGTCGAAGTTGGGACGTCCGAACGTCAGGCCCTCCGGTGTTTGGCGGACGACGCGATTGTGCAGTTTGCCGCTGTCGTAGCCGGTCATGTCGTTCTTGTAAGAAAAGGTGCCCAACGCGCCGATGCGGACATCCTCGGCCAGCTTCACGCTGTCGCCTGCCGTCACGCTCCAGCGCGTGCCGGGACGGGCCTCTTTATAACTCGAACCGTAATCGGACGAGAACGAACGGGTTTGCGCGTCGCTCAACGCCCAGGAGGCCAGGCGTTCCTCTTTCTGCTCGTCGGAGTAGCGCCGGTTCCATGCGGACACGGAGGGAATCGACAGCGCCTGATGGGTTTCTCCGACGCGGAAGGGGCGGTCCAGGCTGCCTCCGTCCCGGCCCCAATACGACACGCCGCCGTCGCGGCTGGTGAGCATGTCGCGCCCCGTGATCTGATCGTTGTAAGCGACTCCCGCGCTCGCGGCCAGCACCGTCTTTTCAGGGATCCGTTTCAGTCGGATGTCGACGGCGCCGCCGCTGGCGTCGCCCTGTTGGTCCGGCATGAACGTCTTGTGGACATGCAGGCTCTCGATCATCGAGGCGGGGAACTGGTCGAGTTGCACCGCCCGTTTGTCGGCGTCGGCCGAGGGGAGGCGGATGCCGTTGAGCTGTGAACTGACATAGCGGTCCGGCAGGCCGCGCACCACGGCATATTTGCCGTCTTGGATGGTGGTGCCTGAGACCAGCTTGAGCGCCGCCGCCGCGTCACTCGCGCCGGCCCGCTTGATGGTGTCGGCGCTGACGGCGTCGATCGCGGCGGCGCTGTTCATTTTCAGGTCGATCAGCATGACATCGCCGCCGCCTGCGGCGAGATCGATGTCCTTGACCACAAATTCGTCCATTTCGGTGTAAACCGCGGCGAGAGGCACATCCAGCCGTTGCACCGAGCCGGGAGGAACGGCCACATTCCGAATCAGTTTCCGTTCGAAACCGGAACGGTTGATCAGGACCGAGTAGGTGCCGAACGGAATCTGTTCGAACAAGACGCCGCCGTCTTCGCCGGTCGCTGCTCGTTTTTCCAGTTCGACCAACAGAACCGACGCTTCGTTGAGCGGAACCTGCCAGTCTTTGTCGATGACCTGCACGCGCAGCGCGCCTGCGGTTTGTTCTTGCGCCGACGCGCTCTGCCGCACGGCAAGCACGGCGGCGAGAAGCACCACGGGGATGAGGAGGGGATTTCGTTGCGGCAACGGTTTCATGAGGTGTTCCTGTCGCATCGGTTACCAGGGATCTCCCAAGCGGTTCTGCAGGTCGGCCATTTCGGAAAGACGTGCCGGCTCTGCGATGCCCGTCCGCGCGAAGGTCAGGCAGACACGGACTGCGGCGACCGAACGCGGACGGCTGTTGGTCAGCGTCTTCACTACCAGGATCGCGTCGGCGAACTGCCCGTCCGCGGCTGCGGCGTCACCCAATTCCATCCAGGCGGCACCGAGTTCCGCGTGTGCCGCGGCGCGTTCCGCCGGGGTGATGGCGGGGTCGGGCAGCAGGGTCTCGGCGGCCGCCAGGCAGTGGCGCGCCTGCCGCGCATCACCGACACGGGCCAGGAGCCGCGCGTAACGCGTCTGGACCGGGAGGCGCATGTCGGCCCGGATCTGGCCCAGCCGGTTGTCGATCTCCCGGCGCATCTGTTCGGCGAACGGCGTGTCGCCGAGCCGCCACGCCGCCTCGCTCATTTCCATGAGCTTGTCGCAGGCAATGGCCGGATGCAGGCTGTTGAGCAAAAGCGTCAAGCCGGCATTCAAGCGGTCGCGGTAGAGCGCAGTCTGGCCGGTCTCTCCGGCCTTCTGGTAGACCACTCTGTAGGCGTCGAAAGCGCCGGCCGCCAGATCGAGGTCGAGCGTCTGGCGGCTGACGGTTTCGAGCCGGTTCAATGTGTCCAACAAGTTGGAGGTCGCCACCGTGTGTTGCATCAGGTCAGGCAGCAGTGCGGCTTGATCGGCGGTGTCGAGCCGCGTGACGCGTGCCGCCTCGCTCCGTTGCGTTGCGGTCCGGCTGGCACGGGCGCGTTCGATCGCGAGCTGGATGCGGCTGCGTTGCCATGAATCCAGACCGGTGTCACGGGCGACGTTCTCGGCCGCCTTCAGGAAGCGGTCGCCTGCATCGCCCCGTCCCGTCGCGTGACAACGATGGCCCAGTCGGGCCAACAGGTCGCCCCGGCGCCAGCCGCTGATGTCGTAGGCGATCGCGGCGGCCTGCTTGTGCGCTCCGAGATCCAGCGCTGTGATGGCCGTGTCCGACAGAGCGCGGTTGCGTTCGACGTCATGAAGGTCTGCCGGGATTTGCCGCGCGATGCCGTGGGCGAGGCTGCACCAGGGGTTTTCAGACGGCCGGCTCGGACAGGCGGAAACGGGTGGACGGCAGCCGGCGGCGAGCAACGCCGCCGTAGGCATGCACGTATAAAGAAAAAATCGAAACATGGCTATCCCTCCTGTTGGAGTGTCCGCCATCCCTGACACAGAGGCCTTTCCTTTTTTAAAGGTGGCCGGAGGCACGCGTCCGTGACTCCGGCCATGCACCGCGCGGGATAGCTGTTACGCGATGCAAGCACTCGGAAACGGTCAGTCGGCCAAGACCTTGTAGAGTTTCGAACGGTCGCTCACGCCGAAATCAGCCAGCGTCACATTGGTTTTGTCGGCAACGACCGCCGCGCCGGCGACAGGAGCCCAGGTCTGCCCCGCATCCGTGCTGGCGTAAAGCGTGTAGGCGGTGCCGATTTCAGCCGCGAACCCCACTGAGAAGGCGGCCTGGTTGATCGCCAGCTCACCGCTGCCGGATTTGACCAGCATGCCCGATGTGGCGAGGGCCGACCATCCGTCGAGCCATGTGTCGCCGGTCGGCGCGAAAGCCCCGTAGTAGCTGACAGGCGAGGCGAATCCGTCGTCCTCCGGTGTGTAGGGCGAATTCGCCCATGTGCTGACCGGGCGCGGATCGAGCGCCTTGACGTTCGGCAGCAGCCCGTTGCCGGCCGTGGGGAA
Organism: Kiritimatiellia bacterium; assembly: GCA_028684935.1. Classification (GTDB taxonomy): domain Bacteria; phylum Verrucomicrobiota; class Kiritimatiellia; order RFP12; family UBA1067; genus DUPH01. The sequence continues at coordinate 12,091 of JAQUEX010000030.1, read as the reverse complement.
CGGACGGCTGGCGTCGCCTGCCGATTCGCGTTCCAGATGGCGGATGGGTCGGGCGGTGGCCACCGTGAAATCCCATGCGGCATCGATCGGGATGTCTGCCGTACGCGCGTTATTGCTGCCGGTCTTGCAGAGCCGGTAGGTGTCGTTGCAGTTGAAGACCACGAAGTTCCGGAAGGCGGTCTGCGTGGCGTTGGTGGCTTGCGCCTGATAGTAAAACGGGGTGTTGGCCAGCGCTCCGACACCGGGCGTGTGCGTCGGGAAGGCATTCCACGTTGCGGAAAGGCCTTCGTGTGAATCGACCTTCGCGTTGTCCCCTTCGACACCGGCGATCATCGAGTCGACGTCCATGATCAAACAGTTGAAGAACTGGGGACGGCAGTTGTCGTCGATCTGTATAGCGGTAGAGTCGGTCTCGCCGCCGCTGATGCCGGTATTGCTGGTGCCGCGATAACGGTTGCCGATGACGGTCACGTTTTCGTAGCGTTGCAGCGCCCACGGACGGTTGTCGTCGGATTTCTCAACGCCGTCCATTTCAAACGCGTGATTGCCGATGCCGGAACCCGCCACGCCGTCCGCGTCGCAGAAGCCCTGCATGACGAAAATGAACTGGCCGCGGCCGCGATAGCCCTGATCGACATCGAAGCCGTCGTCGCCCACGTTGAGGATCGCCACATATTTCGTGTTGACGGTCCCGCCGAAGAACTCGATGCCGTCGTCCAGGTTGCCGACGATTTCGATATGGTCGATCTGCGTGCCGCGCCCCACACCGTAGAGCGAGAGCCCGTTGATCTCTGACGCGGGGGCGAAGCCGTAGCCGCCGTACCGGATCGAGACATAGGAGAGCACGCCGCTGGAATCGTCGTCGTCCGCACCGCCGTACTGGGTTTCACCCGCGCCCGGATCGGCCAGCCCCTCTGCGAGCGTGGTGGTGGTGACGAGCGGCCCCGTATTGCCGGTGGAGGAGACGGTGGTGTAGGCGCCGCCGCAGATCACCAACCCGCCCCACATCTCCGCTTTATTCCGTAACGTTGCGGTGGGATTGATGGTGGCGTAGTCTTCGTAGACCTCCTCCGGGTCCACCCAGGGGAAGTTGTTGTCGTCCATGTCCGTGAAGATAATCGGTTTCTCCCGGGTGCCGCGCGCGATCAGTTTGCTGCCGCGGCAGATCCAGAGACCGGTGGGCTCGCCCGCATCGGCGGCTGAAAGACCGCGCACCACTGTGCCCGGCTCGATATGCAGGGTGGCGCCGCTCTTGACGAATACGATCTGGTTCAAGACGTATTCATTGTCGGCGGTCCAGGTCTGGGAGGCCGTGATGTCCGCCGTGACATCAATCATCGCCGCCTGCGCGCCATAGCCGGCCGCCATCGCGGCTGCCCATCCCGCAAGGATTCGCTTGTATCCAGTCATACTCTCTCCTTTGTGTTTCCCGTCCGGCACGGCCCTTCCGTTCCGGAGCGCCCCCCGCCTCGGGAGGCGGCGAACAGCGGGGGAAACATCCGCTGCTCTTCCGCTGTTGTCACTGCCCGTTCCGGCTGGCCTTCTGGTGTCGGCGCGGATTCAGTGAAAACGCGGCCAGAATAAAGGGCTTGTGTAAGAGGGATATCAACGTTCCGTGCGATTCCTGTTAAAGCGGGCCGGGGCGGAAGGCTGTGTGCGGGTCTGCGGCGGATCGGGGGTGCGATTTTTTTGTGTTGAAGTTGAGCGGCACGAAAGCGGCGTCGCGCGGGATACAGTTTGCCGCCGCACCCAACGGGGGCCCCGGCAGGGCAAAGACGGTGAAGCGGCCGATGTGCCGCGCGTGCGGTCTGTGGAGTGCGGGAGCTTGCTCCCGCTTTCCAAAGCGGCGGCAAGCCGCCGCACTCCATAACTCAGCGACAGGCGTCCCCCTGTTTGAAAGGTGCGAGGGATGTGTTATCTTCATGCAATCCTAACACGACGCTCACGCAGCGTTAGCGGGAGCCTTGCATAGTGACCGGCAACCACTTGTTGTCATGTGCGGCGCGTGCCGCTGACCGGGTGAAAAGGAGCTGTATTAAAAAGCGCTTATGAAAACGAACTGTGTCATTACCTCATTGATGATCATGACCTGCGCCGTTTCACACGCACAAACGGAGCCTGTGAAAGAGGAGAAACCTTCCGGCCCGTCATTCGATGCGGGCATGGACATCCGTTTCCGGTATGAGTACAAAGACAACTGGATGGACAAAGGCAAGACCTCGATCGACACCACGTATGAGGATTATGCCCGGCTGCGGACGCGCGTGTGGGGCAGGGCCGATTTGACCGAGGACCTGAGCGCGTACCTGCGTCTGGGCAATGAGTTCCGCGACTACCGCAACAGTACCGGCAGCAAACATAAGAATGAGTTCCCGGATGAAGGGTACATCGACAATCTCTATCTCGATATCAAGAATATCCGCGACCGCGTGGATCTTCGCATCGGCCGCCAGAACATCAAAGAGGGCAGCGGCCGTATGATCAGTGACGGCACCGGCGGCGACGGCACCCGCACCGAGTATTTCGATGCGATCCTTGCGAAGGTCAAGCTGATGGAACGCAGCGATGTCGAACTGATGGCGGTCTGGAACCGCTACCGTGACGACTGGACGCTCGGCAATCCGCATGACATCTACGACCAGACGAAGATCAAGAGCGGAGACCCGTATTCCAAGATGCACGAAAAGGCGCTGATGGCCTATCTGCATTATAACGAGGTCGAAAATATCCCGATGGAGTTCTACTGGATCTGGAAACAGGAAACCCGGTTCTACGACAAAGAGACGCGCTATCCGGGCCGCGACTTCCACACGTTTGGCACACGCCTGATGCCGCGTTTTTCCGACACGCTCTCGGCCGAACTCGAATCCGCTGTGCAGCTCGGACAGATCGACGGCCAGTCCGGCATGGAAGGACGAAACATCGCCGCGTGGATGACCTATGCGGGCGTCACCTACGCGCGTGACGATTGGGCCGGCAAGCCGCGCCTGACCGGCGCGTTGCTCTATCTGTCGGGTGACGACGACAGCTATTACAAGACGGCTGACGGCGGCACCGCGACCGGCTGGAACCCGCTCTTCAACCGGACCGACAGCGAGGGGCACATCTCCGCCGGCATGTACGACAGCTACCGCTGGTCCAATCTGGTCTATCCGCATCTCGAAGCCGCGGTCCAGCCGCGTGCCAAACATAAGCTCCGCGTGCAGGCGGGCCCGATGTACGCGGCGGAAAAAGACAATGGCGCGCGCGATGCCTATCGCGGTCTGTTCGCCCTCTGCCGCTACGACTTCCCGTTGCTGAGCAAGATCTTCGGCAAGCGCGGTGAATTAAAGGGAGCGGTCGTCGGTGAAATGATGGCCTATGGCGATTATTACGAACACGAGGCCGCCGACGCCGATGTGGGCACCTGGCTGCGCATCGAGATCAACGGCAAGTTCTGACTCACGTAATCCTAACGGCAGAGACATCATTCCGTAACCGAAAAGTGGGTTAATGATCCGCGTACGGAAGCACGGTGCGGCCGTTGTAAAAGGAGTGTTATGAAACAGAGCGTGTTGATGAGCGTTGTGTTGGGATTGAGTGTGATGGCGGCCCATGCCCAGGACAAGCTGGTGATGGACGGCTCCACGACGGTCGGCCCGATCGCCAAGGCCTTTGCCGAGACCTACATGCGCCAGAATCCGGGCGTGAACATCACGGTCAGCGAGTCGGGCAGCGGCAACGGCGCCAAGGCGTTGCTGAACGGGACATGCGACATTGCCAACCTCTCGCGCCACTTGAAGGAATCGGAGAAGAAGGCCATGTCCGAGAAGGGTGTCAAGCCGGTCGCCCATGTGGTGGCATTCGACGCGCTGCCGGTGATTGTCCACCCTTCGAACCGTGTGAAAGGCCTGACGATCGATCAGATCCGCGACATTTACACCGGGAAGATCACGAACTGGAAAGAGGTCGGCGGTGGCGATCAGCGGATCGTGGTGATCAGCCGCGACACCAACAGCGGCACGTTCGAGACCTTCAAGGAGTTGGTGCTCGGCAATGACTCGAAGATCGTCGCCAGCGCTGAGTACACGGGCAGCAACGGCGGTGTGCGCCAGCGGGTGCAGATGACCAAGGGATCGATCGGTTATGCCGGGTTGGGTTTCGTGGACCGTTCGGTCAAGGCGCTCGATGTCAACGGCGTGGCGCCGTCGGCCGAGAGCGTGGTCGCCAAGCAGTATCCGATCTCGCGAGAGCTGTTCATGTTCACCAACGGCGAGCCGGTCTCCGACAGTCTGGCGGCTAAGCTCCTGAGCATGAGCCGGACCGAAAAGGGGCGCGAAATCATCGAGGAGATCGGCTACGTGCCGGTGCCCGAGAAATAAATGAACCGACCGTCATCCATGCTGCTCTCGCCCGGCGCGCGGACGCGCCGCAGGCTGGCCGAACTGGCCGGGCGAGGCGTCCTGTTCGGCATCACCTCGGTGGCGGCGCTGGCCGTGATGGCGATCATTTTCTTCATCGCCCGCGACGCCCTGCCGTTCTTCACTCAGGTCGGGGCGCGAGAGTTCTTTCTCTCGACAGAATGGTATCCGGCGCATCAGCCGCCGCGTTTCGGCGCGGCCGCGATTTTCGCGGGCAGCTTGCTGGTGACCGCTGCGGCCGTCTTGCTGGCGGTCCCGCTCGGACTCTTCGCGGCGTTGTGCATGAGCGATGTTCTGCCGTTCGGCGTGCGCCAAATCCTGAAACCGGTGATCGAGATGCTGGCGGCGATTCCGTCCGTCGTGTACGGATTCTTCGCTCTGACCGTGGTCGCGCCGCTGATGCAGAACGCCGGGAGCTGGCTGCCGGGACAGTTCGAGATCGCCAGCGGCGTCAATGCGCTGACCGCCTCGCTGATCCTGGCCGTCATGGCGCTGCCGACGATTGTGAGCGTCTCGGAGGATGCGCTTCAGGCGGCCGGACGAGAACTGCGCGAAGGCAGTTATGCGCTGGGCGCGACCCGCGCGGAGACGCTCTTCAAAGTGGTGGTCCCGGCCTCGGTGAGCGGGCTCTTCTCGGCGGTGCTGCTCGGCGTGATGCGCGCGATGGGCGAGACGATGGTGGTGTGGATGGCGTCGGGCAATGCCGCGCAGATTCCGCGGCCTTGGTACAACCTGTTGCAGCCGGTGCGGACATTGACCGCGACCATCGCCGGCGACATGGGCGAGGCGGATCAGATGACCGGTTCGGCCCACTATCATGTGCTCTTTGCGATGGGCCTCTGCCTGCTGCTGGTGAGTTTCGCCTGCAATCTGGCCGGCGAGTGGATCGTGGCGCGGCAGCGCAAACGGCTGAGGGGAGGTTGAGCGAATGCGGTTGAAACTGCGAAAGCTGATGGATCACGCGCTGACGGCCGGCGGCTATCTGGCGATCGGCGGCATGGCGCTTTTCCTGTTGTGGGTCTTGGTGCCGGTTTTCACCAAAGGGTTCGGCGCGTATGTGTTCCGCGGTACGGTGGAACACCGACGCATGATGCTGGGCGAGTTCAATCGCGGCGACCTTGCTCGGCTGCGCGCGGAACTTGCCGAGGTGTGGCGCGCGCGCGAACCGGTCTATCGGGCGGTCGCGGCGTTCGAGCGGGAGTTGGATGCCATGCCGGCTGCGCGACGCAAGGCCTTGAGGTCCGCTTTCCGCGAAGTGCGAGAGGGTGTGGCCGTTCTGCTGGGGCCCGAGCCCGGCGTTCCGCTGCCCGCGCTGACACGCCGGCTTTACGGACAGACCCGTTGGGAACAGGCGCGCGAGAAGGCCGCCGACATTCTGTTCGAGGAGACGTGGGAGTACAGCGATGCCGGCAGCCGGCGGGTACTGGTGCCGCGCGCCGAGCAGTTTGAAGGCACGGCGTTGGCCCCGGTGTTCGACAGCGTCGAACGCGATCTGGCGGCGATGATGCGGCCGCGGCTCACCGTGTATCCGCGCTTCTTGACCGACCGTTCGATCGACGCTCACTTTTTCGGCGGAATCGGGCCGGAGGTGCTGGGCACCCTCTACCTCTCTCTGGGCGCGATGCTGGTCGCGGTACCGCTCGGGATTGTCGCGGCGGTCTACTTTCAGGAGTACGCCAAAGAGGGGCCGAGCGTGGCGTTCCTGCGCTCCTGTGTCAACACGCTGGCCGGTGTGCCGAGCGTGGTGTTCGGCTTGTTCGGTCTTGCCTTTTTCATCAACACGTTGCGCGTGTCGCCGGGCAAGAGCGTGCTCGCCGGCGCCCTGACGTTGGCACTGCTGGTTTTGCCGACTGTGATTCGCGCGTCGGAGGAGGCCATCGCGGCCGTGCCGCGCGCCTTTAAAGAGGGTGCGATGGCGCTGGGCGCGGGGCGCTTCCGCACCGTGGCGACGGTGATCCTGCCGGCCGCGCTGCCGGGGATCCTGACCGGCATCGTGATCAGCATGGGGCGAGCAGCCGGCGAGACTGCGCCGATCATCTTCACGGCGGCGGTATCCGTCGGGCAGATGGTCAAGCCGTCCGAGGTACTGTCGCAACCCACACCGGCGCTTTCCTGGAATCTGTATAATCTGTGCACGGAGCATGAGGCGGTCGAGGAGCTGCGCCATGTGCAGTTCGGCATGGCCGCGACGCTGGTGCTGATCGTGCTGGCTCTGAACCTGGCGGCCATCTTGCTGCGGGCACGCGTCGCGCGGCGGTTGAAGGGGTGAAGGACGTGATATGAACGAGGAAGCAAAACGTGAGGGCGTGCATCTGGAGGCACGGGGATTCTCGGTCTTCTATGGTGCGCATGAGGCGGTCTGCAAGGTGGATGTTTCTGTGCCGTGCGGACTTGTGACCGCGATCATCGGCCCGAGCGGCTGCGGCAAAAGCACGTTTCTCCGGGCGATCAACCGGATGAATGACTTGATTCCCGGTTGCCGCGCGGCGGGCGAGCTGCTGTTTGACGGACAGAATGTGTACGGCCCCGAGGTCGATGCCGCCGTGTTGCGCCGCAGGGTGGGTATGGTGTTTCAAAAACCCAATCCGTTTCCCAAAAGCATCTATGACAATGTCGCGTACGGCCCGCGCCTGCACGACCGCTGCAAGCGCGGGGAACTGGATGCGATCGTTGAGGAGAGTCTGGTGAACGCCGCCCTGTGGGATGAGGTGAAGGACCGCCTGCATATGAACGCATTGGGCCTTTCCGGCGGGCAGGCGCAGCGGCTCTGCCTGGCGCGCGCGCTGGCGGTGAAACCCGAGATCCTGCTGATGGACGAGCCGACCTCGGCGCTTGACCCCAAGGCGACGGCCCGCATCGAAGAGTTGATCGTGCAGTTGCGCGGACGCTACACCATCGCGATCGTCACGCACAACATGCAGCAGGCGGCGCGCGTATCGGACCGCACCGCTTTTTTTTACGAGGGCAATCTGGTAGAGTTCGACGCGACGGAAACGCTGTTCACGCGTCCGCGCGAGAAGCAGACCGAAGACTACATTACCGGCCGTTTCGGCTGAGAAACGTAGCGAGGATTCAGAATGAACATGATTTTTGCGCGTGAAAGCGGCGCGATGAAGACCTCGATCCTGCGTCTGGCGGGTGAGGTGGAGCGGCGTCTGGCAGAGGTGCTGACGGCAACCGAGCGGCGTGACACGGACGCGCTGAAAAGCTGGATGGCACGGGATTCGGAGATCGACGACTGGGAGGTGCGGATCGAAGAGGAGTGCCTCAAGATCCTGGCGCTGCACCAGCCGGTGGCACGCGATCTGCGGTTCGTAGTGGCCGTACTCAAGATCAATAACGATCTGGAGCGGATCGGCGACATCGTCGTCAACATTGCCGACCGCGGGATACGGCTTGCAGCATTCCCGGTGACACCCTTGCAGCCGCGTCTGATGCAGATGGGGGGCATCGTGCGGGAGATGCTGGCGTCGAGCTTGGACGCGTTGATGGAGCTGGATGTCGCGCGGGCTGAGGCCGTGATCGCGCGCGATGATGAGGTCGACCGGCTCAACGTCGAGGTCATCGGCGGTGTGATCGCGCAGGCGACGCTCGCCAACACCGGAGCCGTGACCGAGGCTTTGATTCTGACCCACAGCGTGGCGCGCGATCTGGAACGGATCGGCGACCACGCGACCAATATCGCCGAGGATGTCGCCTATCTGGTGGACGGCACGATCATCCGCCACCAGAACCGGCATCGGAGCGGGAAAACCGGTGCGGATGCAGCACCGGATCAGCAGGAGAACCAAGATGGCCAATGAAAGCGTGTTGATTGTCGAGGATGACGCGGACATCCGTGAATTGCTGGGCTATACCTTGAAACGTGAGGGCTACACGGTCGAGGCCTGCGATTCCGCCGAGAACGCTCAGAACGTGTTGCGGCGGCGGACGCTGCCGGATCTGATTCTGTTGGACCTGATGCTGCCCGGCACGGATGGGTATGCGTTCTGCCGGGCGCTGCGTGCCGATGAGCGCACCGCGCGCATCCCGGTCATCATGGTGACCGCGCGCGACGAGGACGCGGACATCGTCGCGGGCCTGGAGGTCGGCGCGGATGATTATGTGACCAAACCCTTCAGCGCGCGGATTCTGGTGGCGCGGATCAAAGCGGTGTTGCGGCGTTCGGCGGTTGAGCCGGGTGATGAAAAGGACACGCTGACCCAGGGCCCCTTCGAGATCGACAGGCTGCACCACACGGCCCGGGCCGACGGTCAGGCGCTGACGTTGACGCTGAGCGAGTTCAAGGCGCTGGAGCTTTTCGCGAAGCGGCCGGGTGTCGTTTTCTCGCGCTATCAGATCGTGGACGCGATTCACGGAGAAGATTACCCGGTGACCGATCGGTCAGTGGATGTTCTGATCGTGGGCTTGCGCCGCAAGCTCGGAGACTGCGGCGAGTGGATCGAAACCGTGCGCGGCGTGGGATATCGAATGAAAGCGGAGTGAGTCGTGATAAAAAAAACGCTGTTCTGGCAATTTTTTGGGGTGCATGTTCTGCTGCTGATCGCGGCGGTGGGCTTTGTGGCCTTCTACATGTGGCAGTCAAGCCGGACGACCTATCGCCGGCAATGGCTGCGCGAGCTGGAGATGCAGGCGCGTCTGGCAGCCGCCCTGCTGCCGGACGGCGACGGCACGGTTGACGAGGCGGCGGCCGAACGCTTTTTTGGACGGCTGGGTGAAACCGACGGGCACCGCTTTACATTGATTCTGCCGGATGGACGGGTAATAGGCGATACGCGGGCCAAGGCGAGCCAGATGGAGTCGCACGCGGACCGTCCCGAAGTGATTGAGGCGATCGCAAGAGGCTGCGGCATGAGCCAGCGTTACAGCTACAGTCTGGGGCAGTCGATGCTCTATCTGGCACAACGCATCCCGGCCGAGGGCGCGTTGCGCGCCGTGATCCGTGTGGCGGTGCCGGCTCAGATCGTCACGCGTGAGACACAGGCCTCCCAACAAGTGATGGGGGTTTTGCTGACGGTGGTCTTGGTGACGGCCTTGATCCTGAGCTATGGCGCGGCGCGGCGCGTCATCGGGCCTGTGGCCGACCTGCAGCTCGGTCTGGTTCGGATCGGAGGCGGTGAGTTGGACTATCGACTGCAGATCCCTTCCGTGCCGCATCTGGCCGAGTTGGCCCGCTCGATCAATCAGACGGCCGACCGCCTGCAGAAACATATCGACGCATTGAATCATGAGCGGACCCTGCGCACGTTGATCCTCGCCAACATGACGCGCGGCGTGATCGCGATTGATCCGCGTCACGCGGTGCTGGACATGAACGAGCCGGCGCAGCGGTTGCTGGGTTTGACGCATGCCGCGTCGGCGGGAACGTTGATCGGCGACGTGCTGCGCGATCCGGAGTTGCTTTCGTTGATCGATGACAGCGAACGTGGCGACGGGACGGTCGAGCGTGAATTGAGCGTGGCGGGAGGCGCGGGCGAGCGGCGGCTGAGCATGCGCGCCACGGCGTTGAACGATGCCGGCGGCCAACGGATCGGCACGTTGCTGGTGCTGAGTGATGTCACGCTGCTGCGCCATCTCGAAACCGTGCGTCAGGATTTTGTCGCGAACGTCTCGCACGAATTGCGGACGCCCGTCACCTCGGTCAAAGGGTTTGCCGAAGCGCTCTTGGACGGCGCGCTGCATGATCCTGAAAAAGCGGAGCGCTTCGTGCAGATCATCATGCGCCAGGCCAACCAATTGGAGTCGATCATCCGCGACTTGCTGGAGCTTTCACGGTTGGACGAGCATACCGGGCAGTCGATTGACCGGCAGGAAAACCCGGTCAGCGAGATCCTGAAGCATGCCGTCGAGCTGTGTCAGACGCGTGCGGATGAACGGGGTGTCGTGCTGGCGGTCACGTGCGAATCGGGCCTGACGGCGCGTGTGCATGCGGGTCTTGTTGAGCAGGCGCTGGTGAACCTGATCGACAACGGCATCAAATACGGTGTCAACGGCGGGGGCGGCCGCGTCGAAATCGAGGCGGCGCAAGAGGGGGCTTCGGTGCGCATCGCCGTGCGTGACCAGGGTCCGGGTATTGAGCCGCAGCATGTCGGGCGGCTCTTCGAACGGTTCTATCGGGTAGACAAAGGGCGCAGCCGCGAACTGGGCGGCACCGGGCTCGGGCTGGCTATCGTCAAGCACATCGCGCTCATCCACGGCGGGACGGTCTCGGTGTCGAGCGAGCCGGGCAAGGGTGCCGTCTTCACGCTGCGTCTGCCGGCATGAAGCCAAGGCTTGGGGCGCATGGCAGTTCTGTTGGGGACACCTTCTCCTAATCCTAATCCTAATCCTAATCCTAATCCTAATCTTAATCTTAATCTTAATCTGCTCGTCGCCGATTGTCGGCCTCCTATTCGGCCGGCTCCTCATAAACACGATCAGCGGAGGTGCTGCGGATCAAGCCCACCCGCATCGAGACGATGGGCACCCACATCACGATGTGTTTCCAGGAGATCTCCAACCCAAGCCACACATCGAATCGCTTCCTGATAGACAGACAGCGTCTCGTGATCAAAGCTCGTTTTCATGGGCGCAGTCTACTCTCGAGAAAGTCCGATGTGCAAGATTAAGATTATGATTATGATTATGATTAAGATTATGGTTGATTGGCCCCAACAGAACTGCCCTGCGCACAAAAGCACAAGTTTTTAAACTTGGAAACTTGCACAGATTGTGTAAACTGCGAGGGTAACGTTTGCATGCCCTAGGGTCTGTCAGTCTTGGCAGTGTCGGGTGGGATTGGGTTTGCGCACGGAAACAAAGAGTGAGGGTATCATGAGACTGACAAGCCGGTTATTTCAAAGAATCGTTTTTGCGGCAGGTATGGGTGTAACGGGGGTGTGGGCTCAGACCGATGGCGTTTGGCAAGGTGTCACCCAGCAGTGGTCGGATCCCGCAAACTGGGCGGCCGGCGTTGTGCCGGGGGATGGCGGGACCGCGTTCTTCAAGAGCGGAGCCGGGGTCTCGCTGTCGGTGAGCAATGACGTGCCGGGCCTGGTGCTCGGCGGGCTCAGCTTCAGCAACGATGTGACCTGGGCGCTTCAGCCTGGTTTTCCTGTCACGCTCGCGGCCGTGGCCGGATCGACCAACACGCTGGATGTCGAGCGGAACCATGTGGATCTCCGCAGTTTGATCGGCCCCGGAGCAGGTGTTTTGCGCAAGACCGGTGTCGGGTATCTGAACTTCACCAATACCGCGAGCCCCTTCAACGGTTCATGGCTGGTGGAGCAGGATCGTCTGGAGATCAAGACCGGCACCTCGCTGGTCGCTGAACCTGCGCTCTACCGGCCAGATGCCCTGATCCTGAATGGCGGCGCCATCAAGAACAATGACTCGTCGCCGGTCTTTCCGCCGACGCTGGGCATCACGCTGCTGGAACGCGGCGGTTCCTTCGCAATCGGGTGGCACGAAAGCCGGACTCTGACCTTCGCCAGCCCCATCACCGGGCCGGGCGCGCTCTGCCTGAGTCAGAACAATGGACGGTTTCTGCTGTCAAACCCGGCCAACGACTATGTCGGCGGCACGGTCGTGGGCACCAACGGGCCCGGGTATCACGTCAGCGGTGCGCCGTACAATCTGGCCTATCTGCAGCTTGATGCCGACGGTGTGTTGCCGTACGGCACCGGCAAGGGCGGACTTACGGTGGTCGGGGC
>JAQUEX010000218.1 GCA_028684935.1 Kiritimatiellia bacterium | reverse complement strand
TCCGGCGCGAGCGGAGCCCTCTCGTCGAAGGGCGGCGCGTAGGCCTTGCCGACCAGCGCGTATTTCGCGCCGGCGGTCAGATGATACGGCAACAGTTCCACACGCTGCAAGCCGGACGGCCCCCGCAGCAGCCCGGCGAAGCGCGCGAGCGTCTCCGGCGCGTCATTGACGCCCGGTATCAGCGGGATGCGCGCGATGAACGGCCGTCCGCTCGCTTTCAGCCACGCCAGATTCTCGAAGATCGGCTGAGGGTCCGCCCCCGTGAAGCGGGCATGCTGTCCGGGATCGGGATGCTTCAGATCCTGCAGCACCAGATCCACCGCCTCCACCGCACGGCGGTAAGCGTCGGGCGCGGCGTATCCGGAGGTCTCGACCGCCAGATGCACGGGACGCAGCCGGCCGGCCAGCTCGACCAGAAAATCAGGCTGGGCCAGCGGCTCGCCGCCCGAGAAGGTGATGCCGCCGCCGTATGCCTGAAAGAAGGCGGCCTTGGCGCTCAGCTCCGCCGCCAGCGCCCCGGCGGTGACGCGGCGGCCGCACACCCGGCGGCAGCCCTGCGGACAGACCGCCACGCAAGCGCCGCAGGCGGTGCAGGCGCCGGGAGAGGGGCAGGCGCGCATGCACGCGCCGCACGCATTGCAACGCGCTGCGTTGACCAGCAGTTGAGGTTCAAACGACAACCCCTCGGGATTCTGACACCAGGCGCAGCGCAGCGGGCAGCCTTTGAAAAAAACCGTGGTCCGAATGCCCGGCCCGTCGTGCAGGCAAAACTCGCGCACCTCAAAAATGACGCCTTCGGTCGACATGACCACCTACTTTCGCTTTAAAAACAGGGGGAGTTCAGCCGTTTGCAGCAGCCGTTCCGCCTGCTCGTAGGTCTCCCACGCCTGAAGATCTTCCGGGGAAAGGGAATTGATGAAGGCGCGGATCGCCGGGGCACCGAGAATCCCTGATTCCGCATCTTCATAGCCGGCCAGCCGCGCACGGAGCCGGTGAAAGACCCGCGCCTCGACACGCACAGCGCCTTCTTGTGTGCGGAATACCCCGTCGGTCTGCCGCGTGTCACACAGGCTGATCTCCGCATCGAGCGGTGCCCGCGTCTCGGCGTCGAACACCTTCACTGTGACGTGCGCGAGCACGGGTGAGGGCGCACTCCAGTCGCCGAAATAAAAGGGACTCGAAGCCGCAACGACCGACCCGGACTGTCTGTCCTCAGCGCACATAGCCGAGTACCAGGCCTTCTCGCGTTCGCTGAAGTCAAAACGCACCTCCGACATGCCGCTCTCAGGCACCGTCACCGGCATGCGTTTGAACACCTTGCCGTTGCGCGTGATCGTCACGATCCTCTTTTTGCCGGGCGTATCGTGAAGCGTGACGACAGCGTTCCGCGCCGCTCCCCCAGATGGGAACACCGTGCCGCAGTCCGAGCCGTCGACCGTGAACAGCAGTAAGACCCCGTTCCATGAGATCGTCGTCCGGCCGCTTTTAAACGCCTCGACGATGCTCGCGCGACTCAACTGGCCGCAGGCCGGGCGGATGAAGGTGGCGCCCATCGTTCCCGGAGTCCGCCCCAAGTCAAAGGCGGCGTCGCTCGTGGCCGTCCGGCAGAGGCGGTAGCCTTTGTTGAGGAAGAGCGACCATGTTTTTTCGCTCGACGCGCTCCATGACGTGTAGAAATCGAACCCGCAGATCAGCTCGGGCGCGCCGAGGAGCATGAACGGCAGCTCTCTGGAACGCATGTGGCCGTAGAGCGGATGGACCGGAACCGCCGCACCGCCTTGCTCCACAATGTCCGCCTTGATCACCTCGATGTTGGCATATCGCGAATAAGGGCGCGGTTTCGCGGGCGGTCCGATCCCGACCGAACCGACATGGCCGCCGGCTGTCTTCGGATACTCCGCGTTCAGGAAGAGCAGAAGATCGGAGCCGCTCTCGCCCACGGCCGCCGATGCGGCATCGACAGGAACGCCATCGTTGTTGAACTCGGAGGAGAGATAGAACCAGCGGTAGTTCTCGGCACGAAGCATGAAGGCTATCATGGGAATGTTCACGTCGTAGAGCCGCTCGCCATGCACGCCATGCGCATGGAAATCGCCTTTGTACCAGCCCGCCGCCGCAGGATCGAACAACGGCTTCAGAACGAGGGTGAGCGATTCCTGACGCCCCGCCTGCACGGCCCGTTCGACGGTGGCCGGCGCATACCCGTCCGCCTGAACCGTCAGACGCAGCCGACCCGGAGCGGCTGAAAAAGCAAAAGTGCCGGAGGTCCAGAAACGGCGGTTGGACTGATGCCAGACCCCCGCAGGCACATCGGTGCGACCGCCATAGGGCTGACCGGCCACATCGAACCAGCGTATGGGTGCCGAGCCGCTTCGGGCCTCAAACCAGGCTGCGAGACTTTTTCCCGTCACCGCATCCGTGACGCTGCCGCAGACCACCGCCGTATCGGCCGGCGTCATCTGCAGGCGGCAGGTGACCGGCACATCCGAGGTGACTGCAAGCCGCGCGAGAAGCGCGTCCGCCATGCCGGGGAAAACCGCTTTGAGCGCATAGCCGCCGTTCGACAGGTCGGCGATCACGAAGGCTCCATCCGCCCCGGACTGAACGATCCGTCCGTTGCAGGTCATGACCCAGGCACGCGAAAGCGGCGCGCCGTCTGCGCCCACAACCACGCCCGCAATCTGTCCGCCGTAACTCGCAACGACACAGGCCGCAAGCCCGAAAGCCGCGAGCGCTAAACGTACAGCCGAACATACAACCATCACACCGTCTCCCAAGTAATCGGCAAGTGGCAGGGGTACGCGAGTCGAGCGTATGTTTGATGCGAAGCCCAGTCGGGAGCGCGGGCGTCCCCGCCCGCAAGGTGAAAAAGTCCACAAGCGATACAGATGCGCGATTTAGCGCTCAAGCCATGATCGCTCATCCTTTTAACGGTGTTGCGGGCGAGGACGCCCGCGCTCCCGACTCGCCTGCTCCCTTTTTCCATCAGAAACACATGCACTTCGCGCATCCCTGCCTCTGGAAAAAACGCTAGGACACCGCTAGCTCAACGCGCTGGATGATGTGGTCCTGATAGGGTTTGTCCAGTTCGATGAAATAGCCGCTCCAGCCCCATACGCGGACGATCAGGTTGCGGTGTGACTCGGGATGCGCCTGCGCGTCCCTGAGCTGATCGCGGTTGATCGCGTTGATCTGCAACTGGTGGCCGCCGCGGTCGATAAAGTACTTCACCAGTTGCGCGACCTTGGTGATCCCGTCGCGCTCCCTGAACGCGCTGTCGTGGATCTCGATGGTCAGCGGTCCGCCGTTGATCACGCGCCCCAGATCGGGCACCGTGAAAGACTCAATGATCGACACCGGCCCTTTGACCGGCACGTTCAGCGACGGCGCGTAGTTGGCGGCGAAGGGCTGGCCGGTCAGCCGGCCGTCCGGCGTGGCGCGCAGCTCGTTGGCGTGCCAGATGTAGTACATCGCCGATCCGGTGCCGCAGCGGTAGATGCCGCCGCGCCCGTTCTTGCGCCCCTCCCACGTGTCGGCAAAGGCGTCGAGCAGCGTTTTGCCAAGCTGATCCACCGAAGCGTCGGCGTTCCCCATCTTCGGCACGCCAAAACGGGCCTTGGCCAGCAGTTCGGGCTGTCCCGCGAAATCGCTGTCAACCGCGGCCGCCAGCGCGCGCAGGTCCAGCGCGAGCTCCTCGAACACGAGCCGGCGGATGACGGCCAGCGAATCCACGGCGGTCGAAAGCCCGGTGCCGTGGATGCCGAAGTTGTTGTAGCGGTTGCCCTCGCACACATCGCGTCCGGCCGCGACGCGCCCCTCGCACAGGATCGAGACAAAGGGGCCGGGCAGGATTTTGACCGTCGCGAACGAGGCGGCCAGACGGTCAGCCTCGGCCATGAGGGCGGCGCGCACATCAGTCATGAAGGCTTCGAACGATGCGGCCCGGCTGCTGCGCAAGGCGCGGTCCACCACGGCCGGGAAAGAGACGGCGCCGATGTTGGGAATGTCCATGCCGCAGCCCGGTATGATGAATTCCCAGCAGGCCGCGACCGTATAATCGCGCGCGTCTTCGAGCGCGTACCCGTGACGCACCAGCGCCGGAATCACCACATCGTCGTTGGCGTATTGCGGAAAACCCAGCCCTTGGCGCGTCAGCTCGGTGCCGGCCTCCAGCACCTCCAGCGGGGTATTGGAGGTCACGCGCAGGTTGATCTTGGGGTCGATCACGGCCAGTTCGCACGAGGCCTTCAGGCAGAGGCGCGAGAGGTCGTTAAACGCATCCTTGCCGTCGCGGTCCACGCCGCCCAGCATCAGGCTCTGGCCGTTGTCGCCCTGCTGCACGCCGATGTAGAGGTCGCTGTCGCGGTTGCAGCTCAGGAAGAACTCTTCAATCAACTCCAGCGCCGCGTCGGCGGTCAGGCGTCCTGCCGCGAGATCGGCCTGATAGTACGGCCACATGTACTGGTCGAACCGCCCCAGCCCGTTGTGATACTCGCCTTCGCACCAGAGGGTGTAGTGCAGGATGCGCAAGAACTGCAGGGCCTCATGCAGGGTGGTCGCGCCCTGCCGCGGCACGCGCGCCAAGAGGTCCGCGATTTCGGTGAGCCCCTGCGCGTGAGCGGCGGCGCGATACCGTTCCGCCAGTTCGAGCACGGCATCGACGCCCGAAAGGGCTGCGGTCAGGAACGCTACGGCCGCGTCATCGCGCTCCGCGTCGGCCCGCCGCAGGCGCGCCTCGATCTCTGCGCGCCGCGCATCCAGACCCTCGCGGATCGTGGTCGCGTAATCCGGCGAGATATTGAAGACGCATCCCTTTTCGGCATAGAAGGCCGTGCCGCGCAGCGCCTCCATTTCGGCCGGCGTGAAGAGGTCCGGGATCTGCTTGACCGTGCGGAGAAAGGCGATGCGCTCGCCGGGCAGGAACGCAGGCTGTTCGGCCGCCAGCATGGCGCGCAGCCCTTCGGCCGCGCGACGCTCCGGTGAGACCCCCTCGCGGCTGAAGCGCTCGGACAGCGTCCACGCGACATCGTGGCGCAAGGCTGCGTGTTGTTTTTCAAGGATGTGTTTTAGCAAGGCCTTTATGCGCGGTGTCATGGTTTACCTCCTGCCGTCTGCCTGAGAAGAAACGTTCAACGCTCAACGGTCAACGCTCAAGCAGAAACTCCTAACTCCTAACTTCGTGCGATGCCCAGCCGTTGCTCGATGTCCTCGATCGTGCCGCCCTTGGTCTCCGGCATCCAGCGGATGGCGAAAATGATCTGGCAGATCATCATCAGGCCGAAAAAGCCGAAGGCGTAGGTGCCGGCGCGCTCGGCCACGGCCGGGAAGGCCCACGAGATGAGCGTGCACATGAACCAGTGGATGAAGCAGCCGAACGCCTGCCCCTTGGCGCGCACGGCGTTCGGGAAGATCTCCGAGATGAAGACCCAGATCACCGCGCCGGACGAGATGGCGAAGAAGGCGATGAACCCCAGAATTCCGCCGATGGCGAGCACGGCGTTGCCTTCCGTGCCCAGCGAGAGCTGCCACGCCACCAGGAAGTGCATC
>JAQUEX010000217.1 GCA_028684935.1 Kiritimatiellia bacterium | reverse complement strand
CGCTCTTCGCGCTCTCTCCAGTAACCGCGCGGCGCCACCACCACCGGCGCGGGAGCCATCATCACCGGTGGCAACGCGAAGATCACGGGTGGCGGCAGATAGCCAAAAGAGTGCGGATGCGGCATCGGGCGGCCGTGATGGTGGAAGCGCCCGGGATGACGGGCGGGCCCCCGTCCTCCGCCGTTGATTCCGAGGGCGAAAAAACTGCCGCCGCTACCCACGCCCACCCCGACACTCACGCGGTCGGCGCGCGCCGGCACAGCCAGCAACAGCCCCGCCACAATGACCGTTCCGAAAAACGCTGCTTGGTTCATGGTGTTCATCTCTCCGCCTTTCTGACGCCTGCGGGCGGTCCTTCCGCCCTTTGAACGCGTCTTTTAAACATGTGCATTAAACGGATGATTAAACACGCTATTGCCGGACGCTCCACTTTTTTTTTGCCGGCGGCTGGCAATTATGGCTTAATACGTCGCACACACAAAGGACGAACAGATGGCTGAACTGATTGTTGCTCTGGATGTCGCCTCCACCGCCGAAGTCGAACAGACCGTCGGCCGCTTGGGAGACGCGGTCACATTTTACAAGATCGGGCTGGAACTCTTCAGCGCGGCGGGTCCGGATGTCGTGCGCGCCGTGAAAAGCCGCGGCAAACGCGTCTTTCTAGACCTCAAGCTGCACGATATCCCTCGCACTGTGGAACGCGCGGTCAGCGCCGGCGCGTCGCTGGGTGTGGACCTGATGACGATCCACGCGGCCGGCGGCAAGGCGATGATCCGGGCGGCCAAGAGCGCGGCGCTCGCCGCCGGCGCGGATGCCCCCAAAATCCTCGCCGTCACAATCCTGACCAGCCTGGATCAGTCCGACCTGGATGACATCGGCATCACCCGCTCGATGACGGCGCAGGTCGAGGCGCTCGGACGGCTCGCCTGCGGCAACGGCGCGGACGGCATCGTCTGCTCGCCGCGCGAGGTGGCCGCCCTGCGCGCGGCGCTGGGTCCGCAGGCGTTGCTGGTGACCCCGGGCGTGCGACCTGCCGGCGCGGAGGTGGGCGACCAGAAGCGTGTCGCCACGCCGGCGCAGGCGGTGGCGGACGGCTCAACCCACCTGGTCGTGGGCCGTCCGATCCTCGCGGCGGCCGACCCTCGCGCCGCCGCGCGCGCCATCGCCGCCGAAATGGCCCACTCCCCCAACTCCTAGCTCCTCCTTTCTCCCTCCTCCTTTCACCGCGTCACGGCCAGCCACGCGACCAGAATCGCCAGCGAGGCCAGTGTCACCGGCACGCCGGCGCGGGCGTGCTCGCGGAACCCGAGCGTCACCCCGTGCTGGCGCGCCTGCTCGATCACGATCAGGTTGGCGATGCTGCCCAGCGTGATCAGATTGCCGGCGAAGGTGCTGGCCAGCGCCAGCGCGTACCAGGATTCGGTCTCGGCCCCGTGCAGAAAGCGCACCAGCAGCATCACGGCCGGCACGTTGCTCACCAGATTGCTCAGCAGCGCGCCGACCGCAGTCAGCGCAAACGGGTCGGCGAGCGACACGCCGTGCCGTCCGAGCCAGGCCAGCAACCATTCCGGCGCGCCGGTGGTTTCCAGCCCGGCGATCACCACGAACAACCCGCAAAAAAGCATGATCAGACTCCAGTCGATCAGCCCCAACAGCTTGCGCACATCCATGCGGCGGCTGCACAACAGCAGGCCGCCCGCCGTCAGCGCCGTCAGTTCGCGCGGCACGGACGTGAAAAAAAAGGCGATCACACCGGACAGGACCAGCAGACCCTTCCACATCGGCCACGTGATCGATTCGCGCGGAGCGCCCCCGCCCCGGTCCACGGCCAGAGCCGTCCCGTGCAGGCGGCCGCGGTAGAGGAGCAGCAGCACGCCATACGCCGCCGCCAGCGCGGCGAACGTCGGCACGCCGCACCAGGCCACGAAGCGGCCGAAAGCGAGCTGTCCGACCTGTCCGATCAGCATGTTCTGCGGATTGCCGATCACGGTCGCCGCCGACCCGATGTTGCTGGCGCAAGCCAAGCCGATCAAGTACGGCATCGGATTCAGGCCAGCCCGCAACACAGCCAGCGTCAGAACCGGCGTGAAGGCCAGGCATACGATGTCGTTCACCAACACTGCGGACAGGATGCCGCCGGCCAGCATCGTCAGGAGCAGGAAGCGGCGCGGATGCGCGGTGAGCCGGGCAAGCGCTGCCGCGGCATGGCCATAAAAGCCGCTCAACCGGAGTTGGGCCGACACCAGCATCAGACCGAACAGCAAGAGCAGCGTCGGCGCATCAATCCCCGCCAGCGCGGCATCCAGCGGCAGAACGCCAGCCGCGACCATGGCGATCGCCCCCAGCAGCGCGATGCCGGTCCGGTCCAGCGTCAGTCCCGGCACGCCGCCCACCGCGATGCCGCAGTAGGTGACGCCGAAGATCAGATAACAGATCCATGCGTGTTTCATGGCGGCGGATTATACAGCAAGACGGCGGACGGTTGATAGCGGGATGCCCTGCGGTCCCATCACTCCGTTTGTCGCGCCAAGCCCTTTTCCGAGAGATCCGCCAGAAAACGATCGATCTCCGCGCGCGCCGTCGCCTCATCGACCTCGTACTCCGTCAGCATCGCCCCGAGCAGTTCCGCCTTCGCGACCGGGCGGACCAAATGCTGCCAGAACCAGAGTCCCATGCCGTTCACGCTAAACATCTTGGACTCGCCGGCATGCAGCACGATGAGAAAATGCTCGCCCGCGATCGTCCGCAGTTCGATATTGTCCGCTCTGGCAAAACGCTTGTCGTCCATCACGTACCCCCCTCACGGTTCACTGGTCAGTTTATAAAAGCGCCGCCGCGCACTCCCCTCGAACGGCACCTCGACCTGCTTGAGCGGCCAATCCCCCGGAATCGGGCCGGTGGTCCACGCTGCTCCGCCGACCGGCCGCCACGGGAGCGGCGTCCACGAGGCGCTTCCCGGCTCATCCGCCGCCACCACCGTGAAAGCCAAGCCGGCCAGCGTCTCGATGTTCAGCGCGAGGGCCGGCGCGGCGGGATCCGGCACTGCGGCCAGCGGATCGTAGCTCCCGGCCTGCGGCAGCGCCAGCCGGCTGACGCGCATCCCGCCCACGAGCGCCCCGGTGCCGGCCTGCGCCTCGACCCAGGTCACAAACCCGTCGCCGTCCTGATCGAGAAGATCCGCGTAAGGATCTCCCGACAGCCCCTGCGCCAGCAGCCAATCGGCCGACGTCCCGCGCGCGGTCTGGTCAGGCCGCATGCAGAGCGACGGATCGCCCAGAAGCACCATGTGCCGCAACGACAGGGCGCGGTCGTGTCCCAGCGTTGCGAATGCCCCGCGCCAGACATCGCCCAGCCGTCGCGCGCCGGCCGCAATCTGCCCGCCGAACGCCTGCGAAAAATCGGCAGCCTCCGCCGTCGTCATATACCCGGCCGCGCTGACAACGGCCGCGAACCCGGACTCCGGATTCCTGACGCCCGCCTCGGCGATCGCCTGCTGCTCACTCTTCAGGTCAAGCAGCGTCCAACGTCCCATGCGGCATCCCATCAGCAGCGCCACCGGCGCGAACGGCCAGGACGCGGCCCGCAGCATCGGCGCGTCAAACAGTTTATTCGCCATGGTATTACCCGCAACGGTGTCGCTGGAGTGCCCGACGAAATAATAGAAGCCAGCCCCCTCCTGCAGCTCATAGGAGATGCCCGTTCCGTAATACGTGTCACGCCACAGCGGCGCCAGATAACTCTGGTCCGGCGCGGGATAAAACGTTTCGAGCCACCACCCCGCCTCCGGGAAATGAGCGGCGGTAGCCGCGGCGATCCCGGGAAAATTCGCGTATTTCGCGCCGACATTCTGCCAGTCGCACGAAAAGACAGCCTTGCGCTTCCACGTCTCGGTCAACTCATACCGGATGGTCTTCTGCACCATCCGCGCTAACTCCAGCGCGTTGGTGGCTAAGAAACGCCCGACCGCAACCTCCGGCACCGCGTCCCCCCCCGTATCCCCCAGAACAGGGTCATTGGGCAGCAACAGCGCACCCAGAGCTACGGCATCCACCTGTGGAACCAGATACAGCGGGAACAGCGTGGGATAGGCCCCCGCCCCGCCGGGCGGGAACACCTCCAGCTTGTAATCGCTCCCGCCGTGTCCGGCAAACAACACATAGCGCAAAACAGGACCGCCCGCCTGCGCAACGCCCGCCGCGCTGAACCGCCGGAAGGCCTCCGGATGCGCAAGACCGTCTGAGAAGGCGTTGTAGAGATCCTCAGCATCGATGACCCGCGTGCGCAGCCCCTGTGCCTCGCGGAAAGCGGCCAACGGGGTCACCGCCTCCGCGAACCCCGGCCACCACCGGTGCGGCGGCGTCACGATCGCCAGATCGGGCATCTCGCCCGGGACCGACCAATCGACATCGCGCACACCGCTGACAGACGGCGCGAACTCGGCCCGCGACCGTTCGAACACCACGTAGCGCGCCGCCGCGCCGCCGCAGGCAAACAGCGCCTGCCAGCCCCCCGCTCCGTCCTGCGCCACACACACCTCCGCCAGCGCTGCCGGCAGCACGGGATCCGTCACCTCCCACACAGCCAGATCCTGCGCGGCGAAACCGGCCGCCGCAACCACCGCGTCCTCCCCGCCTGTACAGGTCAGCACGCCATCCTGCGCCGCATAACGTCGCGGATAGCGCACCACGGCGTCCAACACCATGAACTCGCCGGCGAGCAGCGTGTCTCCCGCGTTGCGCACGGTCAGTTCAACCGTCTCGTTCGTCACCGCACCCGCGGGAACAACATAATCAAGCGTCACAGCCTGCTCCCCCGCCCACTCCTGCACGCCGCCGCTCACCCCGTTCACACGGACTTCGCAACGATGCTCATCCGGCGTCGTGAAATCGCGGTATGACGCCAGCTCGACCCGCACGGCAACGCCCGTCGCGGTGTCGGCGCACCATCCGGGCAGCGTCACGGTCCGGCTCTGCGCGCGCAACATTTCATCCGCGTCGGATCCGATCCACTCGCCGAAATTCAGCACATTGGTGAGCGTGCCCACCGAACTGCGCCGGTCGCGCGGCTCATAAGGCGCAAGAAACGCCGCGCGACAATGCTCGTCATGCATAAACCAGACATTGGTCGCGCCGATCCCGGGACCGGCCGCCTTATCAGGCATCACCGTTCCGCTTTCCAACGCCAGCCAATAGACGTTTTCCGGCGCATACAGTTCGCGCGTCGGCTGACCGTAAAAGAGCAAGGCATCCCCGTCCGCGCGCCACGCCACCGCCGAGCCGCCGCACGCGAGCGTCACCCCGCCCTGCGCCAGCGCCGCGCGCACGGTGGCTGCGTCCCAGCCCGCAGCCAGCGCCACCTCGTCGGCGGTCACGCGGTAAACCCCCTCGTCGCGCACGCCGATTCGCACGCGGTCCGCCGGCCCGGCTGACGCCCAAGGCGCCACGCGCGGCGCCACACCGACCCAATGCTGCGCACCCAGAGCCAGCATCGGCCAGCACGCGGCCAGCGCCCAGCGCGCGCGCCTATATGTTCCCCTCGCCATGCGCCCTATTTAACCACATCGCCGAAACCGGAGGAAACAGAATCTGCC
>JAQUEX010000216.1 GCA_028684935.1 Kiritimatiellia bacterium | reverse complement strand
CCATGCGCTTGCCGTCCGCGATCTCCCACACGCGCAGCAGCTCCTGCACGATCCAGGTGCCCATGCAGTTGCGCAGAAAGCGCGTGTTGCCGATCCCGCCCTCGTTGCTCAGGCCGTAGCCCATCGCTTCGGGCGTGGTGATCGGCTTCTTGATCAGCTTGCCGACCAGCGACCAGGTGCCCGAGCTGATGATCAGTGCCTTCTTGGGATTCTTGACCGGCGCTGCGGCGAACGCGCTGGCGGTGTCATGCGAGCCCACCGCGATCAGGGGCACCTCGTTCAGGCCGCAAGCGGCGGCCAGCTTGGCCTGCAGCGCGCCGATGCGCGTGCCGGGCCGGACGATCTCGGGCATCAGCTTCTTGGGTATGCCCAGCGCCTTCAGCATCTCGCGGCTCCACTTGCCTTTTTTCGCATCCATCATCTGCGTGACGCTCGCGAAGGTTGAATCCACCGCCGTGCACCCGCCGAGGTAATAGTAAAAGAGCGCGGGGATCGGCAGGTAGACCGAGGCGAGCTTGAGCAGCTCCGGCCGGCGCGTGGCCACCCACAGGAGCTGGTTGGACTGGTTGAACGGCTGAAAATGATTACCGGTGACGGCGTAGACCTTCTCCGCGTCGATGCGCGCCTTGACCTCGTCGCACATGGTGTCGAGCCGGTGGTCGCGGTAGCAGTAGACCTTGCCCAGCACATCGCCGTCCTGCGTGAGAAAATGGCCGTCCGCCCCCCAGGTGTCGATACCGATGCCGTCCAGCGTGCCGCCGTACGCACGCCGCGCCGCCTGCAGGCCTTTGACGATGTTCTGGTAGATCGCGGTGTCGTCCCAATAGGTGCGCTCGGTCACCGCGCCGGTGCGGTCCGGCATGAAGAAGGTCACCCCTTCATGCGCGAAGCGGTGCACCTCTTCCATACGGAACGCGCCGCCATCGAAGAACCCGATGAAACATTTACCGCCCGACGCGCCCAAGTCCACTGCGAACAACTTCTTTTCTGCCATAACCCCTCCGTGAAGTTCCCAACGTTTGCGCGATAGTACCACACAGCCCGCTCGCCACTCAAGGCAGCTTCTTGACAGATAGTCAGGATTGGCTTCCGCGTCGCGATTGAGGAGTGATCCTCCCCTGCGGCGGTGCTGCGCCTCACGGCACGTTGCGCCAAGCGCGGTAAAAGGCGCGGGCCCGCGTGAGCCAGTCACGGGCAGCCGCCTCGTCAAGGGCCACACTGTAACGGAGCGCCTGATACCGCTCCAGCAGCTCAAGAAGGCGCAACCGGCGGTCGGCCGGCATCTCCTGCGCGACACGCTGCACCCACGCCGACCAGCTCTCTGAGGCACGCCGCCGCAACGGTGCCGGCAGGGCACGGCGCTCCACCCGGCGCATGGCGCGCGCCAGCTCCGCGCGAAGCCGCGCTTCCGGTGTCATGCGCCACACCGCCCGCCGCCGCCGGAGCCACACCACGCAACCGAGTCCGAGCACCACCACCACCCCGGGCACGCTCCAGAGCGTCTGCCAGAGAAACAGGATCGCCAACTCGCCGCCATCGGCCAGAATCTGCAGGAGGTTCGCGTTCCGCAGATACGCCAGCACGCGCCGCCACGACGCGCTCAGCAGATCGAGCGCAAGCCTGATCCGACCCGGCCGCCGCAAGGCCAGAGGCCGCCCGTCGGGCGGCGTCGGATCCGCGATCCGCCAGCGCCCGGCCGCGCGGTCCCACACTTCGACCCACGCGTGCCCGTCGCGTTCCCGCACGATCCAGCGCGCCAGCCACGGATTCCAGCCGCTGCACACATACCCGCCGACCACCCGCGCGGGGATGCCGCACTGTCGGAACATCAACGTTGCGACGCTGGCAAAAAAGGTGCAGGTCCCCTCTTTGCGCGTCATGAAATCGATCAGCGGGTCCGGCTCCGTTCGCATCCGCAGGCCGAGGCGATAAGTATATGTCGCGGCGAAGTGGGTTTCGATCCGTTGCACCGCCTCAGCGACCGAACCCGCCTCAACAAGTCCCTCACACGCACCGACCCAGTCCGACACCGCCGACGCCAGTTTTTCGGGCACCTCGAGATAGGCGGAGGCGGCGCCCGATGGCAGAGGCCAGGCGGTGTCGGTCACGCGGCGCGGTTCGACCTCCACTTCGTACACTTCCGGAAACGCCCCGTTGGCCGTCACGCTGCCGTTGGTCTCGGCCAACGGCGGCGCGCCGGCGCAGGTCAGCGCCACGCTGCTCCCCGGCAGGCAGAACCCGCTCAACAGCCGCGGGGCAAGAATCTCGACACGCCAGACCGCGCCGGGCACCGCCCCCGGCCGCAGCGCATAGCGCGAGCCTTGCGCCGGCTCGGCGCCTGCGGCGGAAGCCGGCGAGGGAAGCAGCGGCGCATGGGGCTTCACCGCGTCCCACCGGCCACGCGCATACTGCAGATACACGTTTTCGCGCAGATAACCGGGCACGGCATCGCTGCGGATCACCGCCACCACGCGCGTCTTCGACCCGAAATCCCTCGGCACCGGCAAAGCGAGATTGAGATCCGCCATGCGCCCCCTCGCCTGGCGGTCCGAATAAAACATCCTGCTGGAAAGCTGGCGCTGGACATGCTTGACCAGCCGCTCGACCGGCTGACGCAAGGCCAAGGCCGCTCCTGCCACGAGGCATAAAACCGCCACACGCAAGACGAACTCCTTCACGCCGGCCACCGCGTGCTCGCGACCGCCTTCCTGCGTCAGCCGCTGCGCCAGATCCGCCGCAAGCATCAGCGCGACCGTCCCGCCCACCACCCAAGGCCCGGTCTCGCCCACCGCACCGGGAAAACCGTCCGGCCGCCCCAGTGCGGTCATCGCCAAAGGAATCCCTCCCAGCATCGCCAGCGTGACAGCCTGCACCGAAGGCCGGAAAAACAGCGAGGTCAGCCCGAATGCGAAGACCACCGTGATCACACGGTCCAGCGCACGGCTTTCATCCGGCGCATCGTCCGGCGGCACCAGCCGCTCCACGTTGGCTGCCAGACAGACTACCGTGAGCACGATCCCGCCCCAGACTATCCAGCGCGCCGAGCCCGGCAACGCACGGCTCCGCGCCACCGCCAGGGCGGAGATCCCGCCCGCCACCACGAGCAAGCCCAACCCCGCCTCGCGGCAGTACCACCACGCGCACCACAACAGAAACAGCGCGTTCAAAAGGATCGGCCAGCGGCTGCGAATCATACGACGCTCACCTCCCCTCGCAGGACCGCTTTGACCGGCACGCAGACCACCTCCGGCGGCACACCGGCGGGCGAGCCGGTGCGCGGCACCAGCAGGACCGTCTTCAGGCCAATGCCCCAGGCATCGATCGTACGAGCCAGCGACGCGCGGCGCGCGTCCCACCGCGTAAGAATCAGACAGACACTCTGAATCGCGTGGATCTCATCGAGCAGCAGCGGCTCCAGAGCATCCAGCGGATCGCTCCGGCTGGGTTCGACCGCAGCCAAGATATCCAGCACCGCCTCCAGATAGCCGATCCGGCCCTGGCTCACAAAACGGTGGACGGTCGGCCCGGCCACCAGCAGTTCAAGTACGCGATCAGAGGTCGATAGCGCATCCGCCACCGCCGCAGCCAACGCCAGCGCCGCTTCCACCGGCGCGGCCCTCGTGATCCCCACGCGGAACCGCTCCCCGACCCCACCCTCGTAGGTGTCCACCAGCACGGCGGTGCGCGAGCGCCCTTCGGCCTGAAACTCCTTCACGACCGGAACGCCCAACCGAGCCGACGAGCGCGGGTGGACATGGCGCAGGGCATCGCCATCGCGGAACTCGCGGCAGCCGTGAAACTCCAGCGCTTCGCGCGCCAGGTCGCGGGCGGCCGAAAGCTCATTACGGTTTCGCGTCCCCAGGGGGATCTCGAACGCCTCCAGGCGCGTGTACCGCGGATACACCGTGAGCTGCCGTTCGCGCCGCTCGGTGCGGCCCCAGCGCCAAAGCCCGCCCGGAAACGCCGAATCGATCCGCAGCGCCGGCAGCGTGTAGACGCCGCGCGCCAGCGCAAGGCTTGTCGCGGACACCTCTTCGACGGCCCCGGCTGGCAGGTAGGCCAGATGCGCCCGACGCCGCCGCAGACTCATCCAGTCCGAAAAAATCAGCGTGTCGATCGCCAGATCGCGCGCACAGCGGCGCCCGGGATTCCGGACCGTATACACGGTTTCGAAACGGCTGCCGCACTCGACGCGGGGCGGCATACGGACCGTGATCTCAAGCAGGGGCCGCCAATAAAATCCGGCGGCCATGCAGACCGCAATCAGCGCCAGCGCGGTGAACGCCAAGGGCAGCAGGCGGTTTTCAAACCCCACGAGGACCAACAGCAGCGCAGGGCCGACGCCGACCAGACTGAACAGGTAGAAGCGCGGCGTCGTATGCGCGACCAGCAGATAATAACTCCAGCACACCATCGGGAAGTTGCGCACAAACCGCGACCGCCTGCCGTGCTGATAGCCGATCGGCGGATGGCGCAACCGGTGCCAC
This sequence comes from Kiritimatiellia bacterium, assembly GCA_028684935.1. GTDB lineage: Bacteria > Verrucomicrobiota > Kiritimatiellia > RFP12 > UBA1067 > DUPH01. The sequence continues at coordinate 1,136 of JAQUEX010000216.1, read as the reverse complement.
AACCGCCCCGCGCGTGTGGCACGGGGCATCATGCGGGCACCGGCTCCGCGCGCAGCGCCTCGCGGACGACCGTCTCACCCGTCAGCCCGCTGTGTCGCGCCTTGACGTCCACCATCAGCCGGTGCGCCAACACCGGCACGGCCTGTCCCTGCACATCGTCCGGCCGCACGGCATCGCGACCCGCCAGGAACGCGGCGGCCTGCGCGCAGCGCCGCAGATCGAGCGAGCCGCGCGGACTGGCTCCCAGCCGCAGCCGTGTGTCCTGACGTGTGCGCGCCACCACCCGCACGATGTAGTCGAGCACCGAAGCCTCCACGCCGACCCCGCGCACCGCGCGCTGCACCTGTGCCAGCGTGTCGGTGTCCATCACCGGACGCAGCGCATCCAACGGCTGAACGTTGGCCTGGTCATCCAGCATCTGCAGTTCGTGGGCATGATCCGGATATCCGAGCGCCAGCCGCAGGCAGAATCGGTCGAGCTGGGCCTCAGGCAGCGGGTAGGTCCCGTTGTGCTCAACCGGATTCTGAGTGGCCAGCACCAGAAAGGGACGAGGCAGCGGACGCGTTTCGCCCTCTGTGGTCACCTGCCGTTCCCCCATGGCCTCCAGCAACGCCGACTGCGTGCGCGGCGAGGCGCGGTTGATCTCGTCGGCCAGCACGATATGCGCGAAAATCGGCCCGGGGCGGAAGGTGAAACTGCCGTTGGCGGCCGAATAGATCATGCCGCCCACGATGTCCGTCGGCAGCAGGTCCGGTGTGAACTGCACGCGCGAAAAGCGCGCCGCGAGCGAAACGGCCAGCGCCTTGGCGAGCGTGGTCTTGCCGGTCCCGGGAACGTCTTCAATCAGCACATGGCCGTCGGCCAGCATCGCGACCAGCACCTGGTTGATGGCCTCCTCTTTGCCGCGGATCACCGCCGATAGATTTTCTTTCAGCCGCGCCAGCAATGCCAGAGGCGCCCGTGATGCATCCAGACTCTTTTCCATGGCGTCAGTGTAGCGGGCCTTGCGCCGCGCTGCAAGCGCAGGAATGGGGCACCCCTGACGGCCATGCGCGGGCGCATGGCAGTTCTGTTGGGGTCCGTGATTCGTAATCGTAATCTTGCTCGTAATCATAATCTTGAATGTGGCACGCACG
>JAQUEX010000215.1 GCA_028684935.1 Kiritimatiellia bacterium | reverse complement strand
ATGGAGGCCGATATCGACTTTCTCGAACTGGTTAAAGCACTGGTGGCGAATCTCTTTGTCTTGATGGGGTTCGCCGCTGTCTGCACGCTGGCGGGCTGCCGCTCGGTCCGGAAAGAAAAGAAAACCGACGCGTGGCTGACCGGCCTGATGTATGGCGTCATGGGTGTTGTTGTGATGTTGACGCCTGTCGTGATGCACCCCGGCTACCGGTTTGACTGCCGGGTCGGGGTGATCGGTACGGCTGCGTTGCTGGGCGGTCCGATCACGGGGGCCGTGAGCCTTGTCTTTCCGATTCTTTATCGACTGCACCTTGGCGGAGGCGGTGTGCTCGCCGGTGTCGTCGCGCTCCTCCTGGCCTTTTTTTTCGGACTGCTGGGCTTCTACGGTTTAAAACGCCAGCAAAAGGCGATGTCCATTCGCTGGGTCATCGTCTGGGCTTTCGCGACTGGCGTCATGATCGATGTGATCATGCTCTTCGTGGTGATGCGCGATTTCTTGAAACAAGGTGTCGCTGACTGCGGGGTGTGGGGTGTGTTTTTCATCCTGTTGATGGGGCCTCTCTCCATGGTGCTGCTGAGCTGTCTGATCGTGCTGGAGAAGCATCATGTGGACGCCATGTGCGCCGTTGCGGATACGGAGCGGCGCATGCTCCACTCGCAGAAGATGGCGGCGATCGGCCAATTGTCCCACAAGTTAGCCCACAGCATCCTGAATGCGCTGACGGTCATTTCCGGAAATGCTGAATTGGCCAAGGCACACCGCAATGAGCCGGCAAAGATCACGGGCTGCGTGGACGAGATCGTGAAGACCATCAACTCGCTCTCGTTACTGACGGGTGAGTTAGTGGCTTTTGCCTCGCCGGGCTTGCTGCAACTTCGACGGATGGATCTCAATAAATGCCTGCTGGGCGTCGAGAATCTGTTGGCAAAAAATATCGGGACCGGCATCGAGGTTGTGGTGGAGAACGATCTGTTCGCGGGCGAGGTGATGCTGGACCCTAACCGCATCGAACAGGTCATCCTGCATCTGGCGCTCAATGCGGCGGATGCGATGTCGGGCGCGGGGCGCCTGACCATCCGGGTGGCCCCGGCCAAGTTGTCGGAAGCCGAGCGCGCCCGCTTGCAGGCCGGGGTCCCGGCCAAGCGCTGGCATCACGGAGGCTTTTCGGTTTTGGCTGTCAGCGACACCGGCTGCGGCATGACGCCGGAGACGGTCAGCCGGATTTTTGAGCCGTTTTTTACGACCAAAGAGAACCGCAACAATGCCGGCCTCGGACTGTCCACGGTTTACAACATCGTGCAGGTACACCGCGGCTTCATTGATGTCCGCTCGCGGCCGCAACACGGCACGACGTTCCTCATTTACTTTCCGGTCGTCGAATGACTGCCTTTCGCAAGGGGAACGTGCAGCCGCTCGCGCAGGGACGTGCGCCGCTCGCGGACTTGGTTCGCCTGAATCGCGATATGAACGGCGCGGGATGAACCGACCACCAGAACCAGCCGCTTGCCGCGCGTGATGGCGGTGTAGAGCAGATTGCGCTGAAGTAGCTTGTAGTGCTGCGTGTGGAGCAGCACGATCACGGCGGGGTACTCGCTGCCCTGGGATTTGTGGATCGAGCAGGCGTAGGCCAGCACCAGCTCATCGAGTTCGCTCTGCGCGTAACGGACGGGCTTCCCGTCAAACAGAACGACCAGCGCACGGTCTTCCTCATCCACCTGCTTGATGAAGCCGATGTCCCCGTTGAAGACTTCTTTGTCGTAATTGTTGCGCAATTGCATGACACGGTCATTGACCCTGAAGTGCGTGCAACCGCGCACCAGCGAGGGGCCAGAGGGATTGAGCGCGGCCTGGATCACGTCGTTTAAGTTTTCGGTGCCCAGCAGGTTGCGGCGCATGGGCGTCAGCACTTGAACGTCAGCAAGCGGGTTGAGCTTGAATTTTGATGGGATGCGCTGGGTCATCAGATCGACCGTCCGCGCGATGATTTTGTCGGGTTCCCCGGTCTCCACAAAGTAGAAATCGCTGTCGCCGGCGCGTGTTTCCAGCGGTTCGCCGCGGTTGACATGGTGGGCATTACGCACGATGAGCCCGGAGGTGTCTTGTCGAAAGATGGTGTCGAGCCGGCAGCAGGGGATCGCACCGGAGGCGATCAGGTCGCGCAAAACATTACCGGGGCCGACGCTCGGAAGCTGGTCGGTGTCGCCGACCATCACCAGCGTGACGGAGTCGGGCAAGGCCTGCAGAAACTGGTCCATGAGCCGGATGTCGATCATCGAGGTCTCGTCCAAGATGAAACAATCGCCGCTCATCGGATTGTCGAGGTTGAATTCAAAGCCTCCGATGTTCGGATTGAACTTCAGCAGGCGATGAATGGTTTGGGCTTCACGGCCGGTTGCTTCCGACATGCGCTTCGCGGCGCGGCCAGTCGGGGCGGCAAGACGGATGTCCAATTTGCGCGCGCCGAAGATTTCGGTCAAGGCGCGGATGATCGTGGTTTTGCCGACGCCCGGGCCACCGGTGATGATCGAGACTTTCGAGGTGACGGCGTTGCGCAGAGCCTCGCGCTGCAACGGGGCCAGGTTCAACCCCATCTTGCTTTCTGCCCATGGGATGGCGCGTGCGGCGTCAATCGGCGCAAACGGCTGCGGGGCGTCGAGCAGACGGCGTAAGATCGTCGCGACACGGGTCTCGGCCCGAAACAGGTCGCGCAGGTAAATGCGGCTGTCCTCTTTGGCGAGTGTGCCCTTTTCGAACTCTTTGGCCAGCGCGTCGCCCAAGATCTCGACGGTGATGCCGAGCAGTTCCTGCGCGTGCAGCAGCAGGTCGGACTCGATGGTGAAACAGTGGCCCTCATCGGCCTCGGTCTGCAGGGTGTAGATCAAGCCGGCGCGCGCGCGGACCTCTGAATCGTGCGGGATGCCGACACTGAGCGCGATGCCGTCAGCGGTTTTAAAGCCGATTCCCCAAACATCTTCGCAGAGACGGTAGGGGTTACGCTTCACGACGGCAATCGCATCGGCGCCGTATTGGCGGTAGATGCGCGATGCTTTGGCGGTGCCGATGCCGTGCGACTGGAGAAAAATCATGATCTCACGCACGCCGCGCTGTTCGGTCCACGACTCCTTGATGAGCTTGCGGCGGCCTTCGCCGATGCCCTCGACCTCGCGCAGGCGGCCGGATTCCTTGTCGATCACATCCAGCGTGCGTTCGCCGAAGCGGTCAACGATGCGCTGCGCGAATTTAGGGCCGATGCCTTTGATCATGCCGCTGGCCAAATAGCGTCGCAGACCTTCGGTCGAAGTCGGCGTGATGCAGGTGATGGTTTTCGCCTGGAACTGCTGGCCGTGCGACGGGTGACGGATCCACTGGCCTTCCGCGTGCAACTCTTCGCCTTCCCACACGGCTGCGCAAGATCCCACGATGGTCACGACGGTGTCGCGCTGGCGGACACCGCCGCCATGCGTCTTCACCGAGCAGACGGTGTAGCCGGTCTCGTCGTTTCTGAAGACGATCGACTCCACGGTGCCGGTGACGGCTTCAAGCGGTGCGGTGTCGTCCGCAGACGATTGGGCTTCGTTGTGATGGGGGTGCGCGTTCATGCAAGGGTCCGTAAGCGAAGTTGCCCGCAGGCGGCGTCCACGTCTTTGCCGCGCGATTTCCGCAACGTGGTGGCGAGTTTGGCTTTGAGCAGTCGGTCGAGAAACGCGAGGCAGTCCCGGTCGGACGGACGCTCGCCGTCAAAGCCTTCGACCGGGCTGAGCGGGATAAGATTGACCTTGCAGGGCATGCCGCGCAGCAGACGGATGAGGGCATCGGCATGCTGCGGACGGTCGTTAAGGTTTTTGACGAGCGTGTACTCAAAGGTGACAATCCGACCTGTTTTCTCAAAATACGCGCGGCAGGCCGTGATCAGTTCCGCCAAGGGCCAGCGCCGGTTCACCGGCATCAATTGGCTGCGCAGGTCGTCGTCCGGCGCGTGCAGCGAGACCGACAGCTCGAATTGGATGCCCTCTTCGGCCAGACGCCGGATGCCCGGCACAACGCCGCAGGTGCTGAGCGTGATATGACGCGCGCCGATGTTGATGCCTTTCTGGTCGTTGAGAATACGCAGGGCGCGCAGGACGTTATCGTAATTATCAAACGGCTCCCCCATGCCCATGACGACAATGTTGCCGGGGCGCGGCAGGGAGGGCTTCGTGCCGGGTGAGCGCGATGCGGCCCCGTCGGTTGCGGGGACGCCGGCTGCCTGCTGATCGGCGCGCATGACCTGGCAGGCGGCCATGACCTGGCCGACCATCTCGCCGGCCGTCAGGCTGCGGACGCAGCCGCGCTGTCCGCTGGCGCAAAACGCACAGCGGAAGTTGCAGCCGACCTGCGTGGAGATACACTGCGTGAGGCGGCCTTTGGAAGGAATCATGACTGTCTCCACGCACTCGCCGTCCTGACAACGCAGGAGCAGCTTGCGGACGTCGTCGCCGGCGTGCTGAATGTGTGCGATCTCAAGCGGGGCTAGGTCGAAGGCCTGGCTGAGCCGCTCACGCCACTCGGCCGGCAGCGTGGTGATGTCGTTCCACGAGAGGGCAAAGGTCTGATAGAGCCCGGTGACAATCTGTGCCGCACGGAAGGGCGGCAGCCCGAGTTCCTTGCACAACGGTTTCCATTCGTCGGGCAGCAGGCCCCAGGCGGAGGGACGAAGCGTCGCGTTCACTCGGTGGTGTCCTTGATGCCTTGCCGCGGCTTGAGCAGCGGATTCTTCCATTCGGATTTTTCAGCCGGCGTGAAACCGGCGTTGGGCGCGTTCTTTTCAGACGAGATAAACGGCTTGCGCTCCTGAATGGCGCGGGGGTCAGCCTTGAGGGTCGAGACGGAGATGTGTTTTTGTTGCTGGTACGGTGTCGCCTCGACCCGCAGCGGCGCCTCGGCGCGTGGTGCCTCCGCAAACGTTTTGGCGCGGCGGAACGGGTTCCACCAGGACCGAGGGGATGACGTCGTGATGGGTTTGCCGATCGTGCGCGTCGCGCGCGCCGGCGTGTATGCCGGTGCCTGATAGGTTTTGGCGTTGCCGGCGGATTTGCGCGGTGCATAGGCACGAGACGAATACGTCGTCTCGTCGCTGTCTGCGGCGAATACGCATCCTGCGCATACCGCACAGAGCGCAACGGATATTTGAATACGGCGGGTCATGATGCTTCACAGCGGCCGTTTTTAGAGCTGTGCGTGGCCGGAGCCTTAAAGGTTTCGATCGTCTGCCGGAGCATGGAGATGATCTGGTCGTAATCGGCATTCTGGCTGACGGTCAATCGCAAGATCGCGGCCTCCAACTGTGCGTACACCAAGTCGGTCGCGAGTCCGGCGTTGAGTTTGCGCAGTTCCCCGCGACGAATGCCTTCGGTAATCAGGCTGTGGATGATACGCCGCAGACCGATGGTGTGACTGTGAATGTTTCGCGACAAATTGTGGCCGGCACGCTGCGACGCCAGCACGTAATCGAGAATCACCGTCAAAATGACGCGCTGCTCAAACAAAAGCTGAATCACGGCGGTCATGACACGCTCGAGCCGGGTGAGCGCGCTGGTTTTGGAGGAGAGCGCCTCGCTGAATCGTCCGACCAGCAGATAAGATACTTCCCAGAT
>JAQUEX010000214.1 GCA_028684935.1 Kiritimatiellia bacterium | reverse complement strand
TGGAGGACATCGACTACGGCCTCATCATGAAGATCAAGGGCGGCCTGCTGGACGCCAAGACCGCGTCGGTGGACGTGAACATCGAACTCAGCTATCCGGTGCCGGTCGGCACGGATTACGATCTCAAACGCAACCGCATCGAGACGACGGTCAATTGCCCGGTCGGCCACACGATGGTGCTGGCCGGCATGAAGAGCCTGATCGAGCAGTCCAGCACGGAGGGCGTGCCCTTCCTGCGCAGCGTGCCGGCGATCTCGTGGTTCTTCTCTGAAAAGAACAACCTCAAGGAGGACAGCAAAGTGCTGATCCTGCTGAGCCCGCAAATCGCCGGGGCGACGCGGGAAGCCGCGCCGGTCTCGATTCAGACCGCGCCGACGGTTGACGAGGCTGCCAAATCCAACGAGCAGCGCGAGCGCGAGAAACGCAAGCGCCGGTTCTTCTTCTTCTGAGCGCGTATGCCGATGCTGACCCTTATAGCCCGTGACGGGCGCACGCCAGAGCGGAGCGTCGAACTGAATCCCGCAGAGACGAACACCGTCGGGCGTTCGCCGGACAACCATATTGTGCTGAACGACCCCAAGGTGTCGCGCACGCACCTGCGTCTGGTCTGGCGCGACGGCGCCTGCTGGGCGGAAGACGCGGGCAGCACCTTCGGCACGTGGCGCAACGGCGAGAAAATGAGCGGGCCGGTGCGCCTGGCGGCGGGCGACCGCCTGACGCTCGGCGGTTACGAGCTGGTGTTTGACGCGGCGGCGGGCGTGCCCGCCGCCGCGCACGGCAAGGAGTCGGACGGCCCGGAGGATGTCGCGATGGATCCGGCGCTGGCCGCACTCGCGGTCCTCTACACCGACGAGATGATGGCGATGAAGAAGCGCATCCACGAGCAGGTGCTGTTCAAGCTGAACCTGCCCGAGATCGCCACGAAACAGATTCAGGACGACGAGTTGCGCGCCAAGCTGGAGGTGGCGCTCGACCAAGTGCTGCGCGAAGTGCGCCATGAGCTGCCGCGCGATCTGGCGCACGACCTCTTCCGGCAGACGCTGCTCGATGAACTGATCGGCTACGGGCCCATCACGCCGATGCTGCGCGATCCCACCGTGGACGAAGTGATGGTCAATGGGCCTTCGCGCATTTTCGTCGAGCGCAAGGGCCGCCTGTATGAGACCGGCGCGCGCTTCTTCGACGACCGCCACCTGATCACGATCATCCAGCGCATCGTGGAGCCGTTGGGGCGGCATGTGGACGAGGCGAGCCCGATGGTGGACGCGCGCCTGCCGGACGGTTCGCGCGTCAATGCCATCATTCCGCCGCTGGCCCTGGACGGCTCCTCGGTGACGGTGCGCAAGTTCGCCCGGCGCAAGCTGACAACCGACGACCTGATCGCCTTCGGCAGCATGACGCCCGAGATTGCTCTTTTCTTGGAGGAGGCCGTGCGCGCCCGGCAGAACATCGTGGTCTCGGGCGGTACCGGGTCCGGCAAGACCACGCTGCTGAATGTGCTCTCGCAGTTCATCCCGCGCGGCGAGCGGCTGGTGACGATCGAAGATTCGGCCGAGCTGAAGCTGAGCCACCGCAACATCGTGCGCCTGGAGGCGCGCCCGGCCAACATCGAGGGGCGCGGGCGCGTCGCGATCCGCGATCTGGTGATCAATGCGCTGCGCATGCGGCCGGACCGCATCGTGGTCGGCGAGTGCCGCGGGCCAGAAGCGTTGGACATGTTGCAGGCGATGAATACGGGCCACGACGGCTCGCTCACCACGGCGCACGCAAACACGCCTCGCGACTGCCTCTCGCGCCTGGAAAACATGGTCATGATGGCGGGCTTCGATCTGCCCTCCGCCGCGATCCGCGAACAGATCGCATCGGCCGTGAACCTGATCGTGCAGCAGAACCGCCTGCCCGACGGCAGCCGCAAGATCGTGCAGATTTCCGAGGTGACCGGACGCGAGGGGGCCACGATCCTGCTGCAGGACATCTTCCAGTTTGAGCAGAAGGGCTTCGGCCCGGACGGCAAGGTGACCGGCACGATGGTCGCCACCGGCAACATCCCGCAGTTCGTGGAAGAGCTGAAGGCGAAGGGCGACCTGCGGCTGGATATGAGCGTGTTTGTTCCCAAGGCGTGAGAGGGCAGGAAGGATTGAGCATGGGCAATTTCGGAATGGTTGACATCGGGGTGCTGCTGCTGGTGTTCGCCGCCGTCACATGGGGCGTGTGGGTGGTGACGCCGCTGCTGGCGCAGCTCGGACTGGAGCGGTCGGCCGGCCGTTATGTCAAAAGCGACGGCCGCACGCAGCTCGGGCCGATCTACCGCTTCACGACGCCCGAACGCCTGGCGCAGTCCTGCTGGTCGGCGGCGCTGCTCGGGGGCGGGAGCCTGGCGGCGATTCTGATCGCCTTCAACGTGCTGAGCCCCGTGATCCTGATCGGCTGCTCGCTGCTGGCCGCCGTGCTCTGTTTCCGTTTTCCGATTCTGTGGCTGCGTTCGCGCATCAAGCGACGGCAGGCCTTGTTCGACGCCCGGCTCACCGATCTGACGCTCGGCATCGCGAACGGGTTGCGGGCCGGCGCGGCGCTGCCCCAGAGCCTGGAACTGGTCTCCCGCGACATGGGTGGCCCGATGACCGAAGAGCTGGCGCTGGTGCTGCACGAGTACCGGCTGGGCATGGATCTGCCTGAAAGCCTGAACCGCCTGTGCGAACGCATGCCGGGCGAGGATTTGAGCCTGCTGGTGACCGCGATCAAGCTGACCATGCAGTCCGGCGGCAGCCTGGCCGAGGTGCTGGACCGGATCACGGACACGATCCGGCAGCGGACGGAGTTTCACGACCGCCTGCGGACCATGACCGCGCAGGGCCGCTTCGAGGCTATCGCGATGGCCTCGGCCCCGCTGGTGGCGTTCGCCATTCTGTACATGCTGGACCGCCAGTTGATGCAGCCGCTGGTGCAGACCCAGCTCGGCTGGTGCGCGATCGGGGCGGTGGTGATCCTGGAGACGATCGGGTTCCTGGTGATCAACAAGATTGTGACGATCGACGTATGAGCCGGCCCTAGGCGCATGCGGGCGAGCAATGTGTTGCAGGCTGGAGAGACGACCATGGATGTTGCAGTGATCCAAATGTTGGTTTTCATGGCGGTGCTCTTTCTGGTGATCGGCGTCAACGCCGTGATCCGAAAAGAAAGCCAAACCTTGTCCGGTGCCAAGCCGCTGGTGTTCCGCGTGTTTTACGCGGAGATCGGCCTGTTGGGCAAGATGGCCGGCCCGTGGATGGACCACGTCTTTCCGACGCAGGCACGCGCGATCCGCAATGACCTGATCGCCGCAGCGTTGCCGCTGGAGCCGCTGGAGATCCGCGGGCTCCAGTGTTTTGCGGGCGCGGTCATCGGCGCGGTGACCTGGGTGATGACCTTCATTCTGTCGTTGCACGTCGGGTATGCCCTGTTGGCCGGCGCACTGTTCGCGCTGATGGGGTGGGCGTATCCGGTCTCGTGGGTCGCTCGCCGCGCGTTGCAGCGCAAGGACCGCATGTCCAAGAGCATGCCGTACGCGATTGACCTGATTACCGTGGCGATGGAGGCCGGTCAGGATTTCGGCGCGGCGGTGCGCAACTTGGTCAACGAGGGGCCGCGCGGGCCGCTGCGCGACGAGTTCGGCGTCACGCTGCGGCAGGTGGAGCTGGGCAAGTCGCGCGTCGAGGCGCTCAAGGCGATGGCCGAGCGTATTCAGTTGGATGAGTTCCGTTCGCTGGTGACCTCGGTCGTGCAGAGCAGCGAGATGGGGGCGAGCATTTCGGGGACGCTCAAGATCCAGGCCGAGGAGATCCGCCGCCGGCGCTTCCAGCGCGCGGAGCGGCAGGCGGCGCGCGCCCCGTCGCTGATGCTGATCCCGACCGCGCTGTTCATTCTGCCGGCCGTGTTCATCATCATTGCCGTGCCGATCGTGATCCGTGCCATGGAATCCGGCATGGGCGAGTATTTCAAGCGTTGAAGAGGAGAGCGGTATGCTCCGGTTGACTGTTGAAAGCGGCGAGCCCGCAGGCGCGGCCTGCGATCTGAAACCCGGCGAAACGACGCTCGGGCGTTCGCGTTCCGCCACGTTCCGGCTGCTCGCGTCCGATGTGTCGGGGCTGCATGCTGTGGTGAAGGTCGCCGGCGGCGTGGCGCGCCTTGAGAATCTCAGCCAGTTCGGCACGCGCGTGGACGATCAGCCGGTCGCCGGGGCCGTGGCCCTGATCCCGGGGCAGCGCATCGCGATCGGCAAGATGACCGTGCTGCGTGTCGACGAGGCGGGCGGGGCAGACGCGGAGGCCCCGACCGGCGGCGGGCATGAGCCGGCGACGCGCGCGGCGGATGCCTTGACGGCCGCAGCCGCGCCCGCGCCCGCACCCACACGCGGCGCCGCGCCGGCCGGGACACGGCCTGCCGCGGTCGCGGCTTCGGCGCGTGCCACCGCCGAGACTTTAGCGGATGACGCATTTTCGGAGCTGACGCGCTCGATGGGCGGTGTGACCGGACAGGGCGGCGAGTCGGAGGAGGGGGCGACGCGCGCCATGCAGACGCGCGCCGCGACGCCCGAGGAGATCGAGCACCTGCAGGAGCTTGAGCGCAAACGGGTGCGGCGCCGTCTGACAGTGGGGCTCTCGGTCGCGATTCCGCTGGTCATGCTCGCGCTCATCTTCCGGCCGCGGCGGCCGCCGCCTGAGGTCGAGATCGAATGGCCCAAAGATGCGGCAGGAAGTTATCTGGATCAATTCGAGCCAGCCCCCTCCGGCGGATACAAGGAGGACGGATTCGATGTGTGCTTCCCCGGCAACGGCACCTTCAAACGCAAGGTGATCGAGGGCGGCATGGTGCTCGAAGGGTTCATCGGCCGCTCGCTGGATGTGCCGATGCGCGTGGTGGTGCAGGAGGAGCGCGAGGTGCGCTTTGCGGGGCTGTCGCGCGCGGCGGCGGTGGAGGACTGGATGCAGCAGGCCGCAGATAGCGGCGGGCGCTGGAATTTTGACCGGCCGTCGCCCACGCCTGCTTTCTTCGGACGCAAAAACGGCATTCCATACACGCGGGTGACCTATCTGCGCGACGGTGACGGCACGTGGTTCGGCGTGGCCAGTGTGGTGCTGTACGGCGACCGCCGCTTGGTCGCGCGCACTGAGGTGCCGGCTGCGGAGCGCATGCGCGCCGAAAAGATGATGTCGGTCAAGCTCATCCGTCCGGCCGACGCCTTTGAGTTCGCCTACTGGGAAGGGGTGCCGGGCACGGCCTCGCTTGACGAGTCCGCGATGCTGCGGCAGATACGCGCCGATCTGGAGCGGATCGCGCCGGCGACTTGGGCGGCATTGGAGTCGCTGCTGCAGACGCTGCTGACGCAGGCGGTGCAGGCTGGCCACCGCGAGGTCGAGACCGAGGCGCTCGCGCTGCTCGTCAAGCTGCGCGAGCGGCAGGCGCTCTGGTTCAACAGCCAGAAGTTGGCGTTCGACGCCGCGATGATGCAGAACAACTGGAAGAAGGCCGAGAAGGTGGCGGAGTTCACCAAGGCGGTCTATTCGCGCGTGGAAGACCAGCGTTATTTCGATGTGCGCAAATGGAAGGCGGGGCCCTGAACACCATGCTGATTCGACTGGAACATAACGGACGCATCATTCACGAG
>JAQUEX010000213.1 GCA_028684935.1 Kiritimatiellia bacterium | reverse complement strand
ACCTGGACCTTCACGCCGAACGCTGTGCTGACGTTGTCGGGCGTGTTGACCTTGCCGACGGCCGTCACGATTGTCGTCGACGGCCCGATCCCCGACGGTCGCATGAATCTGGTGGACCTTCGCGGGGCCACCGTCCTGAATCTGGACGAAGTGACCTTTACGCTGGTCGGGGGCGATTCGACAGACCGTGTGAGCCTGCGCGACGGCTGGCTCTACACGACCGGTTCTCAAGGCACGCTGTTCAGGCTTCAATAAATGTTCGCAAGCAGCTTACGGAGTCCGACGCCGACTGAGCGTCAGACCCCGTAGCTCAGCAGCCAGGCGAGGGTCGCGCCGGTGACGCCGATGATACTCTCCATCACGGTCCAGGATTTGAGCGTGTCCTTGGTGCTCAGGCCGAAGTAGCGGTTGACCAGCCAGAAGCCGCTGTCGTTGACATGCGACACGGCGGTGGCGCCGGCGGCGATGGCGATCACGATCAGGGCGGGCTCCACCGGCGAGCCGTCCAGCAGCGGCGCGACAATGCCGCCGGCGGTCAGCATGGCGACCGTGGCTGAGCCGGCCACCGCGCGCACCAGCAGGGCGATCAGAAAGGCGGCCCAGACCGGATGCACGCCGATGCCGGCCATCGCCTCGGCCAGGGCCTTGCCGGCGCCGCTGTCCACCAGCACCTGCTTGAAAACTCCGCCTGCGCCGGTCACCAGGATGATCAGGCCGGCCGGCGCCAGGGCCGAGGTGGCGATCTCGTTCACTTTCTCGCGTGACAGGCCGCGGCAGGTGCCCAGCGCCGTGAACGCGACGAGCGTCGCGGCCAGCAGCGCGAAGAAGGGATGGCCGATGAAGGCGCAGACGCGGCGCAAGTCGGCGTGTTCGGGACCGGTCAGCAGTGCGCCGGTCACGGTGTTGACAAGGATCAGCACCAGCGGCAGGAGCAGGATGCCGAAAACCAGCCCGAACGACGGGAGCCCGTCGGTCCTGACCGCCGACCTCTGACCGCCGACCTCTTCCCTCTGCCCCCCTGTCATATACTCCGGCACCTCGGCGTAGATGCGGCGGGCGATCCAGGCGCCGAAGAGCGGTCCGGCCGCGATCGCGCAGGGCAGGCCGATCAGGCTGCCGAAGAGGATCACGCGTCCCAGGTCGGCGCCTACGAGTTGTGCCACGGCGATGGGCCCCGGCGTGGGCGGGACAAAGGCGTGGGTCACGGCCAGGCCGGCCAGCAGCGGGATGCCGTAGAGCAGCAGCGAGCGGCGGGTCTCGCGCGCCAGCGTATAGACCAGCGGCACCAGGATGATGAACCCGACATCAAAGAACACCGGGATTGCCACCAGGAAGCCGGCGAGGGTCATGGCCCACGTCGCGCGTTCGCGGCCGAAGACGCGCAGCAGCGAGAGCGTGAGGCGTTCGGCACCGCCCGAGACTTCCAGAAGCTGGCCGAACATGGCGCCCAGGCCCACCACCACCGCGATAAAGCCCAGCGTGCCGCCCATGCCCTTTTCAATGCTGGCCATGACCGTTTCGGGCGGCATGCCCGCCGCCAGGGCGGTGGCCATGCTGACCAGCAGCAGTGAGACGAACGGCTGCTGTTTCAGTCGGATGATCAACAGCAGCAGCACCGCGACGGCCGCTCCGACGACCGTCGCCAGATAGGCGGGCGTGGCGGTCATGAGTCAGGAGGGGAGGGAGGTTCGAGTTTGAGCATCGCGCGGGCGCGTTCGAAGGCCGGCGCGAGGTCGATCTTGCGGGCGGCGTTGCCGAGCGTACCGTCAAAAAGGTGGACCGCCCCTTCCTGCTCCAGGTTGCGGAGGAAGCGGGCGAACTTGGAGGCGTCGCCCTTGAGGGTCATCAGCACGTCGACGGCGGCCGTGCCGCGCGTGACGGCCTCGCTGATCATGCCGGTCGAGTCGGCAGTGACAAAGAGCCGCTCGCAGAGGGTGACGAAGGCGGGGATCGGATTGAAGGTGTCGCGGCTGAAGAGCAGGGTGTAGTCGAACGGATAGCTCGCGATCAGGGCTTCGACCGCCGGCGGCGTGCGGCGCGACGTGGTGACCCACCGCTCGCGCCCCTCGGTCAGCGCAAAGAGGCGGTCGAGGTCGCGTTTGAGCGCGTCCGGGGTGAGGGTGGCGACCGCATTGGGGCCGCCGATGATCACGCCGACCGCCGGGCGGGCGGGCGTGTGGCGTTCGCGGAAGGCGGCGGTGGCGGAGGCGTAGAACGCGTCGCTGGTGGAGGTGAGGTTGACCGGGATCGGGATGATGTTCGGGAACGCGGGCGGGCGGTCGAAGACCGGGGCGAGGATGCAGTCGAAATTCAGCTTTTTGTAGCCGCTGGGAAACAGGATCGCGGCGACCGGGATGCCGCGGCGGCGCGCGGCGATCTTGCCGGGGTAGAAGGCGGTCGAGCCGGTGCAGACCACGGCGGCGTAGTAGCCGTCGGTTTTCTCAATGGTGAAGGGGAAATCCAGCACCAGCCCCAGGCGGTCGATCAGGTAGGAGAGGGCCTTGTGGAGGCGGGTGGGGTAGCTCGCGCGCACGCAGTCGTACCCGTATCCCAGAGCCGAACAGAAGGCTTTGGACTGGTTTTCGTGCCCGGCCTTGCCATCGGTAACGATCAGCAGTTTTTTTGTCATGACGCTATCCGGTTAGAGGATCAGCGAACGCCACTCCGCAATCGCGCGGCGGCGCTGGGCGGCCCAGGCCTCGCAATCGGTCTCGGGCGGCAGTGTGTTGGCGACCCGCTCGCCGCCGCACGCCGGACAGCAGGCGCCGGCCGTGACGACCGGGGCCCCGCAGTGCGGGCAGCAGCGCTCCAGCAGCTCGCCGCAGACCGCGCAGTGCGCGGCCGCCGTGCGGCCGTCCGTCTGCGGCCGCGGCCAGAAGAGCAGCTCGCCGTTCACCACATAAGGCACATTTGAAAAACAGTCGGCATGCGGACAGAAGGCGTGGGTGTCCGCGGCGGTCGGGCCGCAGGACGGGACAGGTGCCGCAGCGGCTGCCGTTTCCAGCGGGACCTCCAGCAGCGCGGCGATCTTTTCAACCGTCTCGTGCGCCACCTTGGCGGCGTGGCCGGCCTCCAGCATGCTCAGGGCCGACTGCTTGCAGCCCACGGCGTCAGCCAGCGCACTTTGGGTCATGCCCTTGGCGCGCCGCGCCCGGGCGAGCTGCCGGCAGAAAGCTATGGAAAGATTGGCCATCGTGTTGACAAGATCCTGTTGATAACAACCGTTGATTAGTATGCCGCAAAATGGGGGTTATCGACAAGCGGAAGATATCAACAGGTTGTTATAACTCTTAAATCATTTATAATTAACAGCTTATGGCTTATTCACAAAGTTATTATCACCTGTTTATAACCTCAGAGGGCGAGCAGGTGATACCTGTTGGTAACCCGGTCTGCGGGTGGTCAGGCACTGGTCGCCAGGCCGGCCAGCCGGCCGGAGGCCAGTGCCCAGGTGAGGTTGAATCCGCCGCAACGGCCGTCGAGGTCGACGACTTCGCCGGCGCAGAAGAGACCGGGGCGGCGGCGGCAGGCGAGGGTCCGCGGGTCGAGTTCGCGCAGGGAGACGCCGCCGCGGGTGACCATGGCGCGCGCCCAGGACTCGGTGCCGGTGATCTGCAGCGGCTGTTCGGCGCAGGCGTCGGCGAGGGCCTCCAGCGCGCTTTTTGGGGCGCGGGCGGCGGCCATGTTCTCGGTGCCGGCGAGTGTGCAGAGCGTGGCGGCGAGGGCGCGCGGCAGTTCGCCGGCCAGCAGGTTATGGAGGGCGCGGCCGCCGTGGTGCAGGCGCCAGTCCGCGAAGCGCGCGCGCCAGTCGGAGGCGGTCCAGCCGGCGCGGCTGGCGAGCCGGACGGTGACATCGGCGACGGCAGGGGCCTGGGCCGCGTGCAGGCGGGCGTTGATCGCGCCGGAGAGGTCGAGGGCCGGCGGACCGCTGACGCCCTTGTGGGTAAAGAGCACGGGGCCTTCCAGCCACGTTTTGGGCGATCCCGGCGCATCGAGACGCAGGGCGGCGTGTTCCAGGACCAAACCGGCCAGGGTGCCGGGCCATGTCTCGCGGGTGAAGAGGCCCGCGAGGGCCGGGAGCGGCGGGGTGACATCCAGCCCGGCGTCGCGGGCCAGGGCGAAGCCGGAGCCGTCGGAGCCGAGCGCGGGATAGGACTGGCCGCCGGCGGCGAGGATCACCTGCCGGGCGTGAAGGATGCCGCGGGCGGTTTCGACCCCGGTCACGCGCCGCGTGCCGGAGCCGTCGGTATCGGGCGCGAGCAGCAGGCGTTGCGCGCGCAGGCCGCAGCGGAGTTCGGTGCCGGCGTTGAGGGCGGCTTTTTCGAGGGCCCTGCAGACCTCCTCGGCGCGCTGCGAGACCGGAAAGACGCAGCCGTCGGGGTCGGCGCGGGTCATGACGCCCAGGGAGGCGAAGAAGGCGCGGATCGCGTCGGGCGGGAAGGCGGCCAGCGCGCTGGACATGAAGCGCCCGTCGCGGCCGAAGGCGGCCATGATGCCGGCCGCGTCGGTCGCGTGCGTGAGGTTGCAGCGGCCGCCGCCGGTGGCCAGCAGCTTGCGTCCGGGGGCGGCCAACCGCTCGATGACGAGGGCGGGCTGAGCGCAAAAACAAGCGGCGGCCAACCCCGCAGGGCCGCCGCCGATAATGAGGGTTGAACAGGTCATCCGCTAGCGCTGCTGCTCTTCGGCGATCAGGGCGACCATCCGATTGAGCGAATTGGTCATGTCCCCTTGCAGCTTCAGGCCGTTCTGGCACATGTTCACCAGCTCCGCGCAGCGGTGCAGGGTCGTCATGCGGGCTTTCTCCAGCTCGGTGCGGCGCAGTTTGACGCTGTTGAGCGTCTCTTCCAGCTCGGCGATACGCTGTTCGCTCTTGAGCAGCATGCGTCGCGTCTGGAAAAGCTGGGTCATCAGTTCGCCGGGCGACAGATCGAGGTCATCGACCTTCATGCCGTCCGGGATCGGGACCTGCACCGGCGTGCCGCAGGCCACGCACTTGATCTGAAGGCCGGCACCGCGGTAGTCGATGGCCAGGCTGTGGCCGCAGTGCGGGCAGTTGAAGACGATGTCCGTCGGGCGGATCTCATCGTTCTCTGTTTCATCAGCCTGAAAGTCAGGGCTGTCCAGCCCCTCGTTCTGGGACTGATCTTCGAGCATCGTGTCCGGATCGTTCTTCATGCTGACCTCCCGTGTGTGAGGTTCTCCACCTGCATCCCGTCCGCCGGTTCACTGGCCGTCCGTAAGCGCCGCACTCAGCCTTTGACGACTTTACCCTGCTTGATGCAGGAGGCGCAGACCTTCATCCGGCGGACACCGCCTTCGCTCGTCTTGCCGCGCACATTCTGGATGTTCGGCAGAAAACGACGCTTGGTGATCCCCGTCGTGTGCAGACCAATGCCGCCCTTGTACTTTTCAAGGCCGTGGCGGATGATTCGATTGCCTGTACGCGGACCTTTGCCGCAAATCTCGCAAACTCTGGACATAACCGATTTCTCCTTTGGAAAAGGGTGGATAGGATACCACCTGACCTTCAGCAAGACAAGGGCAAACAAAAACTTTCTTCAACGCGGTCCTGCGCACGATCTCGCGGCGAACAAAACGCTTACCTTATACCACGAAACGGGGCGGGCATCAAGCCGGGGAAGGAGAAAGGAGAAAGGAGCGC
>JAQUEX010000212.1:4053-5678 GCA_028684935.1 Kiritimatiellia bacterium | reverse complement strand
TGGCCGCCCATGCGCCGCGCCGCCTCGCCGTTCTTGTCCCAGAGCGGGTGCACATGTTCGGCCTTAAGCGCCTCCAGCTTCGTGTCGTCCATCCAGGCGTGCACATCGGGCACGAGGGCGACGCGCAGCGGATAGTCGGCAAAGATGCCCTTGGACCCCTGCACCAGATTGATGCGGCTGTAGGGCCGCGGGCTGGTGGTGTCGAACTGCACCAAAATTGTGCGGCCGCGGCGCGTGCGGATCAGCGAGGAGTTGATGTCGCCCATTTTGTAAGCGTCTTTCGCCTGCGGGCTCTCCGGGCCATATTTAGCGGCGACCGCGCGGTTGCGTGTCAGCGAGGCGCTGCTCATCGAAGTCAGCGCGTCCATCCGGTCGCCGCGGTTGATGCCCATCCACTGGCAGACCGGTCCCAGACCGTGTGTGGGGTAGGCGTTGCCGGTGTGTTCCTTGTACCAGCGCTGCCGCCACTGGCCGCCCTTTTCGTCGGTCGGGTCCTCCTCCAGATAAGACGTGCCGGTGTAGTGCAGATACCCGGCCTCGCCGTGGATCAGGTCGCCCAGCACCCCTTTGCGGCTGAGGTTGAGCGCGAGCAGTTCATTGAAGCCGTAGCAGCAGTTTTCCAGCATCATGCAGTGGCGGCGCGTCGCCTCGGCCGTTCTGACCAGGCGCCAGCAATCCGCGACCGTCATGGCGGCCGGCACTTCGACCGCCGCGTGCTTGCCGCACTGCATCGCATGCAGCGCCATCGGCGTGTGCCAGAGCCACGGGGTGATGATGTAGACCACATCGACGTCCGGGCGCTCGCACAAGCCGCGCCACGCCGTTTCCGAGCCGGTGTAGAGGGCGGGCGCGGGTTTGCCGGCGTCCGTCAGCGCTTTCGCCTCGCGCACGGCGCGCGCTTCGCGCACGTCGCACAGTGCCGTGATGTCCACATCCGGGATCGCCGCCAGACGCCGCACGAACCCCGTGCCGCGTGCGCCGATGCCGATGATCCCAACCCGGATGCGCGGCAGCGGCGGCGCGCGAAAACCCATCATGCTACCGCCGCGCGCGGAGCCCGCACCGGTCAAGCTCCGGCAGCCTGTGTGTGCCGCCAGCAACGCCGCGCCGCCGGCCCATGCGGCCGATCTCAAAAACTGTCTGCGTGTCATATCTTTCCTCCCGCGTTCATACCGTGACAATACCGAGCGGCTCGGCGATCTTCCAGGCGCCACGCGTGAAATCGGGCACCTTGACCGGCTTGCCGTCGCGTTCAACCGAGCGCTCGCTCAGCTCGACCACCGAACTCCAGAGCGCGCTGTCGTAGACGTCGATGTCGAGCGGCAGTCCGTGCTGGAGGCAGTGGCAGAGGCGCAGATCCATCAGGAAGTCCATGCCGCCGTGTCCGCCCGCCTTCTTGGCCGCCTCGCCGTTCTTATCCCAGAGCGGATGCACATACTTGGCCTTCAGCGCCTCCAGCTCGCTCTCTTTCATCCAGGCATGCGTGTCGGGCGCGAGCGCCACGCGCAGCGGATAGTCCGCCAGAACGCCGCGCGTGCCGGAGATCAGATTGATGCGGCTGTAGGGGCGCGGGCTGGTGGTGTCATGCTGCACAAGGATCGTGCGTCCGCGGTAGGTGCGGATCA
>JAQUEX010000212.1:0-3953 GCA_028684935.1 Kiritimatiellia bacterium | reverse complement strand
CCGAAATAGCCTTTCGGCGCGGGCAGCCCTTTGTCGGTCAAGGCCTTGATCTGCTTCGCCACGCGCTCTTCGAACAGATCGCCAATCGCCCGGATCTCGACACCGGGAATGCGCGAGAGCCGGCTGACCGCGCCCGGCCCGCGGTGTCCGACGCCGATGATGCCGACACGGACCTTCTCCAGCGGTTCAGCGCGGAATCCGATCATACTCTTGCGCCGCTGCGCCATCAGCCCTGAAAACGAGGTGCAGCCCGTCTGCCCCAGCAGGGCCGCCGCGCCGCCGGCGCAAGCCGCCCCCTTCAAAAATCCCCTGCGATCCGTCATCATGATCATTCCTCCTGACTTGATGTAACACGATACAAAACCGAGCGTCCTTTAACCATAGCACATGTGAGTGCCGGCTTTCAAACGGCAGGTTCAATGCGGTATGCTGTCTGGCGACATGCCTTCCCTGTCCACATTGTTCGGCGACCGGCTGACTGCGGTGATGCCGCGCGGGGCCGGACGGCTGGCGTCGCCCGACCTTCCCGGCGTCGGTGCCGCCTTGGCCGCCGCCGCGCTGGCACGGCGCGCGCCGTCGCGCGTCGCCCTGGCGGTCACGCCGGGTCCGGCCGATCATGAGCGCGTCTATGCCGACCTTTGCGCACTGGGTCGCGACAGCGGCGTGACGCCGGAAACCTTCCCGCCCGCCGCGGCGAATGACGCCGAAAGCACCGGCGTCCGCGCCCGGGTGATCGCGGCGCTCGCCGCCGGCGGGGAGCCGCAGCACGCGACGCCGGGCGAACGGTTTCCGACCGTCATCGTCACCTCGCTGCAGGCGCTCGTCCAGCCAGCGCCGACGCCTGAAGCGCTCGCGGAAGCCTCGCTGTCTCTGCACGTCGGCGCGCGATACGCATTTGACGACGTCGTCGCCCGCCTTGTCGCGGCCGGTTACGAGCGCAGCGCAGAGGTGGACGCGCCCGGGCGGCTCGCGGTGCGCGGCGGCCTGCTCGACATCTGGCCGTCCGCGGCGCCCGCGCCGTGGCGCGCGGAGTTTTTTGACACGGAGCTGGAATCGCTGCGCACCTTCGATCCCGCCACGCAATGTTCGACCGGCCACGGCACCGCCGTCTGGCTGCCGCCCTGCTCAGAAGCCGCGATGCCGACGGTCCAGCTCGTCGACCTGCTGCCGCCGGGCTGCGCCGTGCTCTGGCTCGACCACGACCGGATCCGCGCCGGCACGTTTTTCCCGCCCGAGGATGTCGCAGACCCGCTTTCTTGGGAGGCGCTGCAGGCGCGCGTCGCGGCGCGTTCGCCGGCCTGCCAACTCTACAGCGGCGACCCGCCGCCGCCGCAGACGCCGGCCCTGCCACTGGAGATCGCAGCCCTGCCGGGGCTTGCCGAACTCGGCGCAGAGGAGGCGCATCATCCGGAGCTGCTGATGCAGGCGCGTCAACGCCTGCTTGCCGACTTCAGCCGACGCGCGGAGGCTGGCGAAACGGTGCTGCTGTTCGCCGACACGCCGGGCACCTGCGAGCTGCTGGCGCGCGAACTCGGCCCGGCCACATGCGTGCAGATCCGCCGCGCCCCGCTCTCCGGCGGCTTCGCGCTGCCGGGGCTGACGGTCGCCGCGCAGCCCGACCTCTACGCGGTCCGCAAGCAGTCCCTGCGCCGTGCGCCCGCCGCCGCCGCGCGCGGCGGGCGCGTCGAGAATGCTGCCGACCTCGAACCGGGCGACCTCGTGGTGCATGTCGACCACGGCATCGGACGTTTTCTCGGTTCGACCGAGATTGAGGTCGATGGCCAGCGCTCCGAAGTCTTCACGATCGAATACGCCGAGGGGGCCAAGCTGCATGTGCCGGTCACCCACGCGCATCTGCTCAGCCGTTACGTGGGGGTCGCCGGCCACCGCGCCAAGCTGCATCGGCTCGGCGGCCGCCGCTGGACGCGCGAGAAGGCCGACGCCGAGCGCGCCGTCGCCGACCTGGCCGTCTCGCTGCTCGACACGCAGGCGCGGCGGCAGGTGGTCGAGGGGCTGGCCTTCAATGCCGAACCGCCGTGGCTGCATGAGTTCGAGGCGTCGTTCCCGTACCAGGAGACCGACGACCAGGTCAAAGTGATCGAAGAGGTCAAGCGCGACATGGCGTCGCCGCGCCCGATGGACCGGCTGATCTGCGGCGATGCGGGCTACGGCAAGACCGAGATCGCCATGCGCGCCGCCTTCATCGCCGTCATGAACGGCCGGCAGGTCGCCGTGCTGGTGCCGACCACGGTGCTGGCCGAACAGCACTACGAAACCTTCACGGACCGCATGTCTGCCTACCCGGTCAAGATCGCGGTGCTCAGCCGCTTCCAGTCGCACAGCGCGCACAAACGCATCCTTGCGGATGCGCGCCACGGCCGCCTCGACATCGTGATCGGCACGCATGCGCTGCTGGGCAGCGAGGTTTCGTTTCAGAACCTCGGCCTGCTGATCATCGACGAAGAGCAGCGCTTCGGCGTGACTCACAAGGAGAAGCTCAAGCAGGTGCGGCAGGTGGTGGACGTGCTGACGCTCTCGGCCACGCCGATCCCGCGCACGCTCTACATGAGCATGACCGGCGCGCGCGACATGAGCCTGCTGCAGACGCCGCCGCGCGAGCGCGTGGCGGTCGAGACCCGTGTCGCGCGCGACGCCGACACCGTCCTGCGCAGCGCGATCCGCCAGGAGCTGAATCGCGGCGGCCAGGTCTATGTGCTCTACAACCGCGTCATGACCATCGGCCTGATGCAGCGCCGGCTCGAAGGCCTCGTGCCCGAAGCGCGGATCGCCGTGGCCCACGGACAGATGCCGGCGCAGGCGCTGGCGCGCGTCATGCGGCGTTTCGAGGCAGGCGAGATCGACGTGCTGCTCTGCACGACGATTGTTGAGAGCGGGCTCGACATCCCGCGCGCCAACACGATGCTCATCCATCGCGCCGACCGTTTCGGGATCGCCGATCTCTACCAGCTCCGCGGACGCGTGGGGCGCTCTTCGCAGAAGGGTTTTGCCTGGCTGCTGCTGCCGGAGTACGGGCACGTCGATGAAGACGGGCGCCAGCGCATCGCGGCGCTGCAAAAGCACAGCGGTCTGGGCGCGGGGTTCAATCTGGCCTTGCGCGACCTCGAGATCCGCGGCGCGGGCAATCTGCTCGGCGCGGCGCAGAGCGGGCACATCGCAGCCATCGGCTTCGGCCTCTACTGCCAGCTTCTGCGGCGCACCATTGCGCGGCTCAAGGGGGAGGCCCCGCCGCTGCTGGTCGATGTCGATCTGGATCTGGATTTTATCGACCTCTCGCCGGGATCTGTCGATCCGGAGAGCGCGGCCTGCCTGCCGTATGCCTACGTCGAAGACGAGGCGCACCGCATGATCCTGCACCGCCGCCTTGCCGAAACGATCACCATCAAAGAGGTGAGTGCGCTGCGCCGCGAGCTTGCCGACCGTTACGGCCGGCCGCCCGCCGCCGTCCTGCGCCTGCTGCGTCTGACCGAGCTGCGGGTGCTGGCGGCGCAAAAGGCGCTTGGGCGCATCGAAACACGCGAGCAGAAGATTTATTTTTACAAACTTCGCGAACGCGCGCCGCTGCTGGTCCATGGACGGCTGCCGGTCCTCAAGGGCAAAGACGCCGCCCAGCGGCTGGACGCGCTCTTCCACGCGCTCAAGGCGTTGTAAGAGGACGGTGCAGACGCTGCCTGTGCCGATAAAATACACATATTAAACGGGGCTTTACAAGACATGCCAAACGTGGAAGCGTACGATTCAAGCGTATTCTGTTTAGTCTTGGATGTCATCAAGGGAGGCTGACCATGAGCGCTCGATCGGTAAAAGAGCTGAAGACTGTGAGCAAGAAGGTGCACGGCGTCGCGGACGCCGCGCTGAACGCGGGCAACGGTGTGCTGCGGCTGGCGCCGAACTGGGTGCCGCGCGTGTTTTGTTATCCCGGGCGCCGGCTGAAG
>JAQUEX010000029.1 GCA_028684935.1 Kiritimatiellia bacterium | reverse complement strand
GGCGCGGAGGAGAACGGCGTCGTCGCGGCCCCCGTGCCGGACGCGCTGGTGCCGCGCTGCCTGGCCGACGAGAGCCTGCTGGCGCATCTGGCCGTGTCGAAGTACGCGGACCACCTGCCGCTCAACCGCATGGAGTCGGTGCTGAAGCGTTCCGGCGTCACGCTCACGCGGCAGACGATGTGCGGCTGGCTCACCGAGTGCGGCCTGGCGCTGCGGCCGCTCGTCGCGGCGGTCAAAGGGGAGCTTCTCGCGGGAGGGCTGGTCCACCACGACGACACGCCGGTGGACATGCAGGATTACAACTCCGGCAAGCCGCGCGGCCAGAGGATGCGCGAGGCGCGGCTGTGGGCGGCCACGGCCCCGCCGCGCGAGGGGCCGTGGACCGTGTTCGACTTCACCGCCAGCCGCGCGGCCGAGGGCCCGCGCGACTTCCTCGCCGACGTCCGCTGCAGCGTCGTCTGCGACGCCTACGCCGTCTACGGCAAACTGGCGACGGCCGAATACGGGCCGCCCGCGATCGTCCTGATCGGGTGCTGGGCCCACGCGCGGCGCTACTTCCGCGATGCGCACCTGTCGAGCCATCCGGCCGAAGGCGCCGGGTTCCTGCATCTGATCCGCCTGCTTTACGAGGTCGAGCGCGCCCACGCCGACACGGCGCCGCCCGAAGGCGCGACGGCGGCGGAACGCGCGGCGCTGCTGCGCGCGGACGACGCGCGCCGCCTGGAGCTGCGGCGGGAACGTTCGCTGCCGGTGCTGGCGCAGATCCGCGAGAAGATGGACGCCCTGCTGCCCGCGACGCCGCCGTCCTCGAAACTCGGCAAAGCGCTCTCGTACGCGGACAAGATCTGGCACAGGCTCACGGCCTACGCCGAAGACGGGCGGCTGCCCATCGACAACAACCCCGCCGAGCGCGCGATCCGGCCGGTCGCGATCGGAAGGAACAACTGGCTGTTTTTCGGAAGCGAACGCGGCGGACAGGCCGCCGCCAACTGGATGAGCGTCATCGCCACCTGCAAGCGCGCGGGCGTCGAGCCCTTCGCCTACCTCTCGGACGTCCTGCGCCGCCTGCCGTCGGCCAAGACCGGCGCGGGCGTGCGCGAACTGCTGCCCGACGTCTGGAAACCGCTCTGAGCGGTTGCCGTCTCCCGCGCCGAATCAGGTCAGTCCACCCGCTACGCCCCCCGCGCCAATGTGTTTCGCCGGACGCTTACTCAGTAATAGCGGTGCGGCGCCCGAGCGAATCATAGCCATAAGCCGTGTGGTTGCTCGCGGCATCTTCTGTGTAGGATACCAGACCGGCACCGCAATATGCGATGGTCGTGGTGTTACCACGCCCGTCGGTAACACCTGTCTGGCGGCCCAGTACATCGTTACTGAAGGTATTGGTCACAGCAGTAGACGATGCTGTAAATGTGAGCAAACCGTTGACCATTAACCGAATTGAAGACAGGGCTGAAACAGGGGTTGTATTGAACTGTGTCGTTTTGCGAACGTCGCGATCAACAAAGGTAGCGGTGGTAGTAACATTGCCTCGAATGTCAAGAGCTTGGGAAAGCGAAGTTAGTAGCCCGCCGCCGCCCTGCTTCACGCCGAGACCGGTAAGCTGGACACGACGTACACCGGATGTTATTACGGCGGCAGACTCTGCTTCAGGAAAGACCAAGGAGTAGGTGGAGAAAAACCAGATGTTTTCCTCTTTTTCGTAGGCGGTTCGAGTACCACTGAGGCGATCCTGTCCGGCGAGGTCGAGCACACCGTTGGTATTAGCGTCCAGCGCCGAGAACAGGCGCAAGCCGTCGGCGGAATATGCATATAGACTTCTCGACACGACGTCAGGATTGGAAGGGTTGGCGCTTTCAACGCTGTATTGGGTGGTTGCGATGAGGTTGCCGGCGTTGTCATAGCTGTTGGAGGCGATAAGGGTTGTTCCGCCGAAGCCCGGTTTCTCGCTGGCGATGGTCTGCCCAAGCATGTCACTGATGGAAATGCTCCATGGGAAGTCCAGAAGTTCCAGTGCGCTGAAGGCCGGGAGTTCTAAAGTTGATCCGATGGCAGCGGGTAGCAATCCTTGAGCTGAAAGTGTCCAGCGTGTACCGTCGGAATTGACGCCGTAAGCGTAGGATTGCCTGACCACACCGTTTTCGAGAACGCGTTTTGCTTGGCCGTCTTGGCAGCGCTCGGTCAGGTTCGAGACACCGTTGGGTGCGATTCGCAGACCGGATGTGCCGCCGAAATAGGAATACATCGTAGTGTTGCCAAGGCGGTCGAAGGCGTTGGTAACACGGCCCACGGCGTCATATGCGTTGCGCGACTCGACATAACCCAAGCCTGATGCGATGTTAGTGACAACGGTTGAAAGGACGCGGCCATTGATATCGTAAGTATAGAGCGTGACGATATCGTCCGCGCCGTCCTCAGCAAAGCCCTTCTTGGTCTCGCTGACCTTCTGCTTCAGCTCGTTGTAACCGTAAACCGTGATGATTCCTTCGGCCGACGTCTCGGATTCCTTGCCGCAACAGTTCCCGCCCCACGTCGCGCTCACGACGCGGCCGTCGGAGTAAGCGGTTTCGATGAGCTTGCCGTTGCGGTCATAGGACATGCGCGTCCAACCAATCCGCGCGAACGCCGCGCCGTCCCATCCAAACAGCCGGGCGAGGAACTGCCCCGCCCGCGCCGCTACCGTGCCGTATTGGAAACCATCCGCCATCATTCCGCCGCGCTTTCTCCGCCTTCTTCTCGCCGTTTGTCCAAAGTCAAATTACGTCCCCTAGTTACCATTGCCGTTTATCCTTGAAAACTTCTCTCAATTTACACCAAGTAATGCATATTACGAACACAAAACAATTGGCACCTAACAATACAAACGGAAGCCCAAAAATCGCAAGCCCGTTTTGGGCATCATGTACAACAAAGCAGCAAATATAATCCACGGAAAATATCAAACAAATATTTATCACTGCCAAAACGCCAACAAATCTACTTCTACAGTTTGCGGGCATTTGAAACGAAAGTCCCTCAATAGCCATAATGGGAAACAATGAAATGATCACTGGAATAGGGATAAACAATAAATCAGTTAATGCCCCTTTTGTTGTCATACTTTGTAAAACCATAAGACTAATCGTTCTCGCAAGAACGTATACCATAATCAACGGGGCAAACCATGATTCCTTACTAAGTGCCATATACCTCACCTTGACAAACGATCAGGGGCAACAACAATCCTCACATGCGTCATCTTGCGAACCGTCAAAAGGATTTCCGATTGGTTGAGATACCGCCGCAGCAAATGCTGCGGCCATAGCATAACACTGCGTTCGCCAAAGATAACTTTGAGCTGGATTTCCAAATTTGTTTGCAGCACATCCGTCGCATATTGACCTCATCTGAGCATGAAAATCACCGTCACAAGTTGACTTGCTTGAACCACAAGTCCCGTAACAATTGTCGTGATTATTACATGCCCCTTGGAAAGAACATGATTGGAAAAATGGGAATACAAATTTCATAGGATCATTTAGTTTTACATCACCGCTCCACCCTGGACCACATCCATTTGGCGCTGGCTGCGTATATAATGGATCTGGGCGCACCCCTCTCTTGCTGCCAGGCTCACACATACAATCTGGCGTTACAGGAGGTGTCGTAGATGGAGGCCATGAGGGCGGCGATATTACTATGGGCGGAGAAACAACAACAGAAGGGACATCATTTCTGACAATCATCAATCCTAAAATATCATAATCGTTGATCCCGCCATTATTGTTTATCACGAACACATTTACACCGCCCCCTTCACCGATCGGATCCCGGCTCAACCACCGTCCATCCAGCGTGTTCAGATGGCGGAAGTTGTAGTATTGGAGGCCGAGGGCTGTGTCGCCGATTTCGGATGAAAAAGTCAGCGGATTGAGGGACACGGCGGGGCCGGTGGCGGCGGTAAGCGCGCCGAAGGGTGCATAGTCGTAGGTCTCGGCGAGAGTGCCGGAGGCGTCGAACAGCTCGGTGACGTTCTTGACCTGGTCGAACGCATACGTGAACCAGCCGGACGGGGTCTGCAGCGCCAGCGGGCGGGTGGCGACAGACTCGGTCGGGTCCCACGCGACGGTGTGAATAATGTTGGTCGAGTCGAGCAAATCTAGCGCGGCGATCTGGAGGTAGCTGCGGTAGAGGTAACGCTCGTGGCGGGTCGGCACGCCCGAGGCGGTCTCTTTATACTCGAAGCGGCGACCCATGTAGTCGTAGGCCATCTCCACGACGATTGTGTCGTTGGAAAAGCAGACCGGACGGTTCTCGGCGTTGTATCGGACATGCCAGATGCCGGTGGATGTGCGGATGAGGGTTTGGTTGCCGTCCAAATCGAAGAGAGGAGAGAACTCACACGGAGTCGCGAAGGCGCGGAGGACATTGGTGTATTGGTTGAGGGCGTTGGCGGAATACTCTGCGGTCTCCGTGTTCTCTGTGGCTGACATCCGGTTGCCGATGGGGTCGAAGGCGTAGGCGTATGCGTTCGTACCGAGGGCGGCGGAGGTGAGTTCCGAGCGCAAGTTGTAGCCAAAAGTGTCTAAACGGTTGGTTTCGTCACCAAGGCGGTATTGGGTGCGGTCTGTCAGGCGTCCGGCGGCATCGTATGCAAAGGTGCGCCGGGTGAGGACCGTTCCCGCCGCATTGGAGTGGGTGACAGAGACGGGCAGGTCGCGCAGCGGGTCATAGGCCGTCTGCCGTATCACGCCGTTAGGCATGATGAGAGATTGCTGGAGATCGGAGCCGGACAGCCAGCCGTAGCGGAACGGCGAAGGGATGCCTGCAACGGAAACCGCCGAAATCCGTCCGAAAGCGTCGTAGCCCTGCGCTGTCCCTGCAACCAGGGATGAAACGCCGCCCACGCTGTTGGAGAGGGCATAGCCCGCGCTGCGGCCGAATGTGTTGTAGGCTTCGTGAAACGTGAACGTTTCATCCTGAAACTGGACGGAGTCGGCGAGCGTAAGGCCGTCGGGCGAATGGACGAAGGTGCGGGTACCGGAGGCGTCGGCAACCGAGGCCACGCTGCCAATGCGACCGTACGTATAAGCGATATCCGGCGTACTGTCGGAATAATCGGCGGAGACGAGTTCGCCGGAAAAGGGCACATACGTGTAGGCCGTGGCGACGCCCCGCGCCCATACGCGGGCGGCGAGCTGGCCGTCGGGGGTGTAGGTGTAGGCGGGGCCGAGGCCGTCGGCGTACAGCTTGTTCGTTAGCAGCCCCGTCGCTTCGTCGTAGAGCCAGCGGGTGACGTCTAAGGAGGAGTTAGGATTTAGGAGTGAGGAGTTGGTGACCGTAGAGAAGTCGAGCGCACCGTCCCGCGTGGTGGCCATGGCGGTCATGCGGCCTTGTGCGTCGTAGGCATAGACCACGGGGTAGGTCGCGCCCCAAGTGGTGATAACGCGGCCCTCGGCGTTATAGGCGGTGTGGGTGGTGTTACTTAAGGCGTCGGTAACGGAGGTACGACGGCCGAGGAAGTCGTATCCATACGTCGTGCGGTTGGTGGCCGCATCTTCAGTGTAAAGGACTTGACCGATGGCGTTGTAGGCAGTGACCGTAGTATTGCCACGACCGTCAGTCGAGGCCGTTTGTCGCCCGAGCACATCGTAGCCAAACGTGTTCGTCACGGCAGTCGAGGACACCGTTTTCAGCAGCAATCCATTTTCCATGACTCGCATTTCGGGTTGCACAGAGATCGGCAATGCATTGATCCCAGTCCCCCTGCGGTTCTCGCGGTCGACAAGGGTCTCCGACACTGTCGCGTTACCCCTGACGTCAAGCGTTTCCGACTGCGACACCAGCACGCCGTCGCCGCCCCGCTGCACGCCGAGGCCGGTGAGCCGGACGCGCTGAACCGATGTGGTGACGGCGGAGGCGGAGTTGAACTCGGGATAGACCCAGGAACGGGAGACCTGCCACCAGAGGTTTGAGGCGTCCTTCTCGTAAGCGGATGCGGTGCCGGTGACGCGGTCGGGGCCGTCGAGGTCGATCACCCCGTTGGTGTTCAGGTCGAGCGCGTCGAGGAAGGGGGAGCCGTCGGCGGCGTGGGAATAGAGCTTTTGACTAAGGAGAAGGGAGGAAGGAGAAAGGAGAAGTTGGATGGCGTATTGGGCGGTCGAGAGGAGGTTGCCTGCGGTGTCGTAGGCGTTTGAGGTGACGAGCGCGGATCCGCCGAACCCCGGCTTCCCCTGGAAGACGGTCCGGCCGAGCGAATCGGAAACGCTGAAACTCCACGGGAAATCCAGCCCGCCGACCAAGGCCCGGAGGTCGGCGACGGTCGCCAGCGGCGCCACGTCCGGCAACGCCCCCTGCGCCGAGAGCGTCCAACGGACACCGTCGGCACTGACGCCGAAGGCGTACGACTGCCTCACCGTACCGTTTTCAAGGACGCGCTTGGCCTGCCCGTCCAGGTAGCGCTCAGTAACGGCGGTCACGCCGTTGGGCCGACGCACGGATGTGGCGAGCGCGTCATAGGCGGTAACCGTCGGGTTGCCGAGGCGGTCGACGGTGTTGGTGACACGCCCCACCGCGTCGTATGCGTTTCGGGAGGCGACGTAGCCGAGGCCGGAGGCATAGTTCGTGACGGCGGTTAACAGCACGCGGCCCGCGAGATCGTGGGCGTAGAGCGTGGAGATGTCTTCCGATCCGTCGGCGGCAAGGCCCTTCTTGGTCTCGATGACCTTCTGCTTGAGCAGGTTGTAGCCGTAAACGGTGACGGTCCCCTCCGCAGAGGTCTCGGACTCCTTGCCGCAGCAGTTCGCGCCCCAGGTCGCGCTCACGACGCGTCCGTCGGAATAGGCGGTTTCGATGAGCTTGCCGCTGCGGTCGTAAGTCATGCGTTTCCAGCCGATCACGGCGAACGACGCGCCGTCCTCTACGAAAGACTCGTTCAGAACCTCCAGCCCTTTCTCATTCCAAACCCGCGCAGAACGCAGGGCCTGCACGCCGCCGTTCGCGCCGTACGAGGTCGTGACCGTCTCGCGCCACGCGCCGCCGCCGGGGTCGGGCGTGAAGACGAAGGTGGCGGCGTTGAAGGTGCCGTACTCATAGCCGCAGGTCTCGGTCTTGCCGCCGGGATAGGCGACCGTGGCGAGACGTCCGGGAAGCGGGAGCGCGGCTGAAGACGCGTGGTAGGTCTTCACCGTGCGGGGATTGGAGGCGTGGCCGTAGGGCGCGCCGGGGAACGCGGCCCGCTCCTCGATCTCCTGCGCCTGGCCCAGCGCGTTGGTCGGGTATGCGCGATAGGTGCGGGAGACCTCGACGCCGCAGATCTCCTTGATTTCGGTGCGGGGGCGCTGGTCGTTGTAGGCGAGAAAATCTCCGGGGGCAAAGAGGCTGTAGCCGTAGCGCGTGACCGCGCACTGGCTGTCCGGCGCGTTGGTCGGCGAATCAAGCCAGGGACGGATTTCGGCGGTCTTGCGGCGCAGGTCGTCGTATTCGCAGCGCGTCCAGGAACCGTCCTCTGAGATTCTCAGTTTTTCCAATCCGTCGGTCGCGCCGCCGGAGTGGTAACTGTAGGACGTGGTGAGATTCAGCCCGCCGGGATCGCGTATTTCGCGCTGCCTCAGATACTTGTAGTTGTTCTTAACGTAATGGCTCTCTTTTTTCCCGAACACCGCCCCGACCGCGTCGCGGGACTCCTTTCTGATCACCATCGTCGCGCCGTCGTCGGATTTCAGCCGTTCCGAACGGTCCTCGCGCACGCCGTTCGGATACGCGAGCACGAAGTCGTTGACCGCCTCGACGAACGTGTACGTCCACGTTTTGGATTCCGTTCCGGCGGCCTCCCGCGTGACGTTCAGCACGCCGCAGGTTCCGGGCGACGGATTGCGGAACTTCCAGACGACTTCGGGAACCGCTCCCGCCGCGATCGCGCAATACCCTTCGGCCGTCCGGGCGCCTGTGACGCACGAGGCATCGTTGGGATAGACGGAAAGGTCATAGGCGTCCGGTCCCGAGATCACAAAGTCCGCCAGCCTCGCGGGCGTGGCGACCTGGCGCAGCACGCCGTTCGAGTCGCGGATAATCTCCAGCCCGAGATCCTGTTTCGTCTCCAGACGGCCGGCGGGCGTCTGGTGCTCGATAAAACTGAGATAGTCCGGCGCGGTCCTGGCCGCGCCGAAACGCCAGCGCGACCCGTCGCCGGGATAGAAGTCGTAATACACGGGATCGCTTGCCGTGGCCCACCCCTGCGCGTCCACCATCGCCAGCCGCTGTTTCGTCCGGCTCTGCGGACCCGCGGGCACGACGCCCACGCTTGCTCCGTCCGCAAAATAAAAATCCGTCAGGAGCCCGCCGTCGGACGCGATCATCACCCACTTCGGAAGTCCCGCCGCCGTTTTCTCCCAAGAGGCACGCTTCACCGTGTATCCGGCCAGAACCTTGAATCCGTCTGGCGAATAGAGCTGGGATGTGGCCTGCAGCTCCTTCAACTGGAGAACGATCCCCCGGGTCAGAGCGGAATAGCGGCTCCGCCCCATATCCACCGAAAGCTGGACGCACCCGTTGTCAGGATCAGGATTCGACGTGTCGTTACAGGGACAGTCGCTCTCGGCGCCCTCTTGATTCTCGCATCCCCCGCTGTCCGTCGTGTTGTTTTCAATCATATCCGTATCGCCGCCATCCGCCAGAACGGCAACCGGCAGCGACAGCAGAAATGGAAGCGCCCACACTCTCAAAGCATTTTTCGCTGTTTTCATCGCATACCTTTTTCTCTTTTGATTCCGCAATACTGCGGACACACAGGCCGTGGCATTTTCAGTTTCCGCCGACATAGGCCGAGTCCTGATAGATCCGAGTGGTGTGGCACGTCGAGGTGGTCGAACCGGGCGACTGCAGCAGCCGGTAGCGGCAGACGCCGTCCGCGTCGAAGTCCGCGGCCGTCAGGACTTTGACGAGCGTGCCGTCCTCGAAGGTGACGCCGGAGACGAAGATCGTCAGCACAATGCGGATGTCGGGCGTGATGTTGCCGAGCTGCAGGCGGACCTCGACCGAGCGGACGCCGTCCGGGTAAACCTCCACCTCGCGCCAGTAAGAGCCGTTGTCGCCGTAGACGGCGTTCACGGCGGCGGAATCCAGGACCGGGCCGTCGTCGCCGAGCCGGGCGACCATACGCAGCGCGGACGGGGAGGCGCTCAACAGCGTGAAGGCCGTCCCTCCCGACGCCAGCGGCGAGGCGCTGACGGTGAGACCGCCGTCGACGTCCACGCACACGCCGTTCGTGGGGATGGCGGGGCAGCTCCACACGCGGGGCGTCCCGGCCACGCAGAGAGCGTCGCCGCCGAATGAGGCTGACACGGCGCGGACCGCCACGGGGACGCCGGATGTGCCGCCCGCCTCAAAGACCAGATAGTCGCCCGCGGACGGGAAGACGAAGGCGGAAGGCGACGCGCCGAGCGTCAGGTTGGTCACCGCGACGCCGCCGAGCGAAACCTCGAACCCGGTCTCGCCCGCAGAGGACGCGAGCAGCAGGGCGTCGCCGGTCCGCAGCGCGACGGCGTTCGTGGGCGGCGCGGAGAGGTCGAACGGCTGCCACGTGACGGCGTTCGTGGCAACGGTGACGCCGCCGTCGGTAGACACGGCGACCCCGGTCGGCGAATCCGCGAGCAGAGGCACGTCCAGGTACCAGCGGTCGCCCACGCCCGCGCGGGGCGCGGCGTTGGTCGCGCCGTCCTCGGTCGCCCACGCGACGGAAGCCTGATCGAGATAGCAGCCAGCGCCCTCGACACAAACGGGCGACACCCACGACGAGGCGGGCGGCGCGACGAACGCGGCGACGCGCGACGAACGCGCCTCCAGCCAGTCGGGCACGCCGTCGGCGTCGGAGTCCGGACCGCCGTAGGCGCGGATTTCGAGGGACGCGACCTCGAGGAATGTGTTGGCCTTGGTGTTCCACCAGGTGAGCGTCAGCCCGTGGTGCCCGGCCGCCAGCGGCGGCAACACGAAGAGGGCCTCAGTCCAGGAATCGTGCGCCGCATAGAATATCTGGCGCCCGGAGGGCATGCCGTCCGCGCCCAGCGCCAGATCAAAGGCGTTCTGAGCCGTGTAGGCGTTGGCCTGGCGGATGCGGAACACCGCCATGTACGTGCCGGGCACGGCGAGATCGACGCCGAAGGCGAGCGTGCCGCTGCGGGACACGGAACGCACGCCATTGCCCTCGCGCACCCAAGAGCCGGTCACAGCGGTCGCGGACGATCCGGAAACCGTGCCGAGGACCGTGTACGCCTGCATGTCGACGTCCGGGGTCAGCGGGTCCGACAGGATCTGCGCGACCTCCATCAGGTCCGGCGCGCCATCGCCGTCCGTATCGGGATCGAGCGGGTCGGTACCCGCGAAGTACTCGTCGAGGTTACAGAGCCCGTCGCCGTCGGGATCGTCCCAGC
The DNA here is from genome assembly GCA_028684935.1 of Kiritimatiellia bacterium. Taxonomy (GTDB): domain Bacteria; phylum Verrucomicrobiota; class Kiritimatiellia; order RFP12; family UBA1067; genus DUPH01. The sequence goes on along the minus strand of JAQUEX010000029.1, from coordinate 13,476 downwards.
GGTCGTAGACGAACGGGTCGGTGCCGTTGTCGATCTCCCATTTGTCCGGCAGCCCGTCGCCGTCCGTGTCGGGGTTGCGCGGGTCGGTGCCAGCGAACAGCTCCTCCAGATCGGTCAGCCCGTCGCAGTCCGTGTCGGCGTTGGAAAGGTCCGGCTGGTCCGGGTTAAAGCCGTGCTTCAGTTCCCACCAGTCGGGCAGGCCGTCGCTGTCCGTATCGGGGTTCCCGGTCAGGCGCAGGAAGGCGGTCGGCTCGACGACCCGCTTGGCGAATCCCGGCCCGGCCCAGCTCAAGGCGAGCCCCGCGTCGAGGCTGTTCTCAAAGAACTCGACTCGGAGCCGGTGCGCCCCGTTGACCAGCAGGCGTTCGGCGCTCAGCTCGCGCGAGGAGTGCGCGCCATCGTTGTCGATAACGAGTTCGCCGTCGAGCCACAGCTTCGAGCCGTCATCAGACTTCAGATAGACGGTATACGTCCCGGAGGTCTCGACCATCAGCCACCCGTCATGCCGGCTGGCGAAGGTGTCTTTCATGGTCAGCGGCAGCCCCGGCCACACGTTGGTCGTCGTGGCGTAGTTGATCTGGTCGTCGACGCGCGAAACGGCCGGCGTTTTTCCTTCCAGAGCGGGCATGGAGGCATTGTTGGTTGTGAAGTCGTGGAAGTCCACGTTCACGCCATAGGCGTATCCTTTGGGCGGCGGCAGCACGGTGATGTTGACGACCGTTGAGGTCCGGCTCAGGCCGTCGTTGTCAGTGGCCACGGCGGCGAGCGCGTACGCACCGGCGGCGCGGTTGGTCCAGACGGCTGAGTACGGCGGTGCCGAGAAGGTCGCGACTGTCACGTTCCCGGCGAGGAGCGTGACAGAGCCGACCGTCCCGTCAACATCCCAGGCGGAGGCGGCGACCGCGATGCGGTTGCTCTCGCCATAGACCGCCCCTTCCGCAGGCTGCGTGATCACGGCGAGCGGCGGGATGACTCCCGTCGCGTGCAGGAACGCGGACGGCGGGATGACCTGCTTGGCAAAGCCCGGCCCTGCCCAGCTCAAGACCAGTCCCGCGGGACCGGTGTAATCGAAATACTCCACGCGGATGGCGTGGTCGCCCATGGCGAGCGTCTTCGCGGCGCTATACTCGCGGATCTGGTGGACCGTGTCGTTATTGATAACCAGCGCGCCGTCGACCCACAGTTTCGAGCCGTCGTCGGAGTTCAGATAGAACACATAGTCGCCGGGCGTGGCAATCCGAAGATAGCCGGTATGCCGGCTGGCGAAACGGTCGACGAAGCGGGAGTCCAGATTGGTCCAAGCCGAGCCGGTGGCCGCATAGCTGATGTTGGGGTCGACCCGCATCACGTCCGGCACCGCGCCGGCCAGGGCCGGCAGCGCGGAGAGCGACTGCGTGCCGAAACTGAAGAACTCGGCGAGCAGGCCGGAGGCCGACTTGCCGGGGTCGAGCGTGAAATGGACGGGGTCCAAGCCCAGTTCGCATTCGCGCAGGCTGCTCATGCCGTCGCCGTCCGGATCGGCCGAGGCGTCGGAGGAAGAGAGCGGATTCAGGCCGAAATACACTTCCCAGTCGTCCGGCATGCCGTCGCCGTCCGTGTCCCGGGCCGCATCGGCCGAGTGCAGCAGCGCGGACGGCTCGACGACCCGTTTCGCGAAGCCGGGCCCCGCCCAGCTCAGGACAAGTCCGGCGCTGCCGCTGGCTTCGCAAAACTCGATACGGACGGCGTGGAGCCCCGCGGAAAGCGTCCGCGTGGCGCTGTACTCTCGCTGGTCGTGCAACCCGCCGTTGTCGACCGTCAAAACGCCGTCGAGCCAAAGTCTGGAGCCGTCGTCGGAATTCAGATACAGCGTGTAGTCGCCGGAAGAGGGAACCGCCAGCCAGCCGGTGTGCCGGCTGGCGAAGGTGTCGGCCATGCCGGGCGGCAGGCCGTCCCAGACGTTGGTCGTCCGGGAATAGTTGATCTGGTCGTCGATGCGGACGACGCCGGGCAGGCGGCCGCCCAGATCGGGCTGGGCGGGCATCGATGCGAAATCGAAGAACTGCGCCCGCACCCCGTAGGCATAGCCCTCAGGCGGGGACAGCACCGTGACGTTTACGACCGCCGAGGTCCGGCTCAGGCCGTCGCTGCCGGTGGCGACGGCCGTCATGCCGTAGCTTCCGGCGGCCTGATTGGTCCAGACCATGCCGTAAGGCGGGCGCGTACACACGCCCGTCTCCGCACCGTTCGCAAAGAACGTCACCCGTTCGACCGCGCTGTCGGCCGACCAGGCGTCCGCCGCCAGCGGGATGCGGTTGCCTTCGCCGTAAACGGAGTTCGTCGCGGGCTGGGTGAGCTTCACGACGGGCGGCGTGACGCCGAACCCCGAGATGTGCCGCAAGACCGATGCCGGCACGACCTGCTTGGAAATCCCGGGGCCGGCCCAGCTCATAATAAGTCCCGCGCCGCTGGTGCCCTCGAAAAACTCCACGCGGATGGCGTGATCGCCCGCCGCGAGGGTCCGCGTGGCGCTGTATTCGCGCATGCCGTGCACGCCGTCGTTGTTGATGACGGCCTCACCGTCGAGCCACAGCTTCGAGCCGTCGTCTGAACTCAGATATAAGGTGTAGCTGCCGGGCGTCACGATCCGCAGGTAGCCGGTGTGGCGGCTGGCGAAACGGTCGACAAAGCGGGAGTCGAGTCCGGCCCAGGCCGCACTGGTGCTCGCGTAATTGACATTGGCGTCGACACGCAGGGTGTCCGGCACAAGACCGTCCAAGGCGGGCAGCGCGGAAAGGTTCTGGGCGCCGAAGCTGAAGAACTCCGCGACCAGTCCCGGAACCGCGGTGGCCGGGTCAAGCTCGAACCTCCCGGGGTTCAGGCCCAGCTCGTACTCGCGCAGGTTGACGATGCCGTCCCCGTCCGGATCGGCGGAGGCGTCGGCGGGATCGCCGGGATTGAGCCCGTGAAGCGTCTCCCAGGCGTCAGGCATGCCGTCATTGTCGGAATCGTCATACTCGGCCGAATAGAGAACGGTGGCGGACACGCGGACAGCATCCTGCGTGGACTGCAGCGCGACCACCCGGGCGGCGGGCCAGGCGGCGAGCGGCAGCCTGTTGGTCTGCCACGACTCGGCCACCCACGCCAGCGGGCACGGGGTTGTCAGCGCCACGAGGTTCGAGTCCAGCAGACCAACAGTCATCGGGCCTGACGCCGCGACCGCCACCCAAAGGTCGTTGGAGACCACGCCGCGATCCAGATAGAGGAGCAGCCTGTCTTCGGAGGTCTCCAAATCCCACGCGAAATCAGGATCATCGGAGGCAAGACCTCCCGCGGCGAGGCCGACGGAGGCCCATGCGGGCCGCACATATAGGTTCGTGCAGCCGAATGTGAACCGGGGATCGCCCCACAGATAGACGGCGCGTGAAACGGGATCCCTGTCGACCCCATCGGCCCAGCCGTCCATATCCGTGTCAGCGCTCAGCGGATCTGTCCCGGCCAAGCTTTCCCCGAGATTGCCGACCCCGTCGGCATCGGGATCGGCGGCGCTGTCGTCGACGCCCACCTCCAGCCCGAAAAACCGCTCGAACGCATCGCTCATGCCGTCCCCGTCAAGGTCGTCGCCCGGACTTGTGGCCCGCGCGAGCATGAACAGACCCGACACCCCGACAAGCAGCAATAGCGCCAGTATACTGATCCTGCCTCTACGTCCGGCACGGCACTTCTCAGTCGCGATTGTCCTCATGATACCCTCCTCGCAAGCCTTGCAACATTCTGTCAAAAAAACGACACCCGCCCCACAAGCCTCGTTTACACGCACTCCAGACACCGAGCTTTTATCAGATTGACCAGTAAAAGCAAGACGAAACGGAATAAATGACCATCATAAAAAAGGTTCCTATAAGACTAAAGATGATGTTTCTATTGTCTGCCAAGGGTCTCACTGAGCCTGCGCAGGGCGGAAGACGCGGCGGCCCGCAGGCGCGGGTCCGACGTCTCGGCGAGGGCCTTCAGCGCCGGCAGATCGGACGCGTCGCCGGTCATCCCCAGCGCGGCGGCAGCGGACATGCGGAGGTGAACGGGCTGCGAGCGGTCGGAAAGGATGGGACGGGCCAGAGCGGCCGCGCCCGGCGCCCCGAGTTCGGCGGCGATCTGCAGCGACGTGACCCGCACGCCTTCCGGAGCGGTTCCGGCCCCCGCAGAAGCGGCCGCGCGGGCGGCCACCTTGTCCCTCGCCTCCGCGCCGGAGTCCGCCAGATTGCGCAGCGCGATCAGCGCGGTTCCCGAGCCGGGCGCGGCCGGATCGGCGGCGGCCTCCCAGAGCAAGGCCCGCACCTCGTCGCGGGCGGCCTTGTTCGCGATGCGCGGCCAGGCCGCGCCCGCGTGCTGGATGCAGTAATCGCGCCACACCTCGTCGTGCAGGGGATCGCGCCACATGGCGGCCAGCCGCCAAGGGAGCACGTCCGGAAACCTCGCCTGGGCGCGCAGCAGGTTGGCCACGTCGTTTTTCAGCGCGTTGAGCTTCTCGGGCGGCAACGAGTCCTCGGCGTCACGCCTGTCGAGGAAAGTGAACAGGGCCTCCACGTCCGCCTCCGGCAGCGACTTGCCGAGGCAGGCCAGCGCCGCCAGCCGCGCGTCGAGCGAGCCGGCAGCGGCGTCCGTGACGGCAGCCACGCCTTTCGACGACGGGATGGCCGGAGGCCGGCGGTCGGATGCCGGGCGCGCACCCAGCGCCGACGGCGGAAGCGGGCGGACGACGACATTGGTCGACACAGGAAATGAGGGGCGAGGAGCCTCACGGACAGCCCGCTCCGCGCGACCCGCGCCCTCGCGGCGGGTAAAGAAGACCAGCAAGGCCGCGGCGGCAACCGCAACAGTCACGCCGGCAACAACGATTCGTTTTGTATTCACTCCGCCTCCCGATGCGTGAAATCAAAAACGGTTTTGATTGTGCGGGTATCGTATGCAATAATTCGCAGCATGAAAAGCCTATTCGCATGTTGGCTCGCCTGTTTGATCCTACATCCCCCTGTGATTCTGGCGGGCGGGCGAGGCTTTGCGACCGTCGACGGGGCGGACACGAAAGCGCTCGGCGTCTTCCGCGACAGCGAGAGCCCGTCTGCCGCGTTCACGGTGCGCAACGCGGGCGGCGGGCCGCTGAAGATCACGCGCGTCATGAAGACGTGCGGCTGCGCGGGAGCGGAGGCCGACAGGGACACGCTTGCCCCCGGCGACTCAACAACCGTGCGCGTGACCGTCGAGCCCTACTCGCTGGAGGGGGCCTTCTCCAAGAGCGTGTTCGTGCTGACCGATGCCGCAGACGCGCAGCCGCTGCGGCTGACCGTCACAGGCGAATGCGTGCCTCTTTTTTCGGTCAGGCCCTCGAAGAGCGTGGACGCTGGCAGGCTTCCGAACGGCGCAAGCTGGGAAGGCGCGTTCGAGCTGGCGGCGTCAGCGCCGTCCGCGCTGGGCGCGCCAGCGGTCACGTCCGACTGCCCCGCCGCGGTCTCCGTCGAGACGCAGGCCGGCTCGACCGCGGAGCGTCCGCGCTGGAGGGTTCCCGTAAAACTGTGCGCCCCTACAAACGGGAGTTTCCGCTGCCTGATCCAGATCCCCGTGCTTGCGCCCACGAACCGCCCATCGCTGACGCTCGAGGTTGCGGGACGGGCCGGCTCCGAACTGTTCGCGGTGCCTGCGGCCCTTGCGGTCCCCGTTTCGGGGGAAACGGTGGTCCGCACGCTGCGACTCAGGCTTTCGGGCTCGCGCGGGCGCACGCTCGCCCCTGCGGAACTCCGCACGCTCCCTGAAACAGAGGGGCTGGGTGTCCGCGCCGAGACCGAACCCGGCGGCGGGCTGGCCGTCAGCATCACTGTGTCACCCGGCCTCGCCAAGCGTATCGCGGGCGGCGGCCCTTTTCCGCTGACGTTTGCCGTGCCCGGCGCGGCGACAGCCGCAGCCGCGCTGCGGACGCCCGACGCCCCGGCCAAATAAGTACAGCGCCGACGAAGATAAGCTACCCCTCGGCGTGAGACTGGCCGAGGGGCGCCACGGCAGGCCGTGTTGGCTGTTGGTCTCTTCCAGGGGACCCGTCGCGAGACGCTATCGGGGCGAGCGACGGGCTGGATGGCCGCGACCGCATAGGGAGCGGCGGTTTTTCGGGACGAAAAAGGCAGGGGCGGCCGGTCGGGGCCGCCCCTGCGGATTTAGGCGAGCAACTCGCCGATGGGCTGGGGTTTGAAGTGGAGGTCAAGCTCGGCGCCGTTCTGGAGTAGTTCGGGAATGGAGATGTAGCCGAGTTCGCGGCCCATGCCGAGGTCGGCGATTCCGAAGGCCTGCACCTGGCCCGCGTGGTCGGTGTCGGCGTCCTTCTCCACGATCCACCAGTCGCAACCGCCGATGAAGTAGTGAAGCCGGGCGAGGGCGGCGCGGCCTTGGGCGTCGGTCTCGTAGGTCTTGGGCATGGCCTGCCACGTGGCGTGTACGCGGTCGATGACCTCAATGAAGTGGTCGCCTTCCTCGCCGAGCATGGCGTCGGTGATGACCTCGAATTGCTCGGGGGTGGTCAACAGTCTGAGCGTGTCGAGTTCGTGGGGTTTCTCGGGTTGCGCGTAGCGTGTGCGTTTCATGGTGGCCTTTCTGCCCGCGTACGATGCCCGCGGGCGGGCGCAGGGTTTACTCCTGAACGGCTTTGTCGAGCTGGTCGCCGACTTTGCCGAGCAGGTGCTTGGCGATGCTGACGGCTTCCTGGCCTTCCGTCCTTTGGGCGTAGTGGAGGTGGGCGAGGGAGTTGATCCTGTCGAGTTGGCGCATGAGGGCTTCCCATGTGGCGTGGAAACGGGCGTGACTTTCGAGGTCTTCGAGGTGGGTGCCGTTGTACATGGCGGGGTTCCTTTCGAGGTGATTATTGCGGCCACGGAGTGACCGCAATCATGAGTGTAAAAGTGGGATGGATGCGAGGGTTATCGGCGCGGCCTGCGGGCGGGCGCATCTTTCATGAAGCCGTCGGGACGCAGGGTGGCAGGAATCCATGCCGGGCTCGCGCGGTCGGACCAGTCGCATTCCTTCAGGTATTTTCGGATCTTCTTCTTGTCGAGTTGTTCGGCCAGGCATCCTGAGCTTGTGAAGTGCGGCTCCTTCTGACCGCGCCGTTTGAAGACGAGATGGAACTCGCCGGTGATGTCGGTTTCGATGTGCAAGGTGTGTCCCTTTCATTCGGGCGGCGTACGTTCCCCGCCCTCGCTGGCCGGGGCGGGGAACGGAGCCGGGGTTAAGTGCGCGCTTGCCTTGCTTTTGAGATGTAATGCCGTGCCATGTAGCATGAGCGCGCGTGGTTGGAGACGTACTGCTGTTTGCGTACGGTCTTCTTGTATACCGGCCGTTTGTCCCAGCGGGATCTGAAGAAGGCGATCGCGCACAAGGCGTATTTCCTGTATTCGGTCATAGGTGTGTTCCTGTCAGTGAGAGAACCCTCTGCTCTCCTGCCGTCCGGCCTGCTGCAGGACGGCCTCGGCCCCGGCCTGGTTGATCTTTTCAATGAGGTCGAGCCGCTTGAAGGTGATGTGGACGTTCCGGTTGTGGAACGCTTTGGCGGTGAGATAGTCGTCTTCGTAGGGACGGTGTTGGTGCCAGTCATGGTCCCATGCGTCGGTGTAGGAGCCGGTGAGCTTGCGGTCCTGTTCTTTGTCGCATGTGTTTTTGCGGACGCCTTTGCCGTCCAGCATGAAGAGGGCGTTTCCGAGCGCGTCGACCTGGGCGCGGCGGTTGTAGTCGACCTGCAGCCCGCCGCTGTAGCAGGTGCTGGCGACGTAGCAGAGTACGACCTTCTTTCCGATCTTGAATTCGTTGCTGGTCTTGCATCCGGTCCAGCGCTGGCTTGGTGTTAGCCATTTGAACACTTCTTGCAGCGCCTCGTTGATGAGGTTAGGAATGTTGGCGCAGGTCTGCTTGAAGAAGCCGAAGACGTTTTCCTCGGTGAACGGCGGGAGCGGCTGTTCGCTGCCGTAGCCGCGCCTGTGCTCGTCGAGCTGTTTGTCCAGTTTGGTCCGGGCCTCGATGCTGAGGACCTCGCGCAGGTGGAGGTCGTCGATGAACTTCCTCCACGCGTGGCGTTCGATCTCAAGGCATTCGTCGGGCAGACCCGGCACGCGGCAGTCGTACGGCAGGGGCACGCCGTCCAGGTATTCGAGGGCCTTGGCGTAGTTCTCCTTGAGGCGGCGCGCCTCGGCGCAGCGTTCGGAGATGGAGAGGCGCAATGCGACTGCAGTGGATTCGTCCGGCCGCGCGTACGGGTCGTGCCACGTTGTGAGGGCGTGGTTGTTCAGGTTGATGTTCATGCTATTGTCCCTTTCGCTGCGATTCTGTTGGGGACGTCGTGGTGGGCGTCGGCGTAGACGAGGCCCGTGCCGAGGCCGAGCATGGCGCGGCGGCAGGCTTCGAGGGTGTTGCCGGAGGTGATGACGTTGTCGACGAAGTAGATGCGGACGGTGCCGGTGAGCGCGATCCGGTCGGGCCTCGCGAGGAATATCCGGTGGTCTTCCGGCGCGAGGGGCGGGAGCCTGAGCCGGTGGAGTTCGCAGGACGAGGCGGTCGGGCCTTTGCGGTCGAGGACGTCGGCCACCTCGAACTTGCCGCCCGTGCAGAACGCGACGGCGTTTGCGAGGTGGCGGGTGGCTATTGTGGACCGGGTGTGCGACGGCACGGGGACGAGGTAACCGCGCTCGCCTTCGATGAGTTTCGCCATTTCGCGGGCGGCGGCTTCGATGAGGTCCCGGTCGCACTCGGGGTCTTTTATGGCGTAGGCGAGCGCCCGGATCTGCGCCTCTTCGGAAGTGAGCGGGCGGGTGCGCGGGCTGACGTAGCGGCGCGCGGCTTTGGTGGCGCTGTCCCGGCAGGTGGATGTCATGGCGGCGGTCCTTTCAAGCGAGGTTGTCAGCGAGTTCTGCGAGCACGTCTCCGTGGCACGGTTTCGGATGGCACCAGCAGCCGAGCGTCTTGCCTTTCAGCGCGGGGATTTTCGCCATGAGAGCGGGCTGCGTTCTTATCCACGCGCGGTATTTGTCGATAACCTGTTGACGAGTGCCGTCTTTGCCGATCTCGAACGGGTTTCCCCACTCGCTCGGGCGGCCGATGTAGATGTCGCAACGCTCGCGTTTGCAGTGAACGACTTTCGTGCTCATGTTTAGCTCCTTATGCAGGCGAGACAACCCCGCCCGTCACTTGTGCTCGGGCGGGGTTGGCAGCCTGTCGGACGTGAAATAAAGAAGGCACCTCTCCCGAAGCGGTTTCCGGGAGAGAGTGCCTGTTTTGAGGGTCTGCGCCGGGCGGCGTCAGTGACTCCTGGTCCAGATGTGTTCGATGCCGCTGTGATCGATGTAGTAGCAGGGCATGCCGTCGTATCGGCTCCGGTAGAAGCGGACGGTAATGTCGTCTTGCAGGCGCAGGCCGATTTGGTTGTCCGTGGCGTATCCCATATCCTTTTCCCATTCGCGCAGATAGCGGCAGTGGCGTCGGAGTGTGCGGAGCGTGACGGGCCTTGCCTGTTCGGTCATGGCGTCGATGAGTTCGGCGGTGCTGCTTACGCAGGAGGTTTCGTAGTGGTAGTTTTTCATTGAGATGGGCTCCTTTCGATGTGCGGATTGGTTGCGGCCACGAAGTGACCGCAATGGCGAGTGCAAAAGGGGGCTCGCGTGGCGGGCGTCAGAACGCGTCGATGGGGTCCTCGTCCGTGTCGCAGTCGTCGCAGACGCCGTTGGTGGCGCCGGCGACGACGGCGTAGTCCTCGGGCTTGGGTTGGCGGCCGAGTACTTCTTCGGCGCAGTACGGGCAGAGGGTGCCGATCTTCCAGCCGTCGTCCGGGTCCCACCAGCGTAGCGGGGCGCGGTTGGGTTCGCTGCCATAGGTCGGGACGTGTCCGCATACACCGCAATAGTTGTAGCTGGCTTTCGCTTTGACAAAGCGGATCATAGGGTCTTGAGCGAGAGTTGATGTCATGGCATGTTCCTTTCTGTGTGTGGGTTGATGTCCGGCTCCGTCCGGCGATCTCTGTTTGTGCTCTCGGGTTTTCCGGCTTTCCTTCCGGCGGGTACCTGGCGCCGGTTTGTTGTGCCGTCCCTGCTGCCCGTTCTTTCGGGTGGAGCCGGAAGATGAAGGATTCGCGCGCGTTCGAGTGTAAAAAGGCCGAGCGGCGGTCAGTCGAAGGAGACCAAGCCTTTTTCTCTCAGGCTGACGTAGCCGGGCGAGGTCTCGCTTGGGCGTCCGCATATGACGTGGTCGATCACACGGATGCCGAGGATCTTCCCGGCTTCGAGCAGGCGGCGCGTGATGTCGATGTCTTCCTTGCTGGGCGTCGGATCTGACGAAGGGTGGTTGTGCGCGAGGATGGCGCTTGCCGCGCTGTTCGCCACGGCTTCGCGGAAGACTTCCCTCGGATGCACGGGGCTGGTGTCGAGCAGGCCGCGCGTGGCCTCGACCGGCGGCTTGATGAGCCGGTTCTTGGTGGAGAGCAGCAGCACCATGAAACTTTCTTGTCTGTCGCCTCCGGTGGCTGCGTCGATGATCGGCCGGACGATCCTGTAGGCGTCCTCCGGGGTTCGGATGGCGGGCTTGCTGACCTGCACGTATGCGGCGCAGGCTTCCATGGCTGCGGCGTAGTCCATGGCGAGGGCGAGCGTCTCCGGGCTGTTTTTCTTGGGCATGGCGTTTTCTCCCTGGCGGTCGCGGCCCCCTTGGCCGTCCCCGCGCACGAGAGAAGCGGGGCGGGCAAGGGCGGCCGTATGGAAGCGTGCAGGGAGATCGCGCCGGAACTGGTCCGCGCAATCGGCCGGATACCGACCCGGGTCGAGTTCGACCTAGGGAACAGACTTTCAATGTCGATCAGGTGTCCGAGCCACCCAATCCTGACATGCCACCGCCGTGGCTGAAACGCAACACCCGCGTTTTGACGTGGTCACACGTATGTCGTGTCGTTTAAAATTGGTCTGGTCGTCAGGGATTAGACGTGATCGGGTTCCGGCCAGTCTGTTCCTGATGATGAGTTACGAAATCAAGGAGATTAGCTAATGGCCAAGCACATGTGCGTTGTCTGCGGCTGGGTCTACAAACAGGAGCGCGGGGACCCGTTTCACGGCGTCGAGCCGGGCACGCCGTTCGAGGAGCTCCCCGACGACTGGGTGTGTCCCCAGTGCGGAGTGCATAAAGACCAGTTCACGCCTCTGTGAGGGACAGGACAGCATTTGTGGCATGAAGCCGGCGGTGCAACTCTGGCTAAGATACGGGAACTGACCGGCAACTACCGCTCGCCTGCCGACGCCTGCCAGACGTTCAAGGCGCTTTATGAGGCTCTTGAGCCGCTTGAGGTGGACTTGCACGAGCACATCCACCTACCTGGAGAACAAAATCCTGTTTCCCGGAAGTGTGATACGTGAAAATGCCATGGGCTAAACGCCGCCAACGTACCGGTCGAGAGGGTCACGCGCTGGGACACCTCGGGCGGGCTGGTCTGCGACCGCAGGCTCAACCGTCCCGCCGTGGCGGATCTTGCGGCGGCGCTGGATGCGTGTCTTGCGCCGCCGCAGTGAGGAGAGGCGAAATGATTATCACCCGGGGCGGGGCGTGGGCGGATAAAACCGCTTGCGCCCCGTCTTGTGTCTGAATGAACAGCAAGCCTTCTGCTGCTGTTTAGACTGCCGCAGCTTGTTAACTGCGATTCAGCATTTCCGCGAGAGCTTTCCGCTCATCCTCCGAAAGAGTTTCGATTAGACTCGCAAGCCCGGCAATCCTCCCCGTCCCGATCTGCCGGGGCATTCCGTCGGTCAACACGGGCGGCAACTTGTCGCCCAGCACGGCCCGAAGATGCTCGCCTTGAGGCTTGAAGTAATGCCTCATCACGACATCAACCGTTTGGTGGCCGGTCACAAGTCGGCATAATTCCACCGGAACACCCGCCGCAAGCGCCAACGTCACCCATGTAGTTCTTAGACTATGCCAATCGGCAACGCTCGCCCGCCGCGCTCGTCCCGGCGCATCAAGCTGGGTGAGCCGTGAGATCTTCTCTTTGGCGTCGCCCCGCGCCTGTTCCGGCATGAAGCGCAGGCCGCTTAAATCTTCGGCCCTGTGCAGGTCAGCCGATACGGTAGACCGCGCCCGCCCCGTCCGGCTCTCGATCTCCCTGACGCTCGCCCCTTGCGCGTAAAGGTTTAGGGTCTCGGTCACACGGTCTCGTCGCAAGCCGTCCAGATTAGTTTCTACGGCGTTCAAGACCTCGGGCAGCGCTTCAGAGAGGGTCACACGCTCCGGCGCTGCCTGTGTGGCCTGTGGCGCGTCTTGTATTGAGTCGGGGTCATGCAGGACTGCGGCCACAATCTTTTTAAATCGCCATGTCAGACCGTCCGGATTTGCCTTATGCATCCGCGCCGCGACCGGCCAGACATAAACTGCGTCCGGCTCTTTTTCGGCAAGCGCAGTTTCCAATACTTCGCGTAACCGTTGGAAGATGGGTATCTGTACGTTGGCGCCGGTCTTGGATGTCTTGACCGCGAGGAAGCCTGCCCGCAGGTCCACACTCTCCCATTTCAGCCTGCACACGTCCCCGCGACGCAAACCTGAACATGCAGCCGTTACGATCAGCGGATACATGAATGGGTCAGCTTTTGCAGCCTCAAACAGCGCGGCAAGATCGCCCACCGCAAACGGTCGCCGGTGAACCATACCGCCGTCGCGATCGCGCCCTTTGCGATTTATACCGCCCTCAAACGGGTTCGATGCACCGGGGGGAAGGAAACGGCGGAATGCTGACCGCAATAAGTGAACAGCATCTTGTTCTGTTTTTCTTGCAAAGTCACGCCGCAAGGTCTCGACGTACGCAACCGCCTGCTCCGCAGTGACCTCGTGAAGGTATTCACACGTCAACGCCCCGGCAAACCTTTTGAAAACGGTGTCGCACCATTTTAACCACGGCTGGCCCGGTTCGTCTCCGCCGCGCCCCAGCCTACGCCATAAGTCCGGCAAGTCTGAGAGTCGAGCATATTCCACCTTACGTCCGGTTTTGGCTTCGATGAGTTTTTCCGTTAGGTCATTAGCTCGGCCTTTACGTCGGGCCTCAGTTTGGAAGTTTTCGAGTTCTTTTTTTGCCCGAGCCCGGCTCGCCTCAAAAACCGCGTTACCTGTCTCTTTCAGTGATCCGGGAAAGTGTTTGACCGGAAACGGTTCCGTCAACGGCACAGTGCGTCGCTTACCGTTGCTTTCCGTGTACGCGCCGTACCAGATTTTAAGGAGTTCACCGTTTCTCCCACGCCGTACTTCTAAGCCCATGCCCGTCCCCTTCCTCTTTCAATAACCCGTTTGACAAGCAGTGAAGAATTATGAAAAAGTACCGCGTAAAAAACAAGCGAAAAACACAAACAAACACAAAAACAGAGCTTTAAAATGGTTATAACGGTCTTTTTTCTGATGTTTCTCGGGTTTTTAATTTGGTTCGGGACCAAAAGGTCGAGGGTTCAA
>JAQUEX010000028.1:21023-24023 GCA_028684935.1 Kiritimatiellia bacterium | reverse complement strand
GGCTGCTGGGAGGCGCAGGGGGTCGGCACGCCGGGACCGAGCATCACATGGGACTGCAAGTGGGACCACGGGCCGCGGGAGCTGCGGAATGTGTACATGGGCGAGGCGTGGTATCGCAAGACCGTTGACATTCCTGCTGCATGGCAAGGCAAGAGAGTCTGGCTCAAGGTCGGCGGGGTGCGCTCGCAGGGCTGGTTCTGGATCAACAACACGCCCGTCGCCTGGGTGGACAACTACTGCGGCACCTACAAATACGACATCACCGATCTGGTCAAGGCCGGAACGCAGGCGGTCATTGCCGCGGCGGTGAACAACAAGATACCCAGCCGGAAAGGACAGATGGTCAGCACGCATCTGTTCGGCGGACTCTACCGCGACGTGGAACTCGAAGCCACGCCCGACATGCGTATCGACGATGCGTGGGTGCGCGGCGATTTCGATCAACAGACCGCAGAGGTGCATGCGACCATCGCAACTGCGACAGAGGCGGGCAGGCTGAAGAATCCGGTGTTGCGCGTGAAGGTACAGCCGGCAGTCGGCAGTCAGCAGTCGGCAGTTGGCGAGGCGGCGATCACGTTCGCGGAAGGCAGGACGAGTGCCGAGGTCGTTTGCCGGATCAAGCTTGATCCGTTTAACGCCTGGTCGCCGGAACAGCCGAATCTCTATGTGGCGGAGATCACGCTGTGCGAGGGCGAGACACCGGTGCACGGCTGGACCGAGCGTTTCGGCGTACGCAAGATCGAGGTGCGCGGCGACCGCTTCTTCCTGAACGATAAGCCGTTCTTTGTGCGCGGGTTCGGCGACGATTACATCTATCCATTGACGATGTCCTCCCCCGCTTCGAAGGACGAGCACCTCAAGCACCTCAAGCTCGCGCGTGCCGCTGGGTTCAACTACGTGCGTCTGCACACGCACTGCGAACTGCCGGAGTATTTTGAGGCGGCGGACGAGGCCGGCATCATGATCCAGCCGGAACTGCCTTATTACGGCGACTATCCGACAGAGGCCTTCACGTTTGACCCGATGCGGGATCTGACTGAACTCTACCAGCATTATCGCCGGTACGTGTCGCTGACAACCTATTGCACGGGTAATGAGGGTCTCCTCGGAAGCCCGTTGGACAGAGAGATCTACAAGCTGGCCAAACGGCTCGATCCGGACCGCCTCATGCTCCATCAGGACGGGACGTGCAACACGGCTGAGAACTCGGATTTCCGCAACGGTCCGATCAACGTGTGGGCTCCGGGCAGTTTCACCTGCGACGCGCCATTCGTCGCGCATGAATACCTGAACCTGAGCGTCAAACAGGATCCGCGTCTGGAAGGTTGTTTTTCTGGGCCGTGGATGCCGCCTGTGCCGATGGCGAAGCGGGATGGGTGGCTGAAGGCCGCCGGCCTGGACCGTCGCTGGGGCGACGCCTGTCAGGATGCGCAGCACGCCTTGCAGAAAGTCTATCAGAAGCGGGGCGTCGAGGCCGCACGGCTCGATCCCGCATGCGACGGCTATAGTTTCTGGACCATCGTGGATGTGGTCGTCCAGCAGGGGGACACCTACAGCGCACAGGGCTTGTTCGATCCGTTCTGGGAAGTGAAGCGCAACGGCTCGACGCCAGAGGCGTTCCGCCGGTTCAACGGGCCGACCTCACTGTTGCTCAAGACCGAGCCGGACACCCGCATCGTCGTGTCCGGGGACACGGTGAAGGCGGGTTTCTGGATCACACACTACGGCGAGGCGCCTTTAGACAAGGCGCGGGTGAAATGGACATTGCGCGCGGGGGACGCCGTACTCGCGCAGGGCGAATGCGACGGCGGCGATGTTGAGTTGGGCAGCACGCGGCTGCTTGCCGAGGCGGCTCTTGCGATACCCTCGGTGGACAAGCCCGTCCACGCCGTGCTGGTGGCAGAGGTCATACAGAGATCAGAGGTCGGAGGTCAGAGGTCGGGAGAAAAAGTTTTGAACACCTGGGACGTCTGGGTCTTCCCCAAACGGGACAAGCAGGACGGGAGAGGCATTGCCGTTGCGCGGAACCTGTTGCCGGCGTTGGAGAAATTGTACACGGGACTTGCCGTGTCCGGAACGCCTGAAGCGGAGAAGGCCGGGCTGCTGATCTCAAGGTTCGGGGCGCCGGATGCCGGCGCGGCCCTGGCGGACGGCCGTCGCGTGATTCTGATCAACGGCACGGAAGGCCAGCCCAACGTGAGTCTGGGGTGGTGGTGGATGGGGAATCAGGTGGGGACGGCCTTCGCGCGGCATCCCGCGCTCGGCGATTTCCCGCACGACGGGGCGCTCTCGCCGCTGTCGTTCCGCATCTTGAAGCAGGGCCGGCCGCTGCCGTTCGCCGGGATTCTGCCGGATGAGATGATCGTGGTCGGCGAAGGCGGCCAAGGCTACTTCCTGTACGCCGCCGAAGCGCGCATGGGCGCGGGGCGCGCGCTGATGACATTCGGGCTGGATGTGTTGTCCGGCACGCCGGAAGGCTCCTGCCTGCTGGACGGTCTGATCCGTTACGCGCGTTCGGACGCGTTCAATCCCCAAGGCATCGTGAAGGCGGCGACCGGGAACCAGAACGGTTGGCAGGAGACGGTCAGGGCGGGCGACAGCGGGCATGATGATTTGCCGCTGGGCGTGAATCAGATCGATGTGGCACGGGCCATGTCCGGCAAGAACGAACTGGTCTGGAAGACGCGACCGATGCCCGCCGACGCGCGGGCAAAACCACAGACCGCTGTGACTTGGCTGGGCGGCATGGGCTACTTTGCGGAGCCGCAGGCGAGTTTCGCGCTCTTTGTGAACGACGACAAGGTCATCGACATTCCGGCCATCAGCGAGAGCGACGCCGAGTGGGCCAGCGCCGACAAAGCCGTGACGCTCCGATACGTGCGCGACA
Source organism: Kiritimatiellia bacterium (assembly GCA_028684935.1). Lineage (GTDB taxonomy): Bacteria > Verrucomicrobiota > Kiritimatiellia > RFP12 > UBA1067 > DUPH01. The sequence continues at coordinate 21,136 of JAQUEX010000028.1, read as the reverse complement.
CCGCGACCGCCGAATACGGCACGTTCACGCTGACACTGCCATCCGCGCGGGTGACGCCGGGAGAGCCGCTGCTGCTGAAAGTGGTCGGCAGCGAGTCGAACAGCCGCCGCTGG
>JAQUEX010000028.1:0-20923 GCA_028684935.1 Kiritimatiellia bacterium | reverse complement strand
ATACGTGCGCGACACCGCGACCGCCGAATACGGCACGTTCACGCTGACACTGCCATCCGCGCGGGTGACGCCGGGAGAGCCGCTGCTGCTGAAAGTGGTCGGCAGCGAGTCGAACAGCCGCCGCTGGTTCGGCGTGTTTCAGACGTGGTGAAAGATCTCTTTCATTCCGGCCCACCATTCGCCCTCGGCCCGGTCCGCAAAAGGCTCCTGACAGGGCATGCAAACAGACCACCATTTCTGGGTCACGGGATCGGCCGCCATCCGATCGCAGTCCGCGGCGAAGTCCGTTCCCGTGTACTCGAAATAGCTGAACAGGTAATATTCCCCGTCCGGAAGTTTGCGCAGGAAGATTGAGTAATTGTGTTTCCAGACACCGGGCAGGAAGTCATGCTGGGACCTGACAAGGTGGTTCTGATTCCCGATCACCAGATGTTCAACACTGTTGCATGTGACGCTCAGCCGCAACGAAATCCGCTGGCTTGAAGAAAAGCCGGCCTCGCTTCAAGAGGCAATCCGACACATCGAAGAAAACTACCGCTTACCGCTTTCCAACCCCGGCCTTGCCCGTCTCGCGCATGTCAGCGAGCGGTCTTTGACTCGCTTGTTTCTGCGCTACCAAGGGGTCTCGCCGCGGCATTTTCTCATGCAGGTACGCGTGCGGGCCGCGGCTGACCTGATGTTGACCACAGCCGCGTCGCTTGCCGAAATCGCCGAGCGGTCAGGCTTCCCCAACCGGAATTATCTGACGCGTGTCTTTACGCAGATCACCGGCGAATCGCCTGCCCTTTTCCGGCACACGCATGCGTTTGCTTAAAAATCAAGGATGCCCTTGACAAGGGGACGCTGTGCCGTCAGCCGATCGCGACATGCAGCGCGCCGGGCTCGACGCGGACATCGCTCAGCCGGCCCTCCACGGACACGCCGCGCCGCGCGAGAAGCTGCGGCAGGCGCACCAGCAGCGTGTCGTTTTCGGCGGCGACTTCGGGCACCGCCTGAAGCTGGTTCATCAGCGCGGACAGAATCGCCGAACCGTCGCCGGTGAAAAACGCGGCCTTGACCTTGGCGATGCGCAGCGCCAGCGTCTCGCCGTCCGGGCGGACCGACGGCTCGCAGTGCGCTTCAAAAGGCATCGGGATGAACCCCATGCTGAGCGTGCCGGTAATCACAACCGTATCGGGACGGAACGCGAGAGTGAGGTTCTTGACCTTGCCGCGCGCCTCGGCGGGAATGTTCTCTTTGTTGGCTTCAAACGCGCGGGTGGCCGCCGCCATGATCTCCGCGTCACTGAGGGTCATGCTGAGAGTTCGAATAATCATGCGCCAAGTGTAGCGGTTCGGCCCCGGAGGTGGCAATGGCGAACGTGACCCCCGGTTGACCCGACACCGGGATTTCCTTTACCATACGGGCATGAAACGTATTGGATGCGCATTGGCGACGGTCCTGTTCATTCACGCTGCGGGCTATGCGGCGCTCGGGGTCGACAACCGGCCCGCGCGCGCAGACGAGTGGGGCTATCGGCCGGCCGACGGTTCTACGTCGGTCATGAATCCCCCCTCCTTCACTTGGATTCACGACACACGCGCCGCGCATTATGACATCGAATGGTCGCAGACGCGCGACTTCGCCGCGCCCGGCTCCGCCAAGAAGGTGCCTTGGTGCGTCTACACCCACCATGAACCGCTCAAGCCGGGCGTCTGGTTCTGGCGCTACCGCTTCACCACCGCCAAGCAGGAGGTGGCGGCGTGGAGCGCGGTACGGCGCGTCACCGTCCCGGACAGCGCGATCCCCTTCCCCATGCCGACGCGCGCCCAGCAGCGTGAGCGCCTGCCGGCCCGGCACCCGCGCCTCTTCATGCGCCCGGAAGACCTGCCGCGGCTGCGCGCCGCCGCCACTCAGGAGGGCCCCGCCGCCTTACGTTTCGCCGCACTGCGCAAAGAGGCCGACGCGCTGATCAAGAAAGGTCCGACGCCCGAACCCGTCCACCGCGGGTCGGCCCGCAACAAAGAGGATGACGAGGCCGTCAAGCATTGGTGGCCCAACCGCCAGATCGGCGACCGCGCCAGCAGCGAGGCCGAGCTGCTCGCCTTCGTGTGGCTGATGACCCAAGACGCGCGCTACGGCGAGGCGGCCCGTTCGTTCCTGATGGCCCTGACAGCGTGGGATCCGGACGGCCCCAGCAATTTCGCGCTGAACTGCGAGGCCGCCAAAGCCGTGCTCTACCGCCCCGCGCGCGCCTACGACTGGCTCTATGACATCCTCACCGACACGGAGCGCGTCCGCTTCCGCGCGGTGTGGTCACGCCGCGTGGCCGACGCCTGGAAGAGCGGCGAGGTCGGCCACGGCAACGGCCACCTGACACGCCCGCTCAACAGCCACGGCAACCGCATCTGGCACAAGATCGCCGAAGTCGCCATCGCCTTCCACGGCGAAGTGCCGGAGGCCGAAACCTGGCTCGATTACGCCGTGAACAAATTTTACGCCGCCTACCCGGTCTGGTCGGACGACGACGGCGGCTGGCACGAGGGCGCCAGCTATCTCACCGGCTACATGACCAAAGTCACCACCTGGATGCAAGTCGCGCACAGCGCGCTCGGCATCGACGGCCTCAAGAAACCGTTCTTCAATCAGATCGGCAACCTTCCGCTCTACGTCGTGCCGCCCCACTCGCCAAATGCCGGCTTCGGCGACCTTTCCTACCGTCCGGCGTCCTGCGCCTTCCTCCACTATTTCGCCCGTATGAAAGGGGCCGATCCCGCAGGTGCCGCCGCGGCCGGCCACTGGTCGTGGTGGCTCCAGCAGACCCGCACGCGCGAACCGGGCAGCGTCACCGGCTTCCTCTACGCCGCCAATCTGCCGCCGCTGCCCGAGCCCGTCCCGCCGACCGACCGGCCGCAGTCGATGGTCTTCCGCGGCACAGGCGTCGCCAGCCTGCACGCGACCCTGCTCGACAGCCGCGACGATGTGCACCTGCTCTTCAAGGCCGACCCCTTCGGCACCAGCAGCCATGGCCACAACGCGCAGCTCGGCATCCAACTCAACGCCTTCGGCGACTGCCTGCTGCCCGCCTGCACCTATCGCGACCTGCACGGCAGCGCGTTCCACTACAAGTGGGCGCACGCCGCACGCTCCCAGAACGCCGTGCTCGTCAACGGCGCCAACCCGCTCATGCACGCGGCCACCGCAGCGGGGCGCATCCTCGACGCGCGCTTGACCCCTGATTGGGATTACGTGCGCGGCGAGGCGACCGCCGCCTACACAGGTGCCGTGACGCGGGCCGAACGCGCCGTGCTCTTCATCAAGCCCGACCTCGTGGTGCTCTACGATGATTTCGCCGCACCCGCGCCCGCCACCTTCCAGTTCATGCTGCACGGGCTCAGCGCCTTCACGCTCGACGAAGCCGCGCAGACCCTGCGGCTCACCCAGAAGAACGCCAGCCTGGCCGTCCGCTATTTCGCGCCCCAACCGCTTGCCTTCACACAGACCGACGGTTTCTCCCCGCCGCCCAAGATGCGCAACGGGCGCTCGCCGTTCCCCAACCAGTGGCATGTCGAGGCCGCAATGCGCCGGCCGGTCACGGCCAGCGACACCCTCACGCTGCTGATCCCCGCGCGCGCCGGCAAAGAGGAGCCCTGGCAGGCTGAACGCATCGACTCTCCCACCGCCAGCGGCCTGCGTGTCACGCGCGGCGGCAAGACGCTGCGCATCGCGTTCCGAAAGCACGGCGTCGACGCGGCTGAGTGGGACGGCGTGGCGTTTGACGGGCCGGTCGCGGTGCGCTGAGCCAGGGAACGGCCGGCGGCTCACGGACGGAGATCGAGGCACACCGCTTCGCCCTGGGCGTTGCGCGCGTAGAGCAGCCCGTTCGCCAGCACCGGCGCGCTCCAGCAGCGTCCCTTCAGAATACGCGCGCGCGCCAACGGCCGGTACCCCTCCGGAGCGGCTTGCGCCACCACGAGTTGGCCGTTCTCGCTCAGCAGCATCAGCCGGCCGTCTGCCGTCAGCATCAACGCGCCGCGCCGCAGCGAGCGCTCCGACCAGCGCGCCTCGCCCGTGTCCCACGCCACACAGGTCAGGTTTTCATCGTTGAACCCATAGAGGTGCCCCTGCCACAACACCGCGCTGTTCATCGGCAGGCGCAGGTGCTTCGTGCGCCAGACTTCGCGCGGCGGCGCTGCGGCAAGGTCATACAGCGCGCAGCCGGTTCCGTTGCCGGACGACACAAACAGGCGTCCGCCATGGATCACCGGATCGGCCGCGTTCATGTCCCATTCCGTCCGCCACGGGATCTGCCACAACCGCCGGCCGGTCGCGGCTTCGGCGCCGACCACCGCGTGGCCGGCAAAAAAGGCGAGCGCGTCGGTCTCGCCCGCGCGGAACGGCACCGGCGACGCATACCCGGGGTGCCCTGCAGGACTCTCCCACACGGTCGCGCCGGTGCGCGCGTCGAGCACGGTCCCCGCCTCGCCGAGGCTCATCACCAGCCGTCCGTCCGCAACCAGCGGCGATCCCGCATACCGCCAGGTGTTCTTCCAGTCCCCGTCGCGCCACGGCCACGGGGCGAAGGCGCGCGACCAGAGCACGCGGCCATCGCGCGCGTCCAGGCAAAAGAGGTCACCCCCTTTGCTGAACGTATACACGCGGCCATCGGCCGCCGCAGGCGTGGATGAAGGGCCGCCCTCATACGAGAGCGGCTGCAGCTCGCAGGGGTAGGTATGACGCCAGAGCGTGGCGCCGCTGACGGCTGAAAAGCAGAAGACCGTATCCTGTCCGTCGGTATTCCCCATCGTGTAGACGCGCCCGTCGGCCACGGCAAAGGACGAGAACCCTTTGCCGACCGTCGCGCGCCACACGACGGCCGGGCCGTTCGTGCCCCATGCGTGCGACCAGGCGGTTTCTCGGGAAATGCCGTCGCGCGACGGCCCGCGCCAGCACGGCCAATCGGCCGCGCCACACACCGACGCCATTCCGAAGGCCAACGTGAACACACGGCAGCCGCCAAAGAGAGATCCGAACGTTTTATTCATGATGGCCGAACTTCACCAGAGATACAGAATCGTCGGATCGTGGCTGTGATCCGCCAGCGGCGCAAGCAGAAGCGTCAGATCACTCACCGTGATCGATCCTCCCGTTCCGTCACCGCCACCGCCACGCAGCATGACAGTCACAAACGCCATGTTGGTCCCGGTACACAACCCCCCGTCAAACGCATAGGTCTGATCCTTCAGCGGCCGGTTCAGTCCGCCCCAAGCGGGATAGAGGATCTCGGACAACGGATGCGCGACCGGTTCCGCAGCAACCATAAACGGATACAAGACCTGATTCCAGCCGGCATGCGAGCCGCCGTCGATTTCCAAGCCGCCGTCTCTGAAGTTCTCGACATTCGACGCATATTGGCTGATCGCCTCCAGATAGCTGCCGCAGGTCCCGTTATTATCCATATAGCGGTATCCGGCATTATTCACGGTCTCTTTCGAGCGATACAGCAATTTGTATCCATTGTCCTTAAACTTCTGATACGTGAGATACGCCATGACACCGGGCGCGGGGTTCGCGTCGGTGCCCGGCACCGAGGGTCCGCTGACTTTGCCCGCGATCGGGGCGCGAGGGTTCACGGAAGAGGCAAAGAACACGAGATCGCCGTACCACCAGCTCGAGCCTGTGATCGTGTTTTTTATCGAGCCCCCTGCGAGCTGCACCCGTGTGCGCGGCCCGACCATGAACGTCGCGCAGGCATAGGCCTCCGCCTCGCTGCTGCCGGTCACAATCAGGCTCCACTCGCCATCGTTCCCGCTCACCGTGGCGGAGGAGCCGGCCAGCAGCACGGGATTCATCATGGCGCCGGTCACCTTCAAACTGCCCGGCGACGAGAAACTGACGACCAGATTGCTGACGAGGATCGAGCCGCCGCCCCCGCCGCCCCCGCGCACCATAACCGTGACAAACAGACTCTCCGAACCGGAGCACACCGTCCCGTCAAAGGCATAGGTCTGGTCTTTCAGGGCGCGATTCAGTCCGCCGCCCGCCGGATAGAGCGTGTCAGTCAGGAAGCGGGCCGGCGTGCCGGCGGCCATCGAGGTGGCTGACCCCTCATTCCAGCCGGCAAACGCGCCGCCGTAGAACGGCAGCCCGCCGTCCCGAAAATTTTCGACATTCGACGAATACCCGCCGATCGCATCGAGATAGCTGGCGAAGCCGTCGTAGCCGCCAAAATAGCGGTAGCCCGCGTTGTTCGCGGCCTCTTTGGTCGCATAAACTGCGGGATCGCCGTATTGGGTGTCGCTCATCCACGCCAGCACACCCGGTGCCGGGCATGATCCCGTCGGCCCGGGCACTTTGCCGGCGATCGGAGATCGCGGATCGACCGCCGATGCGAAGAGCACGACGTCCCCCCAATACCAGCCCTGGCCGCCGTCCGTAATCGTATTCTGCACGGTGCCGCCGGTGAGTTGGGCGCGCGTTCCGGGCGCGATTTGAAAGATGGTGTACGCATAGCCCTCCGACCAGCCCGCATTGGCCACATTCATGCTCCATGCGGGGCCCGTCCCCGACACGCCGGTTGCGGTCCCGCTTGAGACCGGCGTCATCATCGCACCGGCAATCACGAGCGGCGCGGAGTTTGAATCGTACGCAACGGCAGCAGCCGTACACATGGACAGCGCAGTGACACAAAGGAGAGTTTTCATTTGTTAAACGTCTTCTTTCTGCATGACAGCAGAGTATTCAACGCCGACGATTTTTTGATTTAGACACCTATCCAAATCATAAATACAGTACGCTTTAACAATGACGAGGTCAACAGGACATTTATAGACAAAAAAGTGTCAGAGTACCCCGCTGGCCCGGATACTGTCGGCATGAAAACACGAAGGCCCGCCGACCGGAAGGTCAGCGGGCCTTGGAATGAATAGCGCGCGACTGAGGCGCTCAGCGGCGGCTGCGCAGGCGGCCGTGCTTCAGGAAGCCGTCGTAGTTGCGCATCAGCAGGTGCGATTCCATCTGGCGCAGCGTATCGAGCGCGACGCCCACGATGATCAGCAAGCTCGTGCCTCCGAAGAACGAAGCCATCTCCCAGGGCAACTCCATCATACCGCGCAGGAATTGCGGCACGAGGGCGATGATCAGCAAGCCAAGGCCGCCAATCAAGGTGACGCGCGTCATCAACGCATCCAGATACTCCGCCGTCGCGCGGCCCGGCCGGATACCCGGCACATAAGAACCCTCGCGCTTAAGGTTATCGGAGATCTGCATCGCATTGAACTGGGTCGCCACCCAGAAGAAGGCAAAGAACATGATCAGCAGCGCATAGACCGCCAGGTGCAACGGGCTGGTCATATCGCTCAACTGCACGCCGAGCCACTTCAGCCAGCCCAGCCACGTGATCTCGGCCGGGATGCGGCTCAAGAGTGCGGCGGGGAACTGGATGAGCGGTCCCGCAAAGATGATCGGCATGACGCCGGTGTAGTTCACGCGCAGCGGCATATACGTCTGCTGCATGCCGTAGGAGTTGCCCCCGCCGGCGGCGCGTCGCGTGGAGTGGATCGGCACCTTGCGGACGCCTTGCGTGAGCATCACGGTGCCCATCGTGATCAGGAAGCCGAAGAGCAGCAGCAGGAGCAGCTCGATCGGGCTGCGGGTGGCGGTAATGCCGCCCAGTCCGAAGTAGCGCGTCCAGGCTTCAATGATCGCCACGGGCAGGCGCGAGGTGATATTGATCATGATGATCAGCGACGTCCCGTTGCCGATACCGCGCTGCGTGATCTGATCCGCCAGCCACATGACGAGCAACGACGCGGTGGTCATGGCGATGACAGTCATGATATTGAACCCGAAGCCCGGGCGCGTCACGATCTGCACACCGCCCAAGCCGAACGACGCCGGATTCTGCAACGCGGTGGCGAGGGCAAAGGACTGGAACACGCAGATGCCGATGGTCAGATAGCGCGTAATCTGCGCCAGCTTCACCCGGCCCGACTCACCTTCGCGGCGCATGCGCTCGAGCGTCGGGATCACCGCCGTCAGGAGCTGGATAATGATCGAGGCGCTGATGTAGGGCCAGATGCTCAGAAAGCCGACCGCGCACTGATTGAGCGCGCCGCCGCTGAACACGTTAAACCAATCCATGAGGCCGCCGCCAGCGCCGGCGGTCTCACGGATGCGTTCCAGTTCCTGCTGCAGCGTCTGCCAATCCACGCCCGGAGTCGGTATCATGGAGATCAGCCGGCAGATGAAGACAAGACCGGCTGTCAACAGGATGCGTTTCCGGAGTTCCGGGATTTTAAAGGTATTCGCGAACGACTCTAGCATGGCCATGGTCAGACCTCTTAGACGATTTCGACAGTGCCGCCGGCGGCCTCAATCTTCGCTTTCGCGGACGCGCTGACGCCGTTGGCTTTCACGGTCAGTTTCTTGGTCAGATCGCCGTGGCCAAGGATCTTGACGCCGTCGAACTTCTTGGCATAGAGACCGTTCTCGCGGAGCAGCTCCAGCGTGACGTCCGTGCCGTTCTCGAAGCGTTCAAGGTCACAGACGTTGACCGGCGCGTAGACCACGCGTGTGGGGTTCTTGAAGCCGCGTTTCGGCAGGCGGCGGATGAGCGGCATCTGGCCGCCTTCAAAGCCCAGCTTGACCTTATGGCCTTTGCGGGCCTGCTGACCCTTATGACCGCGGGTCGAGGTTTTACCCATGCCCGACGCGCGGCCGCGACCCACGCGTTTACGCGTCTTGCGCGCACCCGGGGTGTTCTTCAGTGATGACAAATCCATTGCGAAAACTCCTATTCGTTAACATCAAATAGCTGATCGTTCGGAACAGCAAACTATTCGTTATTAACTCTTCACTCTTCACTTTTTACGCACGTGCGGCGGCAATCTCATCGGCCGAGCGCAGATTGTTCAGCGCGTCGACCGTGGCCTTGACCACGTTGAGGCGGTTTTTGCTGCCCAGCGATTTGCCGATGGCATCGCGCACGCCGGCGGCCTCGAGGACGGGGCGCATGCCGCCGCCGACGATCAGGCCGGTGCCGTCCGGAGCGGGCTTGAGCAGCACGCGGCCGCCGTCGCACACGCCCGTCACCTCATGCGGGATCGTCTTGCCCGCGAGCTTGACGCGCATCATCTCTTTTTTCGCCGCATCGCCACCCTTGCGGATGGCATCGCTGACCTCATTGGCCTTGCCGAAGCCGAAGCCGACGCGGCCTTCGCGGTCACCCACGACGACCACGGCGCTGAAGCTGAAACGGCGTCCGCCCTTGACCACCTTGGCGCAACGGTTCACAAACACGACGCGCTCGTCGAATTCGCTCTGCGCCTCACTCCGGGGAAATCTTGCTTCTGCGCTCACTTCGCCTCCTCTGCCGTCTCAACGGCGCGCTCCGAGATCTTCAGGCCGGCAGCGGTGGCGGCTTCCACGATCTGCTTGACGCGACCGTGAAACTTAAACCCGCCGCGGTCGACGACCACGATCGAAATGCCCTTCTCCTTCGCCACGCCGGCCGCCTGTTCGCCGACCTGCTTGGCTGTCTCCAGATTGCACGGCTTGGCCTCCTTCAGCGTGGAGGTCGCAGCCAATGTGCGCATCGCGACGTCATCGATGAACTGCACGTACATGTGCTTGTTCGAGATGCAGATGGCCATGCGGGGACGCGCGGCTGTGCCTTTCACGCGCTGACGCAGGCGCATGTGGCGTCGATTGCGTTGTTCTTTACGGTTAAAACTCATGTTGTTCAGCTCCGTTCGGGCCTTATGCGACCGTCTTGCCCTGCTTGCGGCGGATCTGCTCGCCCACGTACTTGATACCCTTGCCCTTGTAGGGTTCGGCCGGATAGTAACTGCGGATGCGGGCGGCAGCCTCGCCGACGAGTTCCTTCTCGATGCCCTCGACGTTGACGACCAGACCATTGGGGTCGACCGTCACCTTGATGCCTTCGGGAATCGCATACTCTTTCGGGGACGCGAAGCCGAGCGAGAGGCTCAGTTTCGTTCCCTGCAGCACCGCTTTAAAGCCCGTGCCCTCGATGGAGAGCGCCTTCTTATAGCCGTTGGCCACGCCTTCGATCATGTTCTTGACCAACGTGCGGCTCAGGCCGTGGCAGCTCTTCTGCATGCGCGAATCATCCGCGCGGGACACCAGCACCTGGCCATTCTCGACCGTGACGGTGATGCCCTTCTGGAAGACGCGGCTCAGTTCGCCCAGCTTGCCCTTGACCGTGACAGCGTTACCGTCGGCGGTCACCGTGACGCCGGCGGGAATCGCGACCGGTTGTTTACCAATTCTCGACATCGTTGAAACCCTCTTACCAGATTGTGCAGATGAGTTCACCGCCGAGCTTGCGCTTGCGGGCTTCCTTGCCGCTGAGGATGCCACCCGAGGTGCTCAGGACCGCGGTACCCATACCGCCCAGCACATTCGGGATATCCTGCACGCCGCAGAACTTGCGGAGGCCCGGCTTGCTCTCGCGGCGCATGCCGCGAATCGCCGGCTCGGCGTCGTCGTTATACTTCAGTTCGATGCTCAGCACGCGCGGAACGCCGTTGGTCATCGTGAAGTCCGTGATGTAGCCTTCTTCCTTCATCACGCGGAGAATCTCGCCCTTGATTCTGGAGCCCGGAAGCTCGGCCGAGGGCAGTCCGGCCTTCAGCGCATTGCGGATGCGCGCCAGCATGTCAGAAATCGGATCCGACGTCATTGTAAACTCCTCACCAGCTTGCCTTGGTCACACCCGGGATCATGCCCGACACAGCCAACTCGCGGAAACAGATACGGCAGAGCTGGAACTTACGGATATACGCACGCGGGCGTCCGCACCGGGAACACCGGTAATACTTGCGCGACGAAAACTTCGGCGTACGCTTGGCTTTTTCCATCAGACAGGTTTTGGCCATTGTGGAAATCCTCCTTATTTGCCGGCGAACGGCATGCCCAGAGTGGTTAGCAGCTCACGGGCCTCTTTGTTGTCCTTCGCCGTGGAGACGAAGGTGATGTCCATGCCGACATCATTGCCCTGCGCACCGGAATCCATGAGTTCGGGGAAGATCGTGTGCTCTTTCAGGCCCAGCGTATAGTTGCCCCGTCCGTCAAAGCCGCGGTTAGCAACCCCGCGGAAGTCGCGGATACGCGGCAGCGCGCTGTTGACCAGGCGCTCCATGAAATCGAACATGCGTTCGCCGCGCAGGGTCACCTTCGCGCCGATCACCATGCCTTCGCGCAACTTGAAGTTGGAGATGCTCTTGCGGGCCTTGCACAGCACCGGCTTCTGGCCGGCGAGTTTGCCCAGGTCGTCGATGATAGTCTTCTGCACATCTTTCTCGACGATGCCGAAGCCCATGTTGATCACCACCTTCTGCAGGCGGGGGACCAGCATCTTGTTTTTAAGACCGAGCGTCTCCTGAAGCTTCGGCGCCAGTTCTTTTGTGAATTTCTCTTTGAGATTGGCCATGTCCGCTCCCCCTTAGTCCAGGTTCTTGCCCGAGGCCTTGGATTTACGCACCGTCTTGTCGCCCTCTTGGACGCGGCGGATGCGGACGCCCTTTTTCGTGTCCGGATCATAGGGCATCAGATTGGAAAGGTCGATCGGGGCCTCGCGGTCCGCGAAACCGCCGTCGGGGGCGGCCTGCGAGCGGCGGATAGCCTTCTTCACCATGTTCAGGCCCTGCACCACGGCCTTGCCCTTTTTGGGCAACACGCGCAATACCTTGCCTGTCTTTCCGGCGTTATCGCCAGCAATGGCGATCACCATGTCGTTCTTCTTGATTCTAGCAACACTCATGCTGTTTCCTAACCCGTAACCGTTTTGACGGCCGCCGCCCGGCGCGGGCAGGGTCATCATCGGCGTTACGGCCCTTCACTGCTTAGACCACTTCCGGAGCCAGCGAAATGATCTTCATGTAGTTCCTGTCGCGCAACTCACGGGCGACAGGCCCGAAAATGCGGGAACCGATCGGGTTCATCTTATTGTCCACGATCACGCACGCATTCTGGTCAAACCGGACATACGAACCGTCTTCGCGGCGGATGGGCTGGCCCGTGCGGACGATGACCGCCGTGCAGACCTGGCCCTTCTTGACCGCGCCGGTCGGCGCCGCTTCCTTGATGGCCACACGCACGATATCGCCCAGATGGGCGTACCGTTTACGCTGACCCAGGACACGGAAACACATCGCGCGCTTGGCGCCGGTGTTGTCCGCGACCACCATCACTGTCTGTTCTTGGATCATGTCACTTCACCTCAGGCTTGACGATGCGCCAGCGCTTCGTCGCGCTGAGCGGCCGGGTTTCCACGATGGTCACCGCGTCGCCCACTTTAGCTGCGTTGTCCTCGTCATGGGCGTGATACTTCTTGAAACGGCGGATCACCTTGCCGTACACCGGGTGGCGTTCACGACGCTCACCCTGCACGATCACCGATTTCTCGCCGCTCTTGCTCACCACGACGCCCTTACGGACTTTGCGGCTGCCGCGCTTCTCTGTTGTCTCGGCCATTTACTTAGCCTCCCGCTCAGCTTGCACCGTCTTCATACGCGCGAGTTCATGGCGCATCGTACGCAGACGGACCGGTTTCTCAATGCCGGAGCCCGACTTGTGCTTGATCCGCAGGTCATTGAGTTCCTGCGACCGCTCACGGATCTTCTGGTCGAGCTCCACCGCTCCGAGTTCTCTTAAGTCTCTTGCTTTCATGGTTCCGTTAAGCTCCCGTTACATGGCGCGTGACAAGCTGCGTGCGGATGCCGAGCTTGGTGTCCGCCAGGCGCAGGCACTCGCGCGCCACGGTATCGGACACGCCGCCGATCTCGAACAGCATCTTGCCGGGCAGAATCACGGCGACCCACAGCTCAGGGTTGCCTTTGCCGCTGCCCATTCGCACTTCGATCGGCTTGCGGCTCACGGATTTGTCGGGGAAGATGCGGATCCACAGCTTGCCCTTACGCTTCATCTCGCGGTTGATGACCACACGGCAGGCTTCGATCTGCGTGTTGGTCATCCAGCCGCGCTCCAGCGCCTTCAGGCCGAATTCGCCGTACGCCAACTCGGCACCGGACGTCGCAAAACCCGCGCGGTTTCCCTTGGACTGCTTGCGGAACTTGACCCGCTTAGGCATTAGGGGCATCTTTTCTCCTCCTCTGACCGCCGGTGCGGACCGGCTGGAAATCGTCCTTCTTGCAGATCCAGACCTTGACGCCGATCAGCCCCGCCGTGGTGTGCGACTCGGCGAACCCGTAGTCGATGTTCGCGCGCAGCGTGTGCAGCGGGACCTTGCCCTGCTTGCTCCACTCAACGCGGGAAATCTCGGCGCCGTTGATGCGGCCGCTACAGCGGATCTTGATCCCGTCAACGCCCATATCCATGGCGACCTTCTCGGCGCGCTTCATGGCGCGCTTGAGAGCCACGCGGCGCTCGACTTGCTGCGCGATGCTCTCGGCGACCAACTGCGCGTTGGCGTCGGGATCGCGCACCTCGTGGATCTCGAGGTAGATGTCTTTGCCGGTTTTCTTGGCGAGTTCCTGACGGATCTTGTCAATGTCCTGGCCCTTGCGCCCGACCACGACGCCCGGACGGGCGGTGAACAGGTTGATGCGCACGCGATTGGCATAACGCTCGATCAGGATCTTGGTGATCGCTGCACTCTCGAGGCGTTTCTTGACCATCTCGCGGATCATCATGTCTTCAGACAACAGCTCTCCGAACTGCTTTTTGTTGGCAAACCAACGGCTACGCCACTGCTTGTCAACCGCGATTCGGAAACCGATAGGATTTACTTTCTGTCCCAAAGTTTTGCTCCTTAAAAAATCGCCGGCCTCACTGACCGTCGGTCAGAACAACCTTGCAATGACTCAGCCTCTTGGCAATCGGGCTCGCGCTTCCGCGGGCACGCGGCCAGAACCGGCGCATGCGCGTTCCCTCGTCAAACACGCACAGGCTGACCTTGAGCATGTCGACATCGAGGTTCGCGTTGTTCCGCGCGTTGGCGACCGCCGACTTGAGCGTCTTGCTCAGGACGGCAGCCGCTTTACGCGGACTAAACTCAACGATCTGCAGGGCGGCGGACACCGGCAGCCCCTGGCACTTGCGAGCCAACGGGCGGCCTTTCTGGGCCGACATCCTGACGTTTCGGGTAATGGCAGTCACTTCCATTGTTCTCAGACTCCGTTATTTCGCGGCCGCCTTGTCCGTGTGGACGCCGTGCGATTTGAAGGTTCGCGTCGGCGCGAATTCGCCCAAACGGTGACCCACCATGTTCTCAGTGATGAAAATCGGCACATGCTGCCTGCCGTTGTGAATGGCAAACGTGTGCCCGACGAAATCCGGCAGAATCATGGAGCGGCGCGACCACGTCTTGATCGGCTGCTTCCTTCCTGACGCATTCATTTTCTCGACTTTATCGAGCAGGCTCTTCTCTACGTAAGGGCCTTTCTTAATAGACCGTGCCATGCGTTACTTTCTCCGCTTCACAATGAACCTGCTGCTGGTCTTCCGGCGGTTGCGCGTCTTGCCGCCCTTCGACAGCTTGCCCCAAGGCGACCGCGGGTGACTGCCGCCAGACGTGCGGCCTTCACCGCCGCCCATCGGATGGTCAACCGGGTTCATCGCCACGCCGCGCACCGTCGGACGAATGCCCATCCAGCGCTTGCGGCCCGCTTTGCCCAGATTGATGCTGCTCCAGTCGGCGTTGCCGACCTGACCGATCGTGGCCATGCACTTGGCCAGAATGCGGCGCACCTCGCCGGAGGGCAGACGCAGCGTGACAAAGTCGCCGTCGCGCGCCATCACCTGGCAACTGTTGCCCGCAGAACGAGCCAACTTGCCGCCCTGTCCGGGCACCAGCTCGATGTTGTGCACAGCCAGGCCCAGCGGAATCAGCGCCAGCGGCAGGCAGTTGCCCACGCTCGGCTCCGCTTCCGGCCCCGACATCACGGCATCGTTCACCTTCAAGCCTTGCGGCGCGAGGATGTAACGCTTCTCACCGTCCACGTACTTCAGCAGCGCCAGGTTGGCAGAGCGGTTCGGGTCGTAGGCGATCGCCTCGACACGCGCCGGAATGCCGATCTTGTTGCGGCGGAAGTCCACAATGCGGTAACGGCGCTTGACGCCGCCGCCGCGGTGACGGGTTGTGATGCGCCCCTGATTGTTGCGCCCAGCCTTGCTCTTCTTCGCCTCGGTCAGCCTGCGGAGAGGTTTGACCTCGGTGATCTCGTCGAAGGTCGGAGCGACGCGGTGTCGCAAGCCGGCGCTTCTCGGTTTGAATGTCTTAAGCCCCATGGCCTTGTTATCCTTTCCGACGGCGTTAACTGACGCTTTCGATGCGCTCGCCCGCTTTAACCGTCACGATCGCGCGTTTCCATCCGGAATCGCGGACCACGCGCCGGTTCTTCAGGGTGCGCAGCGTGCCCTTGTAGTTCTGGGTTCTGACCGCCAGCACATGCACGCCGAAATACTTTTCGACGGCCGATTTAATCTCGATCTTGTTCGCTTTGGGAGCGACCTCGAGAATGTACTGGTTCTCGCACGCTAGCTTCGTGCCCTTTTCCGTAATCTGAACCTTGCGGATGATCCCGGCGTGCTTCATGCGCCCACCTCCGTCTTCTTCTTCATGCGCGCCGTCAGCGCCTCGAACCCTGCCTTGGTGACCACCAGCGTGCGGTAGAAAAGTAATGAATATACATCAACTTCCGCCGCGCTGACAACCTCAACCTTTTCCAGATTGCGGGCCGCAAGCATCACCTTCTCCTCGTGCTGATCCAGCACGATGAGCGCCGAGCGGTCCACGCCCAGCTTCGCCAGCAACGCCGTCAACAGCTTGGTCTTCGGCTCGGCCAGATCGATCGCGTCGATCACCACCGTCTGCCCTTCGGCGATTTTGTCGCTCAGGGCGCGGGTGAACGCGAGCTGCTGCACCTTGCGGTTGATCTTCTGCGAGAAGTCGCGCGGCTTAGGCCCGAAGGCCACGCCGCCGCCGCGCCACACCGGACTCTGCCGGTAGCCCGCACGGGCACGGCCGGTGCCCTTTTGCTTCCACGGCTTCTTGTTGCTGCCGGCGACCTCGCCCTTGCTCAGCGTGGAGGCTGTTCCGGCGCGGAAGGCGTTCTGAATCGCCACCACCACGTCCTTGACAGCCTGCTCGCCCTTGTCCAGCACCAGCCGCTCGTCCGCGAAAGTCAATTCGCCCGCTGGCTCGCCGGCCGGATTAAAAACCTTGATCGTACTCATCGGTTCTCCACCCCTATTTCTTCAGGGCTTTCCTGATAATGACTACGCCACCTTTCGGCCCCGGCACCGAGCCGGCCACCAGCAGCAGGTTTTCCTCGCCGCGGACCTGCACGACGACCAGATTGCGGGCCTTGCGGTTGACCGCGCCCATGTGGCCGGGCATGCGTTTGCCCTTGTCCACCCAACCCGGAAGATCGCGCGCACCGATGCCGCCGATGCGGCGCTTCGAGTGACCGCCGTGGGTCATCGGTCCGCCGGCCATCCGGTAACGCCGCACCACGCCCGCGAAACCGCGGCCTTTGGTGACGCCCGAGACGTCGACGTACTTCACGCCCTCAAACATGCTGACCGTCACCGCGTCGCCCGTCTTGACCGCTTCGCCCTCGTCGAGCGCGAACTCTTTGGTCATCTTGCAGGGCTTCACCCCGGCTTTCTCGAAGTGCTTGACCTCCGCCTTTGCCAGACGGGAGGGTTTCTGCTCTTCATAGCCGAGCTGCACCGCGCGATAGCCGTCCGTCTCAGGCGTTTTCACCTGGACGACCGGGCACGGGCCCGCTTCCAACACGGTTACAGCAATCCGACGCCCCTGGTCATCATAGACCTGCGTCATCCCAATTTTTCTGCCAAGTATGCCTTCCATGGTGTCACCGTCCTTAGATTCGAATTGTGATATCCACGCCAGCCGGCAGATTCAGTTTCTTGAGCTCATCCACGGTCTTCGCCGTCGGGCCCACGATGTCCAACAACCGTTTGTGCGTGCGCATCTCAAACTGGTCCATGGACTTCTTGTCCACGTGGGGGCTGCGGTTGACCGTGAACCGTTCAATCCTCGTAGGCAGAGGAATCGGTCCGACAACCTGGGCCCCGGTGCCGCGCGCCGTGTCGATGATCTCGCTCACGGCCTGATCCAGCACCCTGTGATCGTACGCCTGCAAACGAATGCGTATACGCTGACTTTGCATTCTAACGTTACCTGTTCAGTAGTTGTTCTCTCACTGTCCGTGGCACGACCGCAAATTCGCCAGGTTCCATCGTATAGCTGGCGCGGCCGCGCGAGAGCGACCGGATTGCGGTTGAGTACCCGAAAAGTTCTGCCAACGGCACCTGCGCGCGCACGATCTGCATGTCTCCACGCGTCGTCATGTCGCGCACCGAACCGCGGCGGCCGTTAATATCCCCCATGATGTCGCCGACATGGTCGGCAGGCGTCACGATGTCGAGGGACATGATCGGCTCCAGCAATTCCGGCGCGGCGGCCAGAGCCGCCTCGCGGAACCCCATCACGGCCGCGGTCCTGAAAGCCACGTCTGTCGCCGTTTCCTCATCCGTGATCACGACCTCCATGACCGTCGCCAGCACGTCCGTCATCGGGTAACGCGCCAGCACCCCGGTCAGGATGCCGTCTGTCAATCCTTGCTCCACGCACTCGGCCAGCCGCTCGTCCGGGAGCCGGCGCCGCACGGCGGAGACGATCTCCACCGCGTGCCCGCTGCCCCGCTTCCGAGGAGCCACCTCAACCGTCACTTGGGCGCAATGCCGCTTCCCGCCCAGCTCGCGGTCAAAGAGATAGGTGCTCTTCCCTGCGGCTGTGACGGTCTCGTAGTACGACACCATCGGACGGCCCGTGTTCGCTTCACACTTGAACTCTCGGCGCAGGCGGTCCACCAGGATCTCCAGGTGAAGCTCGCCCATGCCGCTCAAAATCGTTTGCCCCGTCTCCGCGTCCACGCGCACCTGGCAGGTCGGATCTTCGGCCGCCAACAGCGCCATCGCCTGCTCCAGCTTCTCTTTGTCCGCGCGCGACTTGGGCTCGATCGCCATGAACATCACCGGCTCCGGCACCGTGATGCGCTCCAGATACACCGGCTGGTGCTCGGCACAGAGCGTATCGCCGGTCGTGGCCTCCTTGAGTCCCACGATCGCCCCGATCTCACCCGGCCCCAGCGCCTCAACGTCGGTCTGGTCGTCTGCAAAAAGACGCACCAACTTCAACACCCGCTCGCGCTTGCGGCTGCGCGGATTGTAGACGTTCTGGCCCTTCTTGAGCAAGCCGGCATAGACGCGCACGAAGAAGAGCCGCCCCACATAGGGGTCCGTCGCAATCTTGAACACCAGTCCGGTCAGCGGCGCCGTCGCGCTCTGCTCGCGCGTCACCCTGGTCTCGCTCTTGAGGTCCGTGGCCTCCACCGGCGGACGGTCGAGCGGCGACGGCAGGTACCACACCACCGCGTCCAGCAACTGCTGCACCCCTTTGTTGCGCAGCGAGGTGCCGCACAACACCGGCACGATCTTACCGGCGATCACCGAACGCCGCAGCGAGGCGCGCAGCAGATCCGCCGACAGCTCCGGATTCTCGAAATAGGCCTCCATCAGCGTATCGTCGGCCTCCGCCGCCTGCTCGCACAGCGCGGCGCGCGCCGTGGCGGCGGCCGCCTTCAGCTCGGCGGGAATCTCGAACGCGCGGATGTCACGCCCCTCAGTGCCTTCGTCATACGCCAGCGCGCGCATCTCTAAGAGGTCGATCACGCCGCTGAACGTCTCGGCCTGGCCGATCGGCAGTTGCAGGCACACCGGATTGGCGCGCAGCCGCGTGCGGATCTCGGCGACGCAGGCTTCGAAGTTGGCACCCATGCGATCCATCTTGTTGATGAACGCGAGGCGCGGCACCTGGTAGCGGTCCGCCTGGCGCCAGACCGTCTCGGACTGCGGCTGCACCCCGCCGACGGCACAAAAAACGCCCACCGCGCCGTCCAACACGCGCAATGAGCGTTCCACTTCAATCGTAAAGTCGACGTGACCGGGCGTGTCGATCAGATTGATCTGCATGCCCTGCCAGGAGCAGGTGATGGCGGCGCTGGTGATGGTAATGCCGCGCTCTCGCTCCTGGATCATCCAGTCGGTGACAGTGTTGCCTTCGTCTACATTGCCGAGACGGTGCGTGCGCCCTGCATAAAAGAGAATGCGCTCGGTCGTCGTGGTCTTGCCCGCGTCGATGTGGGCCACGATGCCGATGTTGCGGATGTTGCAAAGCGAGGTATCGCCGCCCGCCGGCGATTCGCCGGCCGCAGCCACATGACCTCTGTCTGCCTTGCTTTCCAAGACGCTCACCCTTCACCCTGACTTGTCAAAGAACAGTTGGATGTTCCCGGCAACTTGCCGGCTTATCCAGACGCGTCGCCGCGTCTTACCACGCATAGTGCGCGAAGGCCTTGTTGGCCTGCGCCATCTTGTGCGTGTCGTCGCGCTTCTTGATCACGTTGCCCTGATTATTGAACGCCTCGATCAGCTCCGCCGCCACCGCCTTCGGCATCGGCGTGCCGCGGCGCGCGCTGGCGTACATCGACATCCAGCGCAGGGCCAGCGAGAGCTGGCGCCCCGGACGGATCTCGACCGGCACCGGGTAGGTCGTGCCGCCCACGCGGCGGGATTTGACCTCCACTTTCGGCTTCATGTTCGCGATCGCGATGTCCATGACTTCGATCGGATCCTTGCCGGTCTTCTCTTTCAACTCTTCCAGCGCGCCGTAAACGATGCGCTCCGCCGTGGTCTTCTTGCCGCTCTTCATGAGCGCGCGGATCACGCGGGCCACCAGCTCGCTGTTAAACTTCGGGTCGGCGGGCTGCACCCGCTTCACTGCTCTGCGCCGTCTTGCCATGGTTTACTTCTCCGCCTTCTTCTGACGCTTCATGCCGTACTTGGAACGGCTGCGGTTGCGCCCGGCCACGCCCAAGCTGTCCAGACAGCCGCGGACAATGTGGTAGCGGACGCCGGGAAGGTCCTTGACACGACCGCCGCGCACCAGCACCACGCTGTGCTCCTGCAGGTTGTGCCCTTCGCCCGGAATGTAGGCCGTCACTTCATAACCCGTCGTCAAAC
Source organism: Kiritimatiellia bacterium (assembly GCA_028684935.1). GTDB lineage: Bacteria > Verrucomicrobiota > Kiritimatiellia > RFP12 > UBA1067 > DUPH01. The sequence continues at coordinate 847 of JAQUEX010000028.1, read as the reverse complement.
GGACACGGGCCACCTTGCGCAACGCGGAGTTCGGCTTCTTCGGCGTCTGCGTCTTCACGACAAGACAGACCCCGCGGCGCTGCGGACACGCCTTCAGCGCGGGCGACTTGCTCTTTTTGCGCAGCGGCACGCGACCCTTGCGCACTAATTGGTTGATCGTCGGCATCGGATTCGTTTCCTTCCCAATTGGAAATAAATGGAGATTCAAATTACCACAGTGCCATGCCTGGCGCAAGTGCGATTTTATCAAAAAAACGGGGCACCGGTCAGGACGCGGCTCGGCGCCGTCCGGAACCCCGTGATCACCAGCCGGCCGTCCCGCATCGCTCGGACTACCGCATACGCGTTGTTCGCCTCGCCCTTGCCCACCACCAGCTCAATCAACGCGCCAACCCCCTGAAGGTTCATCCGCTCGACACACTCGGCCAGCTTACTGACAGACTCACGGTAGGCGCGCACACCCTGCTTGTCATCCCGCTCGGCGTAGTGGCAATCCGCCACGATCCCGAAGCACGCCAGCTCTTCGCCGCCGGCGTCCGCTCGCGCCCGCCGGGCGGCCAGGCTGCACACGGCGGTCCCGCAAGCGGACATGAATCGGCGCCGCGGCCAGCCGCGCGGCGCATGTGGTGCATGTGACATGGCATCTTCTCCGTCGTTCAAGCCATCACCATAACGCAGCCGGCCGAAATCCGCCACGAGAAACTCGCCCCCCCCGTTGCGCTTTTCCCGCTTCCCTCTTCCTTTCGGCATCCGCTATACTCTCAACGTGATGATGACTTCTGAACCCATTCGCCATCTCTTGATTGTCGCTGGCGACGGCACCTATCCCGCCTGCCTCGCCGACGGC
>JAQUEX010000211.1 GCA_028684935.1 Kiritimatiellia bacterium | reverse complement strand
GACGACGGCGTGATCGATGCTGATTACACCATGATGGACGACAACAAGAAGCGTTGATTTCAACCCGACAATCGTAAGGGGCGGGTTTGACTGCCCCCCCGAACTTAACCCCAAAAAGGAGAGAAAACATGACGAAGATTCGTCCGCTCGGCGACCGCGTGTTGGTCGAGCCTCTTGACGTGAAAGAAGTCAACAAAGGCGGCATCATCATTCCCGATTCCGCCAAAGAGAAGCCGATGGAAGGCAAAGTGATCGCGATCGGCAAGAAACGCGATGACGACGGCAAAGAGATTCCGTTCGATGTGAAGGCCGGTGACAAGGTGCTCCTGCCCAAGTACGGCGGGACGGAAGTCAAGATCGACGACAAAACCTACCAGCTCGTCCGCGAAGAGGATCTGCTGGGCGTGATCCTGTAAGCAAACCCCCAACCATCTTTTAAGGAGAATTAGAGTATGGCTGCGAAACAGATGATGTACAACATGGAAGCCCGCCAGAAGATTCTGACCGGCATCTCCAAGCTCAGCAAGGCGGTCTCCTCGACCCTCGGCCCCTGCGGGCGCAACGTGATCCTCGACAAGAAGTTCGGCTCGCCCGCCATCACCAAGGACGGTGTGTCGGTCGCGAAAGAGATCGAGCTGCCTTGCCCGTTTGAAAACATGGGCGCCCAGATGGTGCGCGAAGTCGCCAGCAAGACCAGCGACGTGGCCGGTGACGGCACCACGACCGCGACCCTGCTGGCTGAGTCGATCTACCGCGAAGGTTTGAAGAATGTCACCGCGGGCGCCAACCCGATGGCGATCAAGCGCGGCATCGACAAGGCGACCAAGGCGGTCGTCGAGGCGATCGCGAAGCAGGCGAAGAAGGTCAAGGATCCTTCTGAGATCGCCCAGGTCGCCGCCATCTCCGCCAATGGCGAGGCGGAAATCGGGACGATCATCTCCGACGCGATGGACAAGGTCGGCAAGGACGGCACCATCACCGTGGAAGAGGCCAAGACCCTCGAGACCACGCTGGACGTCGTGGAAGGCATGCAGTTCGACAAGGGCTACCTCTCGCCGTATTTCGTGACGAACGCGGAAGAGATGGAGTGCGTCCTTGAGAATCCCTATATCTTGATCTTCGAGAAGAAGATCTCGAGCCTGAACGACATGCTGCCGCTGTTGCAGAACGTCGCCAAATCCGGCAAGCCGCTGATGATCATCGCCGAGGATGTCGAGGGCGAAGCCCTGGCCACGCTCGTCGTGAACAAGCTGCGCGGCACGCTGCAGGTCTGCGCCGTCAAAGCGCCGGGCTTCGGCGACCGCCGCAAGGCGATGCTGGAGGATATCGCGATCCTGACCGGCGGTCAGATGATCAGCGAGGACCTCGGCATCAAGCTCGAGAACGTCGAGATCGGTCAGCTCGGCCGCGCCAAGAAGGTCACGGTCGACAAGGACAACACCACGATCGTCGAGGGTGGCGGCAAGACCAGCGACATCCAGGGCCGCGTCGCGCTGATCAAGAAGCAGATCGAGGAGACCTCCTCGGACTACGACCGCGAGAAGCTGCAGGAACGCCTGGCGAAGCTCGCCGGCGGCGTGGCGATCATCAAGGTCGGCGCCCCGACCGAAGCCGCCATGAAGGAGAAGAAGGACCGCGTGGACGATGCGTTGCACGCGACCCGCGCTGCGGTGGAAGAGGGCATCGTCGCCGGCGGCGGCGTGGCGCTCATCCGCTGCCAGAAGGCGTTGGAAGCGGTTGAAGTCTGCGGCGACGAGAAAGTCGGCGTGGCCATCATCCGCAAGAGCCTGGAAGCCCCGCTGCGCCAGCTCGTCGAGAATGCAGGCCTGGAGGCTGCGCTGATCGTCGAGAATGTCAAGAACGGCAAGGGCGCCTACGGCTACAACGTGGCGACCGGCGCGTACACCGACCTGGTGAAGGACGGCGTTCTGGATCCGGCCAAGGTCACGCGCAGCGCGCTGCAGAACGCGGCGTCGATCGCGGGCCTGCTGCTGATCACCGAGTGCATGGTCACGGAGATTCCCGAGAAGAAGGAAGCTCCGATGCCGAACCCGGGCATGGGCGGCATGGACATGTAAGAGACGCAGAGCCGCTGACGGTTCGCCGCTAGCGGCTCGGCTTTCTGTTTTCACTCACCACGCCCCGTGCGGCCAAACCGCACGGGGCGCGTTTTTTTTGTGCGATCAGCGGGTGGAAAGCCCTGCGCACAAGGTTGTCTTGCCGACCTGCCGGGGGTCGGAAAGAAAAACCATCTGGCGGTCTTCGGCCAAGTGCCTCGCCACGATGTCCGAATAAAGTCGGGGTATTTCCCTCATAGCGTTCAAAATAGTGGGTGATCGGCCCGCGCCGCGTCAACACCAATCCTGACTCAAGTCAGGAATTTTCTTTACGATTCCGGAGTTTAATCAGGATGAAGGGCGCGTCCTCCACTTCCAGGCATGGCGCTTTGGTTTCTATGTGGCGACCGGCACCGACACTGATCTGCGGTGCTCTCTTCTTCACGAACGCGGGAGATGTCAGGGCCAGAAACCGGCTCAGGCACATGGATTTCGAACGTCGAGACGCGAAACCGGTGCGCCGAAAAAAAAGACGCAGGCGTTGCGCCTGCGTCGGTGTCGCGGATGCCGTCATCGGGCCGGTTATTCGTCCTCGAGCTGCGCGGCGATCGCGTCGTCAATGTCCATGTTGGTGTAGACGTCCTGCACGTCGTCATGCTCTTCCAGCGCGCCGACAAACTTGTTGACCGCCTTGGCGACCGACAGCTCGGTGACCGGCACCAAGGTCTGCGCGACGAGACCGACCTGCGAGTTTTCCTGATCGAACGCGACGCCGGCCGCTTCCAAGGCCGCGCACACTTCTGAGAACGCCGCAGGCTGGCAGGTGACGGTGAAGCCGCCCTCTTCGGCCAGCAGATCATCGGCGCCGGCGTTAAGCACGGTCTCCATCAGGCCGTCTTCGGTCACACCCTCGGCCGCCGGAATCATGATCGTGCCCTTACGCTCGAATCCGCGCGAGACCGAACCGAGGCCGGCAAAATCCGAACCATTCTTTTTGAAGATGTTGCGCACCTCGGCCGCCGCACGGTTTTTGTTGTCCGTCAGCACCTTGACCACAAGGCCCACGCCGCCCTGGGCGTAGCCCTCGTAGGTGATCTCTTCAAGGATGTCGGCAGCCAGCTCGCCCGTCCCCTTCTTGATGGCGCGGTCAATGTTGTCGTTGGGCATGTTGACCGCTTTGGCCTTCGCGATCAGGGTGCGCAGCGTGGGATTGCTGCCGGGGTCGCCGCCGCCCGTCTTGGCGATGATCGTCATTTCCTTGGCGATTTTGGAGAAGATCTTGCCGCGCTTGGCATCCGCCGCGCCCTTTTTGTGCTTAATGGTGGACCACTTATTATGACCGCTCATCGTTACCCTTTCAGCCGCGCAACGCACGGCTCATTGTCTCTCTACACTGTTCTACGCGGGCATGTTCGAACCCGCACCCACAGCACCTTCGCCTGCGGGCATATTCTGCCCCAGCAGGTCGGCGGGCGCTTCGCCTTCAAACTCTTGTATCCAGCCGTTCTCGAAGCCGAGATCCCCGGCCGCCTCAACCAGTACCGCATACTCGTCAGCCGTGACCCGTCGGTCCCAGCCCGGCGTCTGCAACGCGCGGTGCAGCGGCGTGTACTGCGACATCACACTGATGTGGATGCCGCTGCCCACATGCTTCGCCAGCCACTCCAGATTCTCCACCGCCTCGGCGACGCGTCCCGGCAACGCCAAGATCCGGCAGATCACGCCACGCACGGCGATTCCGGCGGTATCGGTCTCCAGCGGACCCAAATGCTCCCAGAACCACCGCAGCGCACTGCGCGCCGCCTCGACATACGTTTGCGCATCGGAACCCTCCGTCGCGCTCTCGGGCCGGGCATAGCGCAGGTCGATCAACGCAATGTCCGCCAGCTCTGCAAATGCTGCCAACGTCTCCGGCGACTCAAAACCCGACGTATTATACACAAACGGGAGGGCGTTTCCAGCGCGAAGTAACGGCGTCACCGCCTCGCGGATTTGCGGCAGCCAGGGTGTGGGGGAGACCAGGTTCCAGTTGTGGCAGCCCTGCCGCGCGAGCTGCTCGAAGATGCCGCGCAGCGCCTCCACCGTGAGGTCGTCGCCGCACCCCGCTTGGCTCCACGGATGATTCTGGCAATAGAGGCAGCGCAGCGTGCAGTGCGAAAAGAAAACGGTGCCCGAACCGCGCGTGCCGCTGACCGGCGGCTCTTCGCCGAAGTGCGGGCCGTAGCGGAAGACGCGCGGCAGCACGCCTGCCCGGCAGTAGCCGCAGCGGTCCGCGAGGCGGTCCGCGCCGCACGCGCGCGGACAGAGGCGGCAGGCATGGAGGTCGGAATCCATAGAATGAAAAACTTTCAACTTTCACCGCTCGACCAGAAACCCCGCCGGTCAGTCATACGGGTATACTTCCCGCACCATGGACAGCGTTCAAGCGGATGACGAGGGGCGGGACGAGGTGAGGGGCCAAGGCTCAACAGTCAAGGTGACCGAGAGGGCGTGGCGCGCCCACGGAGAGTCGAACTCCGCTTCCAAGGATGAAAACCTTGTGTCCTAACCGATAGACGATGGGCGCAAAAGTGGTTGACACATTATCAAAACGCGGCGGGCGCTGACAAGGGGGGAAATGAAAAAAAACAAAAAATCAGGGTTGAGGGAAAAGGCGTGGCAGCAGGCTGCCGGTGAGCTCGTCGTCGACTGCGAAGAAGGCGAAGCCGGCGAGGCGGCGCCGGCGGATGTCGGTGATTTGCGCGGCAGCGGTTGCGGCGTCGAGTTGGCACTCGTCGGCACCGGTGCCGAGGCCGGGCACGAGTTTGTCGGCTGGGGCCGTGGCGAGGCACTGGTCCAGCCACGCGCGGAAGTCGGCCGGTTTTTCGGTGTAGGTCATCGGGCAGGCGAAATCGATCAGCCCTTCGCGCAGCCAGTCAGGCCACGCTTGGCCGCGTTCGGCGGCTGCGGCGGGCGTGGGGAAGACGGCGGCTGAGAGCCTGACCGTGGGGGCGGTGGTGCGCAGGGCGGCGCGGACCTCGCGGATGAAGGCGGTCATGGCGGTTCGGCGGAACTCGGCGAAGGGCGCGGCGAGCGGGCCGCCGGGCAGGACATCGGCGGGCCAGGCGGCGACGGGGGCGCCGCGCGCGGCCTCGAAGGCGTTGCGGGTGGCCGGCGCGTAGCAGCCGGCGGTGTCCGGGTAGCGCACGTAGTCGAGGTGGATACCGGCCACGCCGCGGCGGGCGAGGGCACGCAGGCCGTCGATCAGCAGGGCGCGGTTTTCGGGCAGGGAGGGGCAGAGCCAGGGGAGGGTGTTGCCTGCGGCGTCGCGCATCAGGCGGTCTTCGCGGGTGAGGCGCGAGATCAAGGCGGGATCGGCACCTTCAAGGGTCCAGCAGGTGGCCCAGGCGTGGAGGGACACCTTGTGGCGAGCCGCGGCGGCGAGGGCCTCGTCCAGGGTGTCGACCGAGGCACGGCTGCCGGGGCGAGTGTGGAGCGGGGTGGCGGCGCTTAGCCAGTGGACGAAGAGGGTGTTGATGCGGCGGGCGGCGAGCTGGGCCAGCAGGCCGTTCCAGCCGCGCGGGTGGCGGGCGGTCGGCAGCGGGTTCCAGGCGGCGCGCAGTTCGGCGGCGGAGGGGGCGTCGGGCAGGGGGGCGGGGGGGGGTGGCGGCGGCAGGGGCGGCAGGCCGAGTTCCGGACAGAGGGCGCGGGCCAGGGCGGTCAGCAGGGGGGCGGCGGGGGGGTAGGCGAG
>JAQUEX010000027.1 GCA_028684935.1 Kiritimatiellia bacterium | reverse complement strand
AAAATCCAGACCCGTGATGCGCTCGAGTTCATCGATCGAGACAAGTGTGGAGCGCGCGTAGGTGCGTCGCCGGATGGTTTGAGGCATATAGACCGCGAACGCGCGCAGACGGTTGTCACGCTGCGAGACCACGATCTGATAAAAGCCGGTCGGGATGCCAATGCCGGAGCGCAGGCGTCTGTCTTCGGGTGACGGTATCGCGCCCGCGATGACCCAAACCGTTCCCAAGCTTTTCGGCCAGATTTCAGAAATGCGGTATTCGAGTTCGTACCAGGGACCTTGGTTTAAACCGGATCGTTGTGGGCAGATATTGGACGTGAGAAATGTTTCGAGCTGCGCGGCTTTGCCGTAGCGGGATGCAATGGCTAAATTTGGGACCATGTGGCCGCGATCATATCCGCTCTTGGTGTACTCCTTGTGGTGCGGCGAGCGTTTGGCTCGCGGATCAGGCTTGAAACCTGAGGGGCGCGGAGGCAGTGCGGCAGATGCCACCGGAAACGTTTGGTAGGCGGCCCATAGCGGATGTCTCAACGCAGGCGAATAGCCGATAATGAAACCCGTTTTCCGCAGCACGACGATGTCATCCGGGGCAGCGCTGACGATGCGGTTTGGCAAGCCTGCGCATACGATCTGGTTGGTCCGCAACGGTGCCACGAGCGCAATTTCGGCGTCCCGTCCAGTCAAGCCTACGGCATCGGTGAGATCGGCTGAAGCGTTGCCGATGCGCTCGGCCCAAGCGGCGATCGGCGCCGAAAGATGTTGTGCCTGGACCTGTTGCCAGTAGCGCGGCTGATGGACATAGGCATTCGTCGCAACCGTAACCAGCACGATCGGTACGGCCAACCAGCGGATGACAGGGATAAAGGGACGGCGTGCCATGTGTACGGTCAAGCGGTTGAAAGGACGTAGGCGTAGCAGTGGCTGAGCATCTGGCGGAAGGCCTGCGGTGATCGCTGTTCCTGCTGCAGGGTTCGGCGACCGTGCCGCGCGAGTTCAGCGCCCAGATACGGAGCGTTGCAGAGGCGTAGAATCCCCGCGGCGAACTCTGCGGGCGTCGGGGGCGTGATGACGGCGTTTTCGGCAGAGAGGATCGCGCGGTTGGCCGGGGTGTCCGCCGCGACGATCGGCGTGCCTGATTTGAGGTAATCTAAGACTTTGATCGGTGCCGTGACGCCGGCGCGACGAGGTGAGACGAGCACGTCGGAAATCGATAGCAGTGCCGCAAGTTCTGTCGTTTCGATGCGACCCGGGAAACAGACCGTCTCCGCGATGCCGGCACGAACGAGCGCAAGGTTCATGCGGCGGATTTCCGCAGCATCGCCGCCGACGACAACGAAACGCGCATTCGGGGAGCCGGACAGCACATGGGGCATGGCGTTGAAAAACAGATCGAGCCCCTGGAACCGCGTGTATGAACCGACGCATGTGATCAGTTTTTGGTTAGGCGCAGTCCGATAGCGAGCCATGGCGTGGTTCCGGGCCGCCGGTGAGATCTGTTCGTCAATGGCGGGGATGTCGGGAATCACGCACGCGCGACTGCTGCAGTTCAGCCGGTTGAGCAGTTTGATCATTCCTGAGTCATTGCTAATGACGGCTGACGCGTGACGCAGCGCACGCCGCTCCAACAGCCGGTGGAGGGCATGCCAGAGTCGGCTCGCTCCGTGCGGCCGTCCTGGCGCGAAATCTCCTGTACGTTCGAACACCCAAGGGGTTTTGGTCAGGCGACCCGCGAGGCCGGCTACGACGCCGCCATCATCGATGCCGTGCATGAGGGTGTACGGGTTCCGATTGCAGGCGGCGACTGCCTTGGCCGCCATGAAGGCATCGGTGACGAGCCGGCGCAGCGAGGGGCCGGGCGGCAGCACTTGGCAATAGGGCAGGCGGTGAATAGTTAGATGTCGGACTCCCTGGATTTCAGGTGCAGCGCTCCCCGGGGGGGCGAGGAGGTCAACGGTATGTCCCAAGGCGACCAACGCCTCGAGATCATGGCGCATGCGGTGGCTGGCTCCGCGCCACGTGGCGAAAGAAGTCGAACTGACAAACAGAATGCGGGACATGACAAAAGGGGGAGCCGTAACGAGGGAATCGGGATTACCAACTCTCAGGGAGTTCAATACGAATGGTGCGGCTTTTCATGGCGTCACGCTGAGCCTGCGTGGGGCCGCTTTTGGAGAGGGGCTGCGAAGCCCACAGTGTGCCAGGTTCTGAAGTCGCGGGTACGGTGATCGGGGCCGCACAAGCCGGACATTCACTCTCTCTCCCGGCCATTTCAGCCGGTGCCTCGATTTCTTGATTGCATGCGGGACAGACAAAAGACAGAAAAACGGTATCTGATGAATCTGTGGTCATAGGCACTCCAAACCAACATGAGGGATGACTAACGGCTGGATCTTGTAGGGGGCGTCTCTGAGGGGGGGACAGAACACGTTCACCCTCAATAGTCCTTGTCGTCGGGCTGTTCGACCGCCTTGAGCAAACGCTCGACAATAGCAGTCGTCGAGAGTCCTTCTGAGTCGGCCGCGAAGTTGGCAATGATGCGATGGCGCAGAACCGGTACCGCCGCTTTCACGACATCGCTACAGCTTACGTGGATACGACCTTCCAGCACGGCGCGCGCTTTGGCTGCCATCACGAGGAACTGGCCGGCACGCGGGCCTGCGCCGTTCGAGACATACTTCTTAATGAAATCCGGGCTCTTCTCGTCCTGGGGCCGGGTGGCGCGCACGAGGCGGACAGCATATTTGATGACGTGATCGGATACAGGAATCTTACGCACCACAGCTTGGAGTTGGAGCAGTTCGTCCTTGGTGATGACCTTCTGAGGTTGTTCGCTTTTGGCAACGGTGGTTGCCTTTACCACGGTCTCTTCCTCGTCCTCTTTTGGATAATCCACCCAAAGGTTGAACATAAAACGGTCCTGCTGCGCTTCCGGTAGCGGGTAGGTGCCCTCTTGCTCGATCGGATTCTGCGTGGCGAGCACAAAGAAGGGAGCGTCGAGCTTGTAGGTCTGGTTTCCGACCGTCACACATTTTTCCTGCATGGCTTCCAGCAGGGACGCTTGGGTTTTGGGCGGCGTACGGTTGATTTCGTCGGCCAGCAGCATGTTGGTGAAAATCGGCCCCTTGATAAACCGGAAACTCTTCTTATCCGTCACGGGATCGTGTTCCAGAATCTCGGTACCGGTGATGTCGGTGGGCATCAGGTCCGGCGTGAATTGGACACGTTTAAACTCCATGTCGAGCACCTTGGCGATTGTGGCGCAGAGCGTGGTTTTGGCCATGCCGGGCATGCCGACAAGCAGACCGTGCCCGCCTGCGATGATGACCATCATGACTTGGTCGATGATGTCGACTTGTCCGATGATGACCTTGGCGATTTCCGCCCGGATCTTCTCGGAGCGCAGCGACATCGCTTTGACGAGCTTGAGATCCTCTTCCGAAGCCCCCTGCACCTTCAGTTCGCGCCGCCCCTTTTTGGCAGCAGGCTGTTGCGCTTCTGTGGCGGTAGGCTCGCTCGCTTGCTCAGCGGCGGGTTCTTCAATGAAGAGCAAAACAACCTGCCCGCCAAGAATGATCTGGCATCCGCTGGCGAGAATCGCCTTGCCCAACGTCTGCCCGTTGACTGTCGTGCCATTGGAACTGTCCAGGTCTTCAAGAATCCAGCCCTCGTCGCCGGGGGTGAGCTGCGCGTGCCGGCTGGAAATCGCTTCAACGGGGATGCAGATAGAACAGTCCTCGCTGCGGCCGATCAGATAGGGTTGCGTCGGCGCGAGTTCGGTCAGCAATTGGTCGCCTTCGGGCTGTTGCAAGAATAACTTTGCCATGTGTGTGTGTTCCTTTATTGTCAGACAGACTTAACGTGATTCTTGGGCTGGCACGACAGACGTCCCGGGGGCGGGATCGCTGGTCAACGTGATCGTCCCCAAGTCTTTCACAGAGGTCGCCACGCGGATGCCTTGGAGCGGCTTGCAGAAGTAGCCGGGGATCAGTCCTTTGGTGTCGGGGGGACCCATTTCCTGACGCGTGATCTCGCGGGTCTTTTTCATCTCCCAATGGGTGCCTAGCTTGCTGGTCCCAACGCTTTCCATCAGGCAGAGCTTGATGCTGCGGATTTGAATGTGTTTCAGGACTTCGGCGCTTTGCAGGGTGACCGGCAAGGTCCGGACTTCCTGCTCCAAAACGCGTGCTTTACCAAAGGTGCCGCCCTGCCCTTCGATGCGGTGCTGGTTTTTAACGTTGAAAAAAGGATTGGACTCGTTGACCTTCGCTTTGATCGCACGCACGTCCGGTTCGGTCAATGTGTTCGGTTCGCGCGAAAGCAGCAAACCTTCGTAAAAGCAGTTTTCGCAGAGCACGAAAAGATCATATTTGCCGGGCGGCAACCCGTAAAAGGAGAACGCATTATTCGCGCCGAGCGAGGCGAGATAGACTTGGTTGGTCATGTCTTTGTTGATGTTGCGCGCATTCTTGGTGGAATCGCCGCCCGCCACGTCGGACAGTGCTGAAATGTTCGGGAATTTTTGCGGCATGGCCAGTACGCCGAGCACCTCGGATGGATTGCCGGCGATCATGCCTCGCAAGCCGCCGCTCGCCGAGAAATCGGGCTTGGAATACAGGTTGATTCCAACCTTGGTTTTGCTATAGGGCGACATGTTGCCGGGATCAATCTTGATCGCCGCGCCTGCCAGCGTTGCCGCGAGAGCGGCCAGCAGCGCGCCTGATGCACGGACTGCGATTCGAAATGTCATCATGGCGCGAGCACCTCTTTCATGGCTGCTTCATAGGGATGTCCCGGGAAGCGTTGAACAAAATCAGCGGCGATTTCTTTGATGCGCACCTTGTCGTTGAGCTGTTGCAGGCACTCAATCTCCAGTTTCATGGCATCCGCAAGCTGTGCGCTCATCGTCACGCTTTTGCGATAGGTCGCCAACGCGTTGACCGCGCGGCGCAAATCGCCGACAGAGAGATAAACCTTGGCTTCTGCCATCGGATAGTCTCCGGAGAGCTTGGAGGCCGGCGATTCGTTCTCCCAATCGTTCAGCTTCTGAAAGGCTTCCGGCAACGCATCTTGGGCGAGAAAACTCGTGATCGTTGCATACATGGACGCGTCATGAACCGTATAAATCTTCCAGTCGTCCACCTTCATCCGCGAGGCGAGACTCTGCATCGCCGGCCGTTTGGATGACGCCTTGGCGGTCGTGTTGGTTTCAGACTCGGCCTCGCGCCGCTTGCGGGCGCCGACATAGGTCAAGCGTCCGCCGGCCATGCCGACTTTATTGCGGCTTCTGAATCGGTCTTGCGCATCCTTGTAGAACTTCATGGCTGCGTTATAATTACCGAGAGCCCGCTCGACATCCCCTTGACGCATCGCCGCGATTTGTGTCTGGTCCGGTGCGATCGCCGTTTCTTTTAAAAACGCGACTTCGTGTTTGGCTGCCGCAGGATTGTTGATGTCAAACAGATAGGCGCACACCCGCTCATCCTTCCAGCGGAATTTGCGTGCGCTGGTTCTTTCGTTTTTCTCCAGCCGTGCGATCCAGTCCAGCAGAAGCTTGTCTTTGCGTTGCAGGCGCAGCGTCTCAATGAAGCGGTCTTCCAGAACCCAGCGCTCTTCGGCGGGCCTTTTCTGCAGCGTGTCGAAGCCACGGTTGAAAATCTCGATCAGAATCGGACCGGCGTTATAGGGCTCCAGCAGTTCGATCAGCATGCCCCAGTGATCGTTGCTCCAGTCAGCGCAGGGATCGGCAGGCGGTGGAACAGCACGCAACATGTCATAAAGGGCTTTTCTCACTGTGAGCCGGTCGTTCTGGGTGTCCAGTGAGAGCGCGGGAGGGGTCCAGAAACAGCGCATGCGCACCGTGGTCCGGGCGATCCCCGCCGCATTAGAAACGGCAAGCGTAACGGGATAGGAAATCGTGTCGGGGTCGCCCGAAACGAGCCAGTCAATCGCGGGTTCGGCAAAACGCTTGTTGGGGGGGAACTCCCATGTGACATTCAGCGCATCGGATGGCGTTACCGCGCCGTACGAGAGCGCGAACAAAACCAGCGGCTTTTCACCAATCCAGTAATAGCCGAGGCGCTGGGTGTTGCCGCGGACAACCCCTGCGATGCGCCCATCCTTGAATGCGATCCTTTTGATGTCGGCCCGTCCGGACTGAGCGAGTCCTGAAACATGCTCCGGCATTCCGTCTTTCGTCTCCATGCCGGGACGCTTCCAGCAGAGGTTGATCTCCTGCGGGCCGGTCTTTTCGAAGTGAAAGTAATCGATTCGGTGAAGCCCGGGACCAAGTTCAACCCAATCACCGCGCTGCCCTTTGGCTCCGCCTTGCCGCGTATGGAGCCCGGGCCAACTGTGGACCATCTTGCCGTTGATCGCGAACTCGGAGCCTTCATCCGAAATCGTGCAGAAATAGATGCGCTCCTTCTTTTCCAGCAAAAACGCGCCGACAATCCACGTGGAAAAATCATCATCAGGGCCGAACGGGTTGACCATCGATCCGATGCCATAATCCCATTCGTCGAACGATGCGCCTTGTGCGGGCGGATAGTCCCGCTCCATACGCTTGGCCACTTCAAGACTGGCGTTGCCGTTTTTTGAAAAGAAAAAGGTCGCAGGAAAAAGACGTGTATTCGCCGGCCGCGGTGGCGGATTGGCGGAAGGTGTGATATAGACCGTAGCGGTTTCACCGTCGCCAGGTTTGGCGAACAGTACACCGAATCCGTCGGTTGCCGAGTCCGCGACGATGACACTTTCCAACTGTTTACCCTGCGCGTCGCGCACATCGGGGACACGGAATTTACCGGGCAACAGTCCCCCGTTGGGGATCTTTACGAAAACGCCCAGATCAGGATGGTCAGGCTCACGCGAAACGGCCACGTCTACCCGAATCGCCGCGCCGGGTACGGCCCACACCTCTTGCTGCGCCCCGCTCCGCTCGGCTGCGAGTAGCATGCCGGACAAAAAGAAGTACGGAAGGTGCCTCGCACAACGCTGTTTCAATCTTTTCCGGTTGAGGAAAACAGTTTTCTCTCTCGTCTTCAACTCCACACGACTCCTTGAGCGGCGCGTCCGCACGCTATTGCATCTCGCCGATCGCTTTGAAGTAATCCGACACCATGTCGCGGTACTCGGCCGGTGCTTCGTCCGGCGATGCGGCGATCGCCTCCGCAGCGTTATCCGTATTGCTGACCGCTCCCATGTCCGCGCTGCCGATCCCGTTCTCCAGCGACGTGTAGGTGGTGCTGAGCGCCTGCAACGCTTTCTTGTGCAGTTCGGCGATCATCGCCGGCGAAGCGTTTTGCTTCTGCAACAGATCGAGCTGCTTGCTGAATGCAATATACTTCTTGAGATCGTAGGTCCGCAGGTTGTTGAGTTGCGCCTGGGCATACACCGCTTCGGCGTTACGAGTCAACTGGGCGCGCGTGCTCTCGGCGGAGTCGGCTTCAACCTTGGTGTCGCGCCGCGTGGCACCCTCGCCGCCCTCCATCCCCTTGTCCTGCGAGTAACCGGAATTCTTGCCGCCGCCCGTGGCTACGGCGTCCGAGTGACCCTCTTCCTCGACGTCCCCGGACTGGTTGGAATCCTGCGTGCGTCGTTTATCAAGATTCTTGTCGCCCTCGTTGATCTTGCCGGAACGCGACATCACCTCGCCGTCTGACATGCCCTGCCGCCCGACCTGCGAGCGGCCGTCCTGGTCCTTGTGGTCAGGACGGTCGTTGCCTGATTTGCCAGCAGCGCTGTAACTGACGGTTTCGCCTTCGGAAATGCCCCATCCCATGTCAATATTGGCCATGCCCTGATTGGTTACGGAGTCATCAGCCTTTTCCAACTGCTCCTCTTCCTGCTCCAGCAGGTCGCCGATGATGTCCTGTAACTCTTCCGGCATGGTCACCTGTCCGACCGGCCCCTTCATTTCCTCCTTGTCGATCGTCTCCATGTTGCGTTTGACGTTGTCAGATTTGGCGACTAGCCACATCTCCATCTCGTCCGCCTTCTGCCCGGTCATGATAAGCGTGTCGAGCAGGAAGTCTTCTTTCTGCAAGCCGACTTCGACCACGGCGTTGGTTCCAGAACCCTCCTCCTGCTTCATCTCTTCATACGTCTGGAAGGTGTCGGTCACCAGTTCGTTGACGGCATCCAGCTCAGGCATGGCCTGCAGGTCGGTGGCGACCTTCAACATGGCCTGCGCCATATTCGCCTTGAGCTCAACGATCTCCTCAAGCAAGTCATCATCGATTTTTTCGGTCTTGTCTCCCTGGCCGCCGGTCTCGCGCAGGGCATCCACGACGCGCGCCTGCAAGTCCTCCATCTTTTTGATGGACTGCCTCGCATCCTTGATGATAGCCAGTGCGTCTTCAGTCTTGTCCTTGGTCTCGGTCTCGCGCCACTCCTTGAGGAACTCCATCAGCACGGCGATGCCGTTGGTCACGCTGTTCTGCGGCGGCACGGCGTCCGCGATCCGTTCCGACTCCATGACCTCGGCGATCGTGACCATGGTGGGGTGAAGTTTCAGTTCAACCGCTCGGTCGGCGATCTTGTTCATGAGGGCGCCGAACTCTTCGTCGTCACGGTCTTGTTTGGCCTCGGACCGGCAGAAGCCGATCATCGCCTCCATGTCTTGTGAAAGATAGTCCTGCCGGTCAATGATCGCTTCCGGCAGTTCGGACGCTTTTGCAACAGCTTTCAATGTGGCGGCGAGATTGGAGGTCTGTCCTTTTCGGATGCCCTCCAGCATGGCCAAGACGCCGGCAGCGGCCTGCGAGACCTCGCCCTTGTTCATGTTGCCGTCCGCCTGCACCAAGAGCCGCAGCACCGTGTTTTGCGCGTCGACGGCAAGCTTGGCATTTTCTTCGCGCGTTCCCGACGTTCCCGTCACCATGTGGGTCAGCCGCGTGGTGGCGTCCGGCAACGGCCCTTTGACCGCCTTGTCCAGCGCGACACGTGCTGTACCGACCGCCGCGTCTTTGGTCTTCAACAGGGTCTCGGCATACGTGCGGATCGCCTTTTGCTTGTCGGCGACCTCCTGCCAGAGCTGCTCATCGTAAGCGGGTAGGTCTGCCTGCAACCGCGTGGTGGTGGTGAGCGCGGCCCGCTGGCGCGCGACCAGCTCGCCGATCGTCTTTCGCGCGTCGCCGCGATTCTGCTGCTCGGCGGCAAGCTGCGATGAGAGCGTCGTCATCTCAAACAGGATCTGCTGGCTGACCGTTCGATTGGGCGCGTCGCCGCCGGCGGTATCGTAGGCCACGATGCGCAAGGCCGAAGAGGCCGACACATTTTCAAGCGAGCCGGTCCACTTTTCCGTAAAACTCTTCTGCCCGGCGAGATCCCACTCTTTCAGGACCTCCCCCTCGGCTCCCGGCTTGGCTCCCTTGTTGACGCGCTCCATACGCACCTTGCCGAGGCCGTATTCGTCGCTGATCTCGAATTGCACAACCGGCGCGGCGTTGGGCGGCAGGACCGCTTTCGCGGCTGAAGGGATCATCAAGCGGATACTGGGCGCACGGTCTTCGATAAGGGCAAAACGCACCGGCACACGCATTTCAAGGCCATAAGTGTCGCGCGCCGCGATTTGAAAGAGGGCACCGTCCGTGATCACGATACCTCCGGACCAGTTCGCCTTGTCGGTGCCGGGCGTCAGCGTCAACGACTCTTTATCAAGAAGGACCTGAGAGGTCTCGACCGGTCGGTTGCAGGCTATCTGAAAAGTGACTGTGGAACGAACCGGGATCGCGACCGCGTTGGTCAACGCATCGAATGTGAGAGGGGCCAGCGACGTGTAGCCGGGCGGCGTGACGGTGAGCCGCAGGCTGGAGAGCGCTAACGGTGGCACGGTGTCGATCGTGTAGGTGTCGGTCGGATAGGCGTCGCCGACTTTGAACCGGTAGCGGAGCGAGGTGGCTATTTTGGAGACCCGGTAGGGGAACTCCTCTTCTTCGCCGGTCGCCTTGAACTGTCCGACTCGCACGGTGGAACGCTTGTCATCGGCCGGATAAAGGTCCAGATCCACGAACTGCCCGGCACGCCCCGTGGCCTTCACCACCAGGTCGATGCCGGAGCCCTGCACGATGGTCTTGCTCGCCGGAGTCACCGCGAGGACCGTCGCGAAGGTCGGCGGCGAAAGGCGCGAGAAGGGATTCAACACGCGCTGCATCGCCACGGTCCAGGCGTTGCCGAGCACGAACGCGGGCACGGCCAGCAACAGCGCTGCGGCCGCAACGGCAATCGCGCCGCGTTTGCGCAGGCGACGATCTTTGATTTCATGCAGCGGCAACGCGGAGAATCCCGGTACGCCTTCATTCAAATAGGCGCGCAGCCAGGAAGAGGGCGCGTGCTCGCTGGCAAAGAGCACGCGGTTGATGAGATGGTTGTCGAGTTGCGGGAACCTTTTTTCGAGAAACGCGGCCACGGCGGCTGGCGAACGCTTGCGGTTGACGACGCGCACCAGCCAGACCAGCGAGGCAGCGGCCAGAGCAATCAGGGTCAGCGACAGCGACAGCCTTCCGTAAGCCCGCGGGCGGAGCCACACATCGAGCGCCGTCAGCGCCACCCACGCCGTCAACAGAAGGGCCGCCGCCACGATCAGATGTTCCGTGGCGTGCCAACGGTTGATCTTGCCGTTGATGCGGTGCAGTTCTTGGTCGAAATCCGACATGACCGGCTCCTTACGGTTGACCCTTCAAATCACGAGTCCTGACGAACGGGTTATTGGTGTTAAGGATAACAAAACAACGGTGTGCTGTAAATCCGAAGCTGCCCGTATTTTGGCTCCAGGGCGCATGGCAGTTCTGTTGGGGAGACCTTCTCGTAATCCTAATCTTGATCTTAATCTGCTCGTCGCCGATTGTCGGCCTCATATTAGGACAGAGCAAGATGGGGATTACGATTAGGATTAGGCGACATCGGCACCAACAGAACTGCCATGCGCCCGCGGGTGACGGTCTTGCGTCTTGCGTCTTGCGCCCTGCTTTTGACATCATGTGTTGGGTTACAGAAAGGGAATAGAGGATGAGCCATGTAGGGATCGGAATCGGCGCAGCGTCTGTTTGCGCAAGCGTTTTGCTGGCGGCGCAACCGGTGACTGTCGTATCGCCGGACGGCAAACTGGAGATGGCGTTCACCTGCGAAGGGGGACGGGTGACGTACACGGTTCAGGCGGATGGCAGACGACTGATTCAAGCGTCGCCGGTCGGCTACGACGGCAGCGTCCAGACGGGTGTGAAACGGCGTTCGGTGGAAGCGGTCTGGAAGCCGGTGTGGGGCAAGCGCGCTGCTGTGCCGGAGCGATTCAACGAGGTGACGCTCGATCTGACGGCGTATCGGATCGTGGCGCGCGCCTACGATGAAGGCGTCGCGTTCCGTTGCCTTGGCGGCACGGGGAAGGAACACACGCAGTTTGTCTTCGCGGGTGATTTCACGGCTTGGTACTACAACGGCGAGCATCACAACATAGGTCCGGAACGGCTATCCGAAAGTGACGGCAAGCGGATGCCGCCGATGACGGTCAAGGCGGCGGATCATGCCTATCTGGCGGTTCTCGAGGCTGACCTAGGCAACGGGGATCCGCTTGCGTTGCGGACGCGTCAGGGTGAGACGGTTGTCGAGATTGCGTCGGCGCCCAGCGAGGCGTGGCGCGTGCTGCTTTTCGGGCGAACGCCAGGCGCGATGGTAGACGCGCATGTGGTGGAACTGCTCAATCCGCCGCCGGACGAAGGACAGGATTTCTCGTGGGTACAACCAGGGGTGGCGGTGTGGGACTGGCGCGCCAACGGCGCGCGGGTGGAAGGCTTTACCTACGCCATGTCTTATCCGTCGTGGGTGCGCATGGTGGATTTCGCGGCCGAAAACAGGATCCGCTACCTGGTGCTTGACGCCGATTGGTACGGTAAAGAGTTTAATCCGAAATCGGACCCGATGAAGGGCGGATATGCGGGTGATGCGAAAAAATTGATCCGCTACGCCAAAGAGAAGGGCGTGGGAATCTGGCTCTATTTGAACGATGTCGCCGGGCGCGCCTATCCGATTGAACAGACACTCCGGGCGTACGGTGAGTGGGGCGCCGCCGGCATCAAGTACGGGTTCATGATGGGCACACCACGTGAGAAAAATGAACGTACCCGCATGATCACCGAGGTGTGCGCGAAAAACCGGCTGCTCTGCAACTTCCATGACGGGCCGGTACACCCCTACGGCCAGATGCGCACATGGCCCAACGCTGTGACGCGCGAGCTCTGCCACGCCCAGCTTGATGCGCATCGCGTGTTTCAGCCCAAGACGTTTGTGACGTCCGTCTTTGTCAACATGCTGGCAGGGCCGATCGACATGAACAATGGGCTTGCCGACCTGACACAGGCGCATCGAGTTGACGAACCCTCGCCGGTCCCTTCGACGCTCGCTGGCGAGGCGGCACGCACGTTGATCACCTTTTCCGGCGCGACGGTCATTCCCGATATTCCGGAGAATTACCGTAAGCATCCCGAGTTGCTCCGCTTCATCGCCGCGCAGCAACAGCCATGGCGTGAAAGCGTGACACTGAGCGGCGTCATCGGCGAGCACATCGTCATGGCACGTCAGGCGGCCGATGGCGTCTGGTTGGTGGGGGCGGCCACAAATGAAGAGCCGCGCGTGTTGGATATTCCCTTGGCCTTCCTGGGCGGTGGACGTTACGAAGCGTGGGTGATGGAAGATGGCGAGGAGGCTGATTTCCGAACCCATGTAGAGAGCTACAAAGCGGTGAAGCGCGCGGTTTCGAGTACGGATACGATCCGTGTCTCCCTCGCGCCGGGCGGCGGTGCCTGCCTGATGCTCACGGTTAAAGAGTGACGACACGCTGTTTCTGTCGGCCGCGTGTGTGACAGACCGAATCTTGGCGTCTGCCGGCGTTCAATCCTGGATGAATTCAAAGAGTAAACGCGGCGTTTATTTTTTGCGCTGAAGCTTGGCGACATAACCGCCACAGGGTTGCAGCGTTGCGATCAGCGGCGCGTGTGCCGAAGCTGACCGCGCAACGGCCGCAAAACCGGTGGTCGTGTCAGACCGGTCGGCGAGTTCTGTGACCGCGACATCAGGCCACCCGGTGAATTGCAGGTCGAGCGAAACCAGTTTGAGCCCGTCGGTGCCGTTGACCACAGCGATGAACCAGATGTCACCTTTTCGACGCGCGAAGGCGGCCAGTTCGCCGATACGGCTGCCTTCCAGCACGCGCGTCTCGTCCCAACAGACCGGCAACTCCCGCACAAAGGGCAACGCCGGCGCGAGTTCGGGGTCCTCTAACAGGCGCTGGGGGTGTTCGGCCATCACGAGCAAGGGCGAGGTTATCAGGTAGGCCATCGCCAGTTGGTGCGTCCAGGTCGTGTTGCCGGGGCGCGAGAAAGCCAAGGGCGTGTAGTCGGCGTGGCCGGCGAGACAGCGCGTGAAGGGCAACGCCGCGTTATGTGAGGCGGGCAGATCCTGGTTTTCGCCACCGGGCACGTAGGGCGGCGGTTCCGCGTTGCCCCGGCGTTGGCGGGCGTGTTCGGTGATCCGGTTGAGTTCCAATCCGCGCACGCCTTCTCGGGTGAGTTCGTTGGGATAGGTGCGCGCTTCGCCGGAGGGTTTCTGACAGCCGTGAAAGTTGACCATAAGCTGGCGGCGCGCGGCTTCGCGCAGCACGCGCTCATCGAAAACGATCGTGTCGTAAGACTCGCTGTTCATGAAGTCAATCTTCACGCCGGCGGCACCGGCCTCCTTCACGTGATCGAGAAACCCGCGTAAAGCTGCATAATCGTGATCAGGCAGGTTGAGCTGTTTCGAATGCTTCCAGACAAAGACCCGCACGTTGCGGTCGCGTGCGTACGCGCAGAGTTCACGTACGACAGGCCAAGCATTTGTCCAAGATTCCCATCCTTCGTCCAGCGTGGTGAATTCGAAATTCAGGGCCGAGGCATGATCGATCATCCGTTTCTCGGCTTCAGGCTGCATATAATCTTCACGGCCCTGCCACCAGCTCCAGACGCTCCGGCCGCATTGGATCCACGCCTCGTCGGGGAAGAGTTCCGGGTCAGGGGGCGGTGCAAGTTGGGCAATCAGGTCATTGTTCACCAAAGCATGGAGGTTTGGGGCCACCAACAACACGCGCCAGGGCGTCTGGATCGGTCCGTCAACGTCAAAACCGGCCGGTTCCGTGAAGCAGCCGCGTAAGGTGCCGTCTGTTTCTGCCGAAAGGCGCATGCCGCTATAGCGGAAGAGCGCGGCCTCGCTCACCGCCGCGTAGCCCTGCCCGCCGGGCAGCTCGGCGATCAGCGGCATGGTCTGGATCGGTCCCTGAGGTGAGATGGCGTGAAGGTCGCGCAGCGGTGCACGGATCCATTCGCCGGCGTATGTCTTGAGCTTCCAGTCAGAGCGGCGTTCGGCGAACCAGACGAGGCTTGCCGCCGGCAAACGCCAGCACGCGGTCTCGCCATTGACGCGCCGTGTTCCCTTTCCGGGAACCACGAACCGCCAGGCGACGCCGGTGTCGGCCACGACGACTTGCACCCCGTAGGACGGGCCAGAACGGGGTTGCGCGTAACAGAGCGCACGCTGCGCAGTCAGGCGGCTCTCTTGCTGTACGCCCCGCACCGGGAAACGATCATCGGTCCGATGCACGCGCAACGGTTTAAACGCGGTGACCTGCCCGAGATCACACCCCGCGACCGTGATGCCGAGCGGCGCGCGGGCGAGCACCTCGGCACCACGGTACAGGACCCTGTAGGTCAACTGCCCGGCGGCGTCGACCGCGACGCGAGCATGCACGGAGCCGTCCGGGCTCGTCAGTTGCAGCGCCTCGAGGTCGGCGTGGAGCAGGCTTGCCGCGCACAGGCACGCCACGAGTAGCCATCGCCTGGGTATGAGTCTCTCGGCCTTGCACAGGGCGTGCCGCCTGCCGGTGTCGGTGGAGTCGTGCATCAGAAGAACCATTTGGCAAAACGCAAGATGCCCTGTTTCCACGGCACGCGATGGGAGACGCCCGATGCGTTTTTGAAGGCGTCCAGATTGGCGACGTACCAACTGTAGTTGCGGATCAACGCATCTTTGTTCGAGTGTCGCGGCGCGTAACCCAGAATGCGTTCGGCTTTCTCGATGCTGACAAAAGAATCTTCACAGGCGGTTTCATACACCCATTTGTAGAGCGGCGAAAGGTGCAGCAGCTCGAGAAAGCGCAGTGTCCAGATCATCGGTGTGGCTGGGAATCCGCGGATTTTTTTGCCGTGGCCCGCAACATCCAGCACGGCTTGATAGTCTTCACGCATCGTGGTGAACGCTTTCGCGCCGATGTTGAAGGTGTCGTTGACTTTGTCGGGCTCCAGCGTGAGCGTCAACCAGATCGCCTCGCACAGATCCTCCACGTCGAGGAGCTGATAGCGGTTGCGGCCGCTGCCGATCATCGGGAAGCCGTGACCGGTGAAGGCCCAATCATAGAAGAGGGCAAAGACGCCGAGCCGCTCAGGGCCGACGAACGATTTGGGACGGATGATCGGCACGCAGAGGCCTTGCTCACGCGCCTTGAGACACTCCTCTTCCGCCAATATCTTGGCACGCCCGTACGGTCCGACGCCGATCAGTCGGTCGGTCTCGTAAAGCGGATGATGGTCGGGGATGCCGTAAACGGCCGTGGAGGAGATCATGACGGCGCGCTCGGCCCCGGCTTCGCGCGCGGCTGCCATCACGTTGCGCGTGCCGTCGACATCAGTGGTCATGATGTCCTGTTCGGTATAAAGCGGCAGGGCCGCAGCGGTGTGGATCACCCAGGTGACGCCGTGCATGACCTGCTTCAAGGCGGACACGTCGCGGATGTCGCCGACCACCGATCGGATTTGGTCCTTCTCGGGGTAGTCGAACGGCACCAGGTCGATCGAGCGGATATCCGTCATGCCTTTCGATCTGAGATGCCGGATCAGGTTGATCCCGAGAAATCCGCTGCCGCCTGTCACCAAGACTCGTTGACTCATTATCCGTAATCCCTTCGCATCCGTCGCGTCGCCGTGTGAGAGGTTTGGCCCCGGCAGCACGCACACGCCTCCGGACCGTTACCAAAAAGCGCGTCAACGATACCAAATTCTGTGGGGCGTTGAACATCTTCAAAAGACAAAGCGCGCACCCGTTCAGGGGCCTTGCGCCGTCTTCCGTACCTGTGATAAAAAGAGGGCATGACCTGCGAGTGGAGCACACAACATGAGAACGCGGTACGCCTGCTGCGGGCCGGCGGCGTGGTGATCATCCCGACAGACACCGTGTACGGAATCGCGGCGCATCCGGACTGTGCCGGCGCCGTGGCGCGTATCTGCACAATCAAGGGACGTCCGACCGGCAAGCCGATCGCGCTGCTCGCGGCCGATCTGGCGTCCGTGCTCGCATTCGGTGCGGTTCTGCCGCCGGCTGCGCGGCGGTTGGCGGAGCGCTTCTGGCCGGGCGCGTTGACGCTGGTGCTGCCGTGCGGCGGAGGCGAGGAAGGTTTCCGTGTTCCCGATCATCCGGCGACATGCCGGTTGCTGGCGGCATGCGGCGGCACGCTGCGGGTGACGAGCGCCAACCTGAGCGGCGCGATGCCGGCCGTCAGCGCTGTGGACGCGCTGCGTGACATCGGCCTTGAAGCCGACCTTGTGATCGACGGCGGGGTCTGTCCCGGCGGCGTGCCGAGCAGCGTGGTGCGGGTCGGCCATGACGGCGCGCTGGAGATCCTGCGCGACGGGGCGATTGACGCCGAAACGCTGCGGCGTGCGGTGGCCGACGGTTGACGTCGACAAACAAAAAAAGCGTTCCGGATCACTCCGAAACGCTCCTTTTATTGGGTGACAACCCTTATCACTCACATCTCTCGCATCGCTCGGCGGGAGTTGTTACGGATACGGGCGCGTGCCGATTTACGGCGAGCCTTTTCGCACGGTTTCTCGTAGTAACGATTGTTGCGGAGCTGCTTCAGCAGGCCTTCTTTGTCCATGATCTTCTTGAGCCGCTTGAGCGCACGCTCGACAGACTCACCTTTTTTCAATCGGAGTTGAATCACGCTAGTCACCCCCTTTCAACACCCCGTGTCTCGGCACCGTCGACCGCTGCCGGACCTCGGGTCAAATAAATGGTGGTAGGGCTTGGATTCGAACCAAGGAAGGCGTTAGCCAGCAGATTTACAGTCTGCCCCGGTTGGCCACTTCGGTACCCTACCGTGTGAAAAACACGGGTCGCACTATGTCAAAAACCGTCGCGGCTGTCAACGTGGAATCACGCTGTGCGACAGTTTTTTCTGTTGAAATGGCGTGCGTTTGTTCGCGCGGCATGCGATAAAATCCTGTATGATTCTCACTTTATCACGTGGCCTGTGTGCCGGCCTGCAGGAGAGCATCATGACTGACGCCGTATTCACGATGGGGAAAGAGATGGACCTGAAAGAGGAGATGAAGCGTACGCTCGCGACGCCGAGGTTGCCGGCGAATCTCATGCTCAAAATCATGTTCCTGACCTTTGATGTGCTGTACGGCAAGGCGAGGTCTCTGCCCAAGGTGATGGTGTTGGAAATTCTGGCGCGCTATCCCTATTGGGCGTGGGAGCATGGCGCGTACCGCCTGCTCTCGAAGTGGCACTGCGGCACGCGGCCGGTGCCGCGCGAGCAGATCGAGGTCGCGCTGCGCCACATTCAGATGGGGCGCGAGGCGCAGGACAACGAGCAGTGGCATATGCTGCTCTGGGCCGACCTCTGCCACCAGAAAGGCATTCCGCTCTCAGGGTTCCGCCACCTGCTGCTGCCGCGCATGATGACCTTTGTCTACTTCTGCCTGACGCGCGTCATGTACCGGCTCAATCCGGTCTGGTCGTTCGCGATGAACGCGGCCTTCGAGTCGCACGCCGAACACGAATACATGCTCTACGCGCGCGAGCATCCGGAGTTTGAGCAGCAGCCGGTCGATTCCGTCTGGTTTGCCTGTTATCCGCGCCAGAAAACCTTGGCCGACCTCGTGCGCCGCGTGGGGCTGGACGAGCGCGACCACATGAATCACTCGCTGGCCGAGATCGAGCGTTTGAAGGGAAGGTAGGACAGGCCTTCCTGCCTGTCCTGCGCAGACCGGAATGTCTGCGCTACTTTTGCGCGGTGTCAGGCTGCCGGGGGTGACAACCGTTGGGTGAGGGCGTAGACCATGTCGGAAACGGAACGCTTGAACGCGTCGTTTTCGACGAACTGCTTGTAGACCTGGGTGTCATCTTTGAGCAGGGTGAGCATGACCTTTTCAAGGGCTTTCTCGTATTCAAGGCGGGCGGTGGAGGGAGTGTTCGCCAAGGCGTTCTGATAGGACTGGTCAGCGGCGACTTTGGGCGCGATGTCTTCCTTGAAGCGGCGGATCACGCGGTCGGAATCGGTGAAGAGTGTGCCGAATTGGGCGTTGAAAGCGTCTAAGATGTGGGTGAGGGTGTCGATCAGGGGTTCGGGCTTATGACCGCCTTTTTCAACAGGGATCGGATTGATCTCGGCGTCATCATCGGGGATGTCGGGCTTGAAGGAGTTCTTTTGCTCGACGCGGTAGCTGTCCATGTCGATGGCTTGGATGATCCCCTTGGAGAGGTCTTCGTCGACGGGCGAGGGCAGCTTATTGATGAGGAGGTTCAGCAGGATGGAGAGCTTTTCCCAATCGCGGTTTTTGAAGGAGATGAGCGCGGCGAGAAATTCGTAGGTGCGCACGAAGGTCTTGGCGCTGCCCTTGAAGCTGATCTGGCCGTCAACATCGAGCGCGGTCTTGTAGACGGCCGCGCAGGCGTCAAGGATCGGGTCGAGGGTTTCGCGGGAGGCGCCGCTGAGGAATAGGGTGCAGAAGGTGTCGAGTTGTTCCTGCGAATAAACCTGTGCCTCGTCGAGTGCGGTCTTCAGGTCGTGGAGTTTGTTGGGGTCGGTCTCGTCGCTGAGGATCGTGGTCCGGTAGTAATCGGCGAAGGCTGCGGTGATGGTGTCGGCGTTGTTCTGAAAATCGAGCACGAAGACCTCGCGCTTGCCGGGACAGGCGCGGTTGAGGCGGGAGAGGGTCTGCACGGCCTTGATTCCCGAAAGAGGCTTGTCAACGTACATGGTGTGCAGCAGAGGCTCGTCGTAACCGGTCTGGAATTTGTCGGCGCAGATGAGGAAGCGGTAGGGCTCTTCTTGGAAAGTCCCGGCGATGCCGTTTGAAGGGAAGCCGTTCAGCGAGGCTTCGGTGACTTTGTCGCCGGCGAATTCGTGCTCACCTGAGAAGGCGACGATGGCCTTGTAGGGGCTCTTGCATTCGGCGAGGTAGGTGTTGAAGGCGTGGAAGTATTGGATGGCGCGTTCGACACCGTGGCAGACCACCATGGCACGAGCCTGTCCATTGATCTTGCCGATACCGCCGGTGAGGAAGTTGTCGACCATGATTTCGGCTTTGAGCCGGATGGCGTGGTCGTGGCTCTCGACGTACTTGCGGAGCTTCTTGATGGCTTTGCGGGTGTCGAATTCGGGGTCGTCATCGACCTTCTTGACGAGCTTGCAGTAGGTGTGGACTGGCGTGTAGTTAGCCAGCACATCGAGGATGAAACCCTCTTGGATGGCTTGCTTCATGGTGTAGCTGTGGAAGGGCCGATGTTTGACCTTGCCCTCGGCGTCGGGCGGCAACGCCTCGCCGAACATTTCGAGGGTCTTGTTCTTGGGCGTGGCGGTGAAAGCGA
The DNA here is from genome assembly GCA_028684935.1 of Kiritimatiellia bacterium. GTDB lineage: Bacteria > Verrucomicrobiota > Kiritimatiellia > RFP12 > UBA1067 > DUPH01. The sequence goes on along the minus strand of JAQUEX010000027.1, from coordinate 4,649 downwards.
AGTAACTGGCGTTGGTCAGCATCCTGCGGGCGGCCATGCGGGCTTCGAGGGCCGTGTTGACCGTGTCCTCGGCATCGGTGTCGGACTCCGTGTCATCGTCTGTCTTGCCGAGCGCCTTGCTCATGGCCAACGTGGTCTTGCCGCCCTGGCTGGAGTGGGCCTCGTCGATAATAATGGCGAAGGTCTTGTTGCCCGCGGCGGAGACCTCGTCGAGGATGAAGGGGAACTTCTGCACCGTCGAAATGATGATCTTTCTGCCGCTTTCGATGAACTTGCGCAGGTCGCCGGAGTGGTGGGCGTGGCCCACGGTCGCGCTCACCTGCATGAACTGTTTGACGGTCTTCTGGATCTGGTCGTCGAGAATCGTGCGGTCGGTGACCACGATCACGGAGTCGAAGAGGAAGTGTGAAGGGTGAGGGGTGAAGGGTGGCACACCCTCTTCTTTCACCCTTCTCTCTTCACCCTTCACCCTTATCAATTGGTGGGCGAGCCAGGCGATGGAGTTGGATTTGCCGCTGCCTGCGGAGTGCTGGATGAGATATCGCTGGCCGGCGCCGTTCGCGGCGGCATGGGAGAGGGCCTTACGCACGACGCCGAGCTGGTGGTAGCGGGGGAAGATCTGGACGCGTTTCTTCTGGCCGGTCTTGGGGTTCTTCGTCTCGACGATCTGCGCGTAGTTTTCAAGAATGTCGGTCAGGCCGGCCGGCGTGAGAAGCTCTTTCCAGAGGTAGTCGGTCTTGAGGCCGTCGGGGTTGGGCGGGTTACCCGCGCCGTCGTTGACCCCCTTGTTGAAGGGCAGGAACCAGGAGGCTTTGCCTTTGAGCTGCGTACACATGCGGACCTCGGAATCGTCCATGGCGAAATGGACCACGCAGCGGCCGAACTCGAACAGCTTTTCACGGGGATCGCGATCACGCTTGTACTGCTCCTCGGCGTCGGCGGCGGTCTGCTTGGTGAGACTGTTCTTCAGCTCGAAGGTCGCGATGGGGAGCCCGTTGATAAAGAGGCAGAGGTCCAGGGCGCGGCGCGTCTCGTCGAGACTGTAGCGGAGCTGACGGGTGACGGAGAAACGGTTCTTGGCATAGAGGGCGGCGGCGGTGGCGTTGCCGGGCGAGGGGGTGGCGAAGAAGAGGGTGAAGTCGAGCGCCTCGTGCTTCAGGCCCTTGCGCAGGACGTGGATGACGCCGTGCTTGCCGATCTCGGCGGAGAGGCGGTTGAGGAACTTGAGGCGCTTGATGTCTGTGATGTTGCGGTAATCGGAGATGCCGAGTTTTTTAAAGGCGGCGGGCTGGGTGTCCTCAAGGAAGCGGAAGAGCTGGGGCACGTCCAGGGCGTGGACGCGGTCGTAATCAGCGGGCGCGCCCGCGAGCCAGCCGGAACCGGCGGCTTTGGCGGCGGCATACTGGGCGGGAGTCTCGCATGCGGCATAGCCGGGCTCGACGGCGAAACCGTCCACGCCGGTCAGGTGGCGCATGATGAGGGATTCGAGGCCTTTTTCGGTGGTGTCGGTGGGGCTCATTATGAAGGCCCTTCTGTAGCCTTAAGCTTTGCTGCTTTCAAACATGCGACGCACTTTCCCTGTGCCGATCAGCGTGGGGAAGAGCATGAAATTGTGAGTTTCGTGATGAATCCTTCCGGCAGGGATGGCCGGATTGATCCGAAGTGCGGCCGCGAACGAATAAACCTCAAAAGGGCTAGACTTCTGCGAGAGCCGCGACGCTTGCCATTTGGCGTCGGGGATGAGCGCGTTGGCGGCAAAGGCATCGGCTTCCTTTTCACATTGGCATTTGCCCTTTTCTTGCAGATCGTCAAAAAAGACATCGATGCCGTCTTTGTCCAGATGCTGGGCCACATGGGCCAGTTCGTGGAAGAGGGTGAACCAGAAGTTGTCGAGACGGTCAAAGCGGAGCGAGAGGGCTACTACTGGCGCTCCGTTCGGCAGTTTCATGGCCGCGCCGTCGAGGTACGTCTTGGGGAGATGCCTCTCGAAAACTAGGTGGATGCCACTCTTGTTCAGGAATTCCTTGGCGAGTTTGGGTCCGTCGTCCAGATAGCTGAGCCGAGCCAATTCCGCTAGGAAGGCATGGTTCAGCGTACCTTTCGTGTAGGGCGGCAAGGTTTCCCGCTGGGCCAGAGACATTACGCGGATGCGCCAAGCCGTGAGTGCATGTTCATCGCACTTCTTGCCAGAACGGACATTTTGGCGGTTGAAGGCAGGGGCCAACGCCGCAGAGCCCAGCACGCCGACAAAAGCGGTCGCCAGGTCTTCGAGTTGGCTCTTTGCGTCGGCCAAGGTGCCGCTGAAACCGGGGAACCATCCGCGCTTGACCATTTCTGACAGGGGAAACTTTTTAAAGGCGGCAACATCCTCGTCCGGCTTCAGCTTGGCTCCCGGCTCTTGCAGGAGAACTTCGGCCGGGATGCCCAGGCCGTTGACGAGGTTACGGATCATGGTCAGACTCAGATTACGCTGGCCCGAGAGTACTTCCGAGACTTTGCTGGCGCTGCCGAGGAAAGGAATCAGATCTTTGCTCTTGAGCCCCTGTTGTTCCATGCGGAAGCGGATGGCGGCAACAGGATTGGGAAGTCCAATCGGGAAGGTTTGCTTCTCATACAGTTCGACAAGGGTGACGAGCAGGTCCAGTTCGTCGCCTTCAGGCGTGCCCAGTTTCGCTGAAAAGAGATTCTCGATACGCGCCAGAGCGCTCTGATAGTCCGCGTCCGTCTTGATAAGTTTCGGTTGCATTAGATCACCTGTGGGTTAATCGCGTCGTATTCGGGATGCGTTCCGATGAACCTGATGTATATGGTGTAGAACTCGAAGTTGATCCACGTCACCAACCTGAAGTGGTTGCCGCAGATATTGAACACGATTCGACCGGCCTTGAGGATGCTGGCACTCCCATACTTGGCCTTTACTTCAGCGGGGTTCTTCCACTCTGCGTTTTCGGCTTCTTTGAGCCACGCCTTGAGTTCCTGCTCAGCGGCGGGCTTCTTTGTCCAGTAATCACTGAGGGTCTTACGTTTGATGACGCGCATAGTATTCCCTATCTGGCACATCCTGTCAACAGGTACTTCCCAAAAAGGGAAGTTTCAGTCTGGATTGTCCGGCGGCAGGTCTGGATCAAGGTCGGGGATGCGGAAGAGTGAAGGGTGAAGGGTGAAGGGTGAAGGGTGAATCAGGCATGGCGCTTCTCTTTCAGGCGTTTGACGATGGTGGTGAGGATGGCGACCAGTTCGTTGCATTCGCCGGTGAGGTCGGACAGACGGGGTGCTGGTAAGATTCCACTGGCGGCGAGGAGCTTCAGCCAATAGAGCGTTTCGCGCGCCTCCTTGCAGGCGATGGAGCATTTGGTCAGATAATCCGCCTCGGACTGGGAACCGAACCCCTCCTCCAAATTTGCGCCGATGGAGGTGCCGCTGCGGAGCAGTTGCTTGCCGAGCGTCCGTCCCGCCCCCGGCGCATCATCGAGCGTTTGGCAGACTTTTACAATCCGCAGGGCGAAGTTGAACGAACGTTCGCCCAGATCCCGGCAGGGCTCACTCATCTTCGCCTCCTTCCTCTGTTTCCAGCGCCTCCGCCTCATCTTCTTTTCCCCAGTCCCCTTCACCCTTCACCCTTCCCTCTTCACTCTTCTCTCTTCTCACATCGAGCTTGCCGGTCACCACGTCGGCGGTCAGGCGCGTGCGGTACTCGCGGAGCAGGGTGATCTCGCGTTCGAGGTTAGAGATGGCGGTGTTTGGATTTGTGCACGCGTGAGCGATATGTGCAACGATATCCAGTTGTTCTTTCAGAGGGCACCAAAGTAGTGGCATTGCACCGATCTGGCCGAGGCGAAGATGTCCTACAGTACTTCCATTGCAGGCGATGTCTATGTAACGCCGTATGACTGGTCCATAGATGCTATGTAGAAGAAACTCCGACTCTATGGATTCGGGGTCCGGTCGCAAGTACATCATCCGTTGTCCCATGCAGAGGTTAGGTATATCCGGGACTAAACACGCTTCACCCGCAGGCGCTTCACGTGTAAAAAATACGTCACCTTTGCGTGGCGCACCTCTCTGTGTCCAAATCTCATAATTTCGGCGGTTTGTGGGATACGTTCCGATTAGACTGAAGCGACCATTTCGAATACTTGTGGTTCTTACGACGGTATACTCTCCGCCCTCGATCAGATCTGGTGTGCGATTCTTGCAGTCGATAATGGCAGAACATACCTGCTTCGCCCTTCGTGCCTCCCAATGCGCCGGGATGTCGCCGAGCCAGGGAATGCCGGAGGGCTTCATTAAGTGTGAAGGGCGAGGTGTGAAGAGTGAAAGATCGGAGCCGTCTTCACCCTTCTCTCTTCCCTCTTCACTCTTCACCCTTCCCACTTCACACTTCCCCGTCACCAGACTGGCGATGATGGCCTGCTTCTGTTCGTTGAGCAGCGTGATGATTTTGCGCTTGGCGCGGATCGCCCGGTCGATGCGGCCATTGGCGTGGTCGAGGAAGCGCACGATGGCGGCCTGCTCGTCGGCCGGGGGGATGGGCGTGTAGATCACTTTGAAATGCTCAGGCCGGAGGCTCCACATGTCGGACGTTATTCCATACGACCAGCGCTCAGCCTCTTTCGCAAAGAGCGGGGTGCGGTAAAGATGATGGAAGT